>CANJPY010000101.1 GCA_947476255.1 Chthoniobacteraceae bacterium | reverse complement strand
GTGTCGATTGTTTGATTTTGGTACGCCATTGGCTTGGATTTTTTTGACTTCTCGAGGTGGCTACAAAATAAAACTTGAAGTATTTTTCCACCGTTCATTATTGTGAGCCTGCCTCCAATGGCAACCCCTCGGCGAGTTGCCATACACTGTAATGTGCGCCAGACCTGCCGATTTACCGATAAATGTTCCACAGTTCTTATTTTTAGCCTCTTTAACCAATGAAAAGCCGCAAAAAGACAACACTGGCTGTGCTCAGGGACATCCTGGGCTCTATAGATGGACACGAAGCCTCGTTTGCCGCCATGATCGACCGCTCGGTTTCCTGGGTGAAGAAGGCTTCGTCCGAAGGAGGGCGCCTGCATCCCAAGATTACACAGCTAATTTCTTCCAAGACAGGCATTTCTGCCGACTGGCTCCTTGCAGAAAACCTGTCCCTACTCCCTGTAGAAATAGACAACCGCACCCCGTACACCCGCGAGTCCTACGATAAATGGCGCTCTCCGGGGGAAAGTTACATCGGAGTGGATCCCGTGAGCGGCGTGCCTCAATGTCTTGCCGAGATCATTGGGGCGTTTGCCTCTGCAATCCAAGCAGGCAAGTCCCGTCTTGCCCTTGATGATCTGTGGAAATTTTCCCAAGCCATGCAACTGCGCTATGGTCCGCCAAAGAGTCCCCTGGCTGCCAAGGATGACTTAGTAAGGGTTACCGAAGAATTACGGTATTTGGTGGCGAGAAGCAGGGATGCCGGGTTCTTCGAAAAAGACTCTAGGAACTGCACGGACTGAGGTTTCTGAACGCTGCTGGACGAGCTTGAACAACGGCGAACAGGGTCTTAGTGAGGGTCTTAGTTTTTAAGGCACCCTGCGTAAGCCACTCTCGCTGAGAGTGGCGACCCTAACGGGATTCGAACCCGAAAGCGGGCATGTGGGCATCTGCGCAAAAACCGATTGAAACAGCGTATTTACAGATATTTTAGGTGTTTTTTCTCTAATTTCGGCATTTCCGTTATTGCGCCGATTTACGCGAAAAGTTTGTCCGAATTTGTCCGAAAAACTCAATACCCCCACATGAATGCGGTCGAAGGTGCGCCCCAGCCCCAGCAGACTGACCGTTTTGATCTCCAGCAGGACAGGCAAAAAGACCCCGCCATGTGGCTCAAAAAATCCCCTCTGCGGGGGAATCATGAGAGCAAAGTTGAACATCGTCATCCTTAGAGACGCATTCCTGCACAACCATTCCTCGCCGCAACCATTCCCGCGGCGGGTTGGGGTGGTTCCGGTGGTACATTTCGAATTCCAATTTGATCTCAGGCTCCTTCACTGCGGCGGTCCCGTCGAATTCACCCGCCATCTTCGCATCTGCCACCAACGCCCCAAGCATATCGAAGACCGCCTCCACACCGCCATCCCTCCGCTTATTGACCTTGGTAGGGATCGTCCCCTCGATCATCTGCCTCAGCAGGTCGCGCTTCTCGTCGATCCCCATCAAAGCCCGGCTGTGGACCTCGCACTGGATTTCCGCGATGCGGCCCTTCACATCCAACCTGTGGTACAACTTGTAGCCCATAGTCGCCGCATCTGCGACGTGAGGGCAGAGTTTGGAGTAGGCGGCTTTGCGGTCCATGCCCTCGGCAATGAGCCAGGCAAATCGTTCGTGGAGACGGTTCTTGAGGCGGGGCATATTGGATTCGTTTGAATTGCGCCGGAGGAGTGAACTCGATCCACTCTGTAGACCATTATGGCGATCGACCGAAAATAATCGAGTGTAAAATGATTGAACACTGCAAAAAGTCACTCCACCCAAGGGCTTTGAGTGAATTCCAAACTCGCAGCCGTCAGCGATCGACCGTCGGTGACTCAAATTGCAACCATTTCGCGTCAATCCGCGAGGGCTATCAGACGGTCGGCGAACAAGGCGCGGTAGCGTGATTTACTCTCGGCTGACAGAAGTGAGCGGTCCAGGAGTGCCTCAACCTTGGGGCGTTCGCTGTTGAATCGGTCGAGGATGGCCGTGGCACGTGGCGTGCGCAGTCCAAAGCGGTTTGCGAGTTCCATGAAATCCGAACGTTTGGCAAAAGCGTTGATCTCGAAGCTTGGAGTGACGAAATCATCAAAAATTTCCAAGGCCGTGCGGCTCTCCGCTGGGAGGTGCAGTGACGTACAGAGGAGGTCGTAAGCAGGGCTGAGCGAGTAGTCGCCGAAGGGCGTTTCAAGCAGTGAGAAGTTTTTGAGGTGCGCGTCTCCGTTGCCGCAGACGTAATTGAAGGCGATAAGCGTGAAAAGCCTCTCGGCCTCGACTCTCCAAGCCGGGCTATACTGCCGTAGGAGGCGTCCAAGTTCTTCGTAGCTGCCGTCGTATTTGTAGTTCTCCCCGTGGGTTCCGCGGCTTTTTCCGGCAAGCTGGCAGAAGTCTTCTTGGGCCAGTTTTTTTCCGGTCGCAGCGTCCCGATCAAAACGCCGGACGATGTAGGCAGGCTCGCCATCGGGAAAAAAGACGAGACCGCACGCTGCACTGCGCAGCTTAAAGACTTGCGCAGCGATTTGCATGGTCACGTGCTCGTTCGCGGGCACGTCATCGAGGAAGTCGAGAGTTCCAGTAAGCGCACGCGGGACTGGCTTGAGGATGAATTCGCCATCCCGGTCGGTGGGGACAAGAACGCCATTCACGAGGCGGAGAGAAATCTTGTCCTGCACGCCGGAGATGGAGATGCGAGGAGCGGCGTCGCGACGAAAGTCGGCGAAGACTTTCTGCTCGAATGAAAGTACTGGAGAAATGCGCTTTCCTCCCCAGAGCATTCGCACCGCCCCGCTGCTGTAGGACTGGCCTCGCGTGGGGCGCAACGTGCTCAGACAGATGTTGTCTGGGGTTCTCAAGGCACCACCTCCTCAACAGTGACCGCGCCGATGACATCGTGGCGTGTCGTCTTGAGCAGTCGGGTGAAGTCGTCATCGGGATCAATGCGGTGCAAACGGCACTGGAGGTCCTTGAGATTTCCCTCCGCGAGCAGTCCCGAAAAGAATGGGAAAAGCACGGGTGAGTTGTATTCCTCCCGCCTTAGCGGCAGCGTGAGACTCACAGGACGCGCATCTGGGCGTGCCAGATAGTCAGGCTGGTAAACAAAGAAATAGGCTCCATCATCCCGCCGCTCAATGTGGCCCGCGAGCGTGTCCCCGTAGAAGACTTTTCCGACTTGGCTCATGGGTGTTCAGGGGTTGCTTGCGTCGCTGAGGTTGCGGGTGTGCCGTCCCCTGGAACATTTGGTTCTATGGTCAGCTTCAGACCAAGGCAGTCAAGCAGCCGCCCCAGCACGTCAAGGGATGGGTTGCCCTTGCCGGATTCAATGTTGCTGAGCGTGTGAACCGCGATCTCAGCCAACTCTGCGAGATCCTTTTGTCGGATGCCGAGGCTTTGTCGCCGCTTCCGGAGTCGGGCAGAGACAATCGCAGCCAAGTTTTGCGAGTCCATGTTCATTTAAGTGAATAATACGCAGTCTCACCGAGTAATCAATGAGGAATCACGTTAATTTTTTCACTTTAATGAATTTCGGCCTCCGCGCTACCTGCCGCGCCTCTATCGGGCGTAGTAAAAATGTCAGACATGTGTATGTAAGACATTTTCTGGGCTCAACAAGAGATGGGCCTCCCAACAAGGTGACGCGGCTGGACGGTGCTTATCCCGCGTGAGCGCGGGAAGGGCAACCGCTGCGGATGTCGACTCGGGCTTCAGGGATGCGATACCGGAAGCCAAACTAATAAAATAGAGGATCAGAAATAACCAATAGTCTAGGTTTTCGTGCGCCGATGATCCTCCCCAAGTGATATCTTTAAACCCAAGCCTCCCAACAGTGCCCATAGTAAACATGCAGAGAGATATCGCCGCATTACGTGCGGCTGAAATATGTAAACAATCATAATCCTGCAAAAATCTTCACAAAAGCAAAGCTAAGACAGTTAATCAAAATACTACGGACTAATTTTCTGCCGCACTGTTCATTTGGCAGGCAATTGATTCACTGGAGGGGAAATATTTCTGGCCTCGTATTCTTGTGGGCTCAGCCCAAATTCGTGCCCATTTGAGTCACGAACCTGAACATTGTATATTGTACCGTCCGTCAATCGTTGAACATAAAGCCCCGTATAGTTTGTCATAATTGAATATTATTTAGTTTTGGGTAAGTATTCCCCTTCGGCAGTAGTCGTTCGAGTAATATTGTTAAAATGAAATGCCTTCGCTGCGTCCTGAAGCGCATAATCGTTTGGGTATTTAGTCTTTGAAGTAATAATTTCCACTTCATCGCCGACCTGCCAATTTCGTGAAACATCATGGTCTCGCTTGTCAATCATTGCGTAAGTGCCATTGCTGAACACAACAGTGCCGCCATTATCAAAAACATTATTGATAATTAATTTTAATTCCACACTCGCATTGGGGCACTCCATTTTAATTATAATATTTCGAATTGATTGGTTGTAATTCGGTTGTCACAAAATCGCTGATATCCCTAAAACTTCACCCCCACTGAGAACAGCCCAGTGGTCTGATATTGATCGCCACCAACCTGCTGGTGACCCCTAACTCCCAAAGTCAACTTGTCGCTGAATGTGGCCTGCAACCCCAGATCAAACATCGCGCTATCAGACACCAGGTTTCTTCCAGCAACAGTGAAACTCGATGTTCCAACGCGATACGGAATAGCCTTACCGTTGCTCGTGTAGTCGTGAACCCAGTAGGCGGCCCCATCCACTCCGAGGTCGATCTGAGTGCTTACAAGGCCATGACGTCCAATCCGCAAGCCCACTTTGCTAAGCAGGCGGTCATTCCTGATTTTGCCGAAGGCTGCAGGAAAGCTCCCGCCCTGCTCTTCGAAAGCTCCCTGTTCGATATTCACGTACTGAAGACGCGCGACTGGCGCGACCTGCCAAGCACTCCTCGCGTCTGTGAGGTTTAGGGTCATCCCAATGCCCGCGTGAATTTCGTCCGCGGAAAACTTCGCCTTCGCGGTGTTGGCTAGAGTCTCCCTCGTGCTTTCTTGGTCATTTCTGCCCCACATAGCGGACGCATCAAGGGTTACTGCTCCAATGCGAACACTACCGTACCCGCCCACCCCCCAGTAATCCGAATCCACTCGCGACGAGGGATCACTCACTCGACCTTCGCCCTGTCCGATCACCACTACAAACCCTCCGCGAGCATCGCCCACCTGACGCTCCAGGCCAAAGGCTCCGGCACTTTCGGTGGATTGCGCGGAACCAAAACCGCCCGCCGCGTCTTCAGAGACATGGTTTCTCGCTCCATACCCTGCCACCCAAGCCTCCAGTTCCCGATCTTCCTCAAACCGCACTTTTTCAGGTTCAATGACAGTTTTAGAAGCGAGCGGCCGCACTCTAACTCCCATGCTCAGGGCGGGTCCCAAGGGAGTCACCGCGGCCAAGGCGTTCATCCTGGCCATGAGCGGTTCGTCCATCGCGGTTCCTCGCCGCGACCAAAGCGCGGAAAGCCCCGCAAACGCCCGACCGCCGTCTCTCTCGATTTCGTTCCGATCTACCACTAATTCGATGACGCCAGGGGCTGCTCCAACGGCAGGGTGCAGATCCAAGCGGAACCGTACCCGACCAGCAGGCTGGACGACTGAGTTGGGTGAAACCAGGGTTCCGGTAGACTGCACCAGGGTACCAACTACGGTGCCCTCTTTTAAGTTTTGAACACCTTGCGCAACACTCGCCCCCACCGACACCTGTGCCGAATGAAGATCGGTGGCTACCCCTCCTGGAGAAGTCACAACAATCGCAGTCGATGCCATTGGTTTGTTCCAAATTAGCAAAGCACCGCTCGCTGCTTCCATCTGCGCGACCTTCACTGGGTCCGTCCCCGACAGAAGCCATGTACCATGCACGGACATTTGCCCCGTCTCCACGCCGCCACGGGTTTCTAGCGTGGCACCGGACTGAATCGTGGTATTCGCCACCTTGATAGCGGTGGTATCAGAGCCAAGCCGGCTGAAGCCCGTTGTGACATTAATGACCTTCCCTGTGTCTCTGCTCACTGCGCCGTCCCCGATCAGTATCCCTCCGGCGAGAATCACGATCCCCGCGCTGGGTGCGCCAAGCGGCCCCGTTGTTGCGGTCGCATCGGCCCCGATGACTACAGTACCAGATTGAATCAATGTGTCTCCGCGGTACGAACTGTCGCCGTTTAAGTACAGAATTCCGTCTCCCGACTTCCGAAGACCCACCGCCGCATTGGCCGGATTATCCGCGAGTCCAGCAGCAACGGTCGCCTTGCCCGAAATGTTCGCCTCGATCATCGCAGGCGTAGAGCTGTCTACCACCAAAACCGCCCCAGGAGCACTGGGGGACGAAATATTACCTCCGGAGACAGTTAGGGCATCCACTGTTAAAACTGACGCCCCTAGTTTTAATTCGCCATCCAGAATACTGACCATCCCGCGCCCCAGCGCGCGGTCAGCAAAGGTTTCAATCACGCCAGCCTTCAGATCTGTCCCGCCAGAATATGTGTTGTTGTTCTGCAGGAGCAATGTTCCGGCACCGTCCTTCGTCAACTTTGCGGGAGCCCCTCCATCGCTGATTTCACCGCCTATTTCCACAGTACCGTTTACGGTGAGCGTCCGTGACGCGCCTCCCATGTTCACTGTACCGTTCAAGCCCAATTTACCTGCCCCCAACCGCCCTAACTGCACATCAGCGGCAACCGTTACCGGATTGGCGATAGAACGATCGAGGGCATCGGCTGATAAAACACCCCCCTTGAGCAGGACTGTTCCGGATGAGTTACCCAACGCGCTGTCGTTTCCAAGGATCAGAACGCCTGCCTCCAAAGTAGTTCCTCCAGAATACGTGTTCGGCCCGTTCAGCGTGAGGATTCCTGCACCCGTCTTTAGCAAACTGACCATCGGCTTTGTGAGGTCTCTGACGTCATCACTTAGGATGGCATCAATTTGCGCTGAAGCCGCCACATTGGCGGCAATCACAGGATTGGTCGCACTACTCAATGCCAGGGCCCCTGGATTGGTAAGATCTGTGGAAATGACGCCGCCCCTGATAGTGATTGCACTCACTGTCTGTGTAGTTCCCGCCCCCACATCCAATGTTCCTCCAGTAATCGTAAGACCGCCGCCTGCACCCGTAACACTACCTCCAAGTGCCTCGTCAGCAGTAACCCGCAGGACGCCACTCTGCACTTCAGTGCCGCCAGAGTAGGAGTTTCCAAAACTGAGTGTTAGCTCGCCGCCGCCCAGCTTTACGAGCTTTGAGGCGACTCCTCCGGCGTCTTTGATTTCCCCTTGAATCTCGACGTTTCCAAGAATGGTCAGGGTACGTGTCGGCGCACCGCCCAAATCCACAGATCCCGTCAATACAAGGGAGGTACCCGCTGTTTGCCCCAACTGGACATCTCCCGTAATGGATACCGCATTTGCCAGCGTACGGGTTCCGGTGCCACCGCCGCTCAATGTGCCACCATGCAGGGTTATCGTTCCTTCGCTGAAAGCGCGGTCGTTCTCTGCGACCGTCGCGCCTCCCAGCAGTTCAGTCGAGCCGCTGTAAATATTGCTGTTCTGGATCACCACGACACCGCCACCGACCCGCAGTGAGCCACTTGCCAAAGCTCCACTTGGAAGCTGCCGATCACCAATCCCTCCTTGCAGTTCAATGCGTCCACTACCGCCCGCTGTGTTCAACTCCAGTAAAACAGAGGATACGGATACGCGGTCACCAAAGGTGAGTGTGGAACCTGAAGCAACGTTGATCTTGTCCACCTGCAATTCGCCCCCGCCCGCTGAACCGTTTGTGAACCGAATGACTCCCGCAGGCGCGGTCACGCTGATTGAGCCGACCTGAATTACTTGTCCTGTTGCAATGGAATTGAGGTCCATCGTAAATGAACCTGATGCGACGGGGATGCTGACTGAACCCGTGGCATCGGCCGTGGGTGCAACACCTCCGTTCCAATTCGCTCCGTTCGTCCAAAGTCCAGCGGCATTGAGCTGGTATGTCGTTTGAGCGTTGGCACGAAACGGCGCAGCTGTCTGCGTGAATACCAAGGCAGATAGAGAAACAACCACACGCACAGTCAGCCCTGAGGGATGTCGCACCGATGATTTTGAATGTCGGTAACCTGTGGTCATTTGCTTAGCGAACCTCCATTTTCCAGGTTCCGATGCGAAGAACCGGCACTTCGCCTGACAACTCGACCCAGCCTCTCGAGCGTTCTGTCGGACTTGCCTGCACGCTTCCAACCGCGCCCGTCAACACCCGTCGCACCCCATCCGCGGGGGCGTATCCCCCAGTCCACTGTCCAGTCAGTGCGTCTAGCCGCAGGGTGAGGGTGGGCGGCGTTACCCCATTTTCGGTGACCGGCAATGGTCTGCTAGCCATACCGTTCGCGAGCAGCGTAATGTCCCATGCGTAGCTAACCGAATTGCCGGCTCCGTTCTTGAGCGGGTCAGACACCCTCAGGCGCATCGGTGCGTTGACGGTCAAAAACGCCGGCAACACCGAACCCGTCGCCTTGATCCAACGCAGCCCATTGCCTGCTGAAAAGTCGATACTCGTTGCACCCGTCCAGTTTGTTCCTTGCGTAAAAGGGGCCGCTTGGAATGAAGGGGTAATGGTGCTCGAAGCTGGAATCGTGAGGCGACTGGATTGACGTTCAACCGAACAATCCGTTTGCCCATGACCAAACGTCGTCTTCCATTTCCCATCCTGCCCCAAGACAACGCTCAGGCGTCCGAAAACATTCTCAGAGGTGAATGTCGTGGATGATCGGCTGAACAGAGACTCGTAAACTTGACCCTCCAGCCGCGTTCCGTCGATGGCCCCCAGATAGGAACTGCTGCTTCCGGTGTAGCCAGGCATACGTGTCGTCCAAACAGCCCGACCCGAAGCCAGAACTTGTACAAGCGCGTACATCTGACTTTTGCTCGTCCCGCTGCCGACCGTATTTGAGAGCACTATGTCTCTGCCGACCGCCCCTTCGAAACCGGCCGGCAACCTCGTGGCGATACGATTGAACTGGTTCACCTGACTCAGCCCTCCATCAGCGCGAACATTTGGCGTGATAGTCCCATGATCCCGCAGCCTCGCACGAATTCCAATGGGTGTCGTAGAGCAGTCGAGCTCTAAAGTGAGGTCCCGCAGCGTAGCGGTGGCACCTACCCCCAAAGAGGGCGTGCTCACATAACAGTTTGGGCTGTTGGTTGGAGTCAGTTTGCTCACGAAGGACTGACTCATCGGTTTGTACACGCGCTGCTGTGAACTGCCCCCAGAAAGCGGGCTCGCTTCCGCATAACGCACCACGCCCGAAATCGAGCCGCGGTTGGTGAGCGTCAAGTTCACAAGACCTCTGAACTTGGCTCCGTCGCCCACCGCTGAATCGCTGGATTCTAAGAGGCCCTCGTAGGTTCCAGCACCTGGAATCAGTGCCTCGGGTCCGAAGGAGGACACCCAGAATTTGATGGAGGTGTACGTGCCGCCGCTTGGGGTACCTACCGTACATTTGTACCAACCTGGAGGCTGGGGAAATTCAGACGCAAATGTCAGAGTGGACGAAGTCGACTTGAGTTTTGCCTGAAGGCCGCCAGCCAGCGTTCCGGAAATGAAGGACCAAGCGTAGGTCAATCCCGCAGAACCGCGGACATTCAGCACGATGCTTTCATTAACCGCAGGCATCGGAAAATCAGAGAAGGTTCCGTTGTCGTAATTTCGCAAATCGAAGGTCATTCCCGCCTTTGGGAAGAAAGCCTCCAGAATCTTCGGTCTGCTAAAGTTGACGGAAACAGTCGCACTGCCGCTCTCAATGGGACCGAAAGCATTGGTAACGACAAGCGTGTAAACTCCCTCAGAACGATCATTTGCATTGAGGAGATTCAAAGAGACGGATGCCCCTGCAGTCGCTGCACCGGAACCTGAAGTGCCGCCAAAGAGCGTGATTCCGCCAACAGACGAAGCGGAAATCTGAACTCCGTCCTTCTTCCAGTAGTAGGTGAACGGAGTCGCTGACTGAACCTGTGCAGTCAAAGTGCTCGAACTGTCCACGGTGAGTTGAATATTCGAGGGACGGGTAATGACAGGGGGCGTATTAGCAGGAGACGTGACTATGGTGAGCGTCGCACTACTGCTCGTCACACTTCCCGCAGCGTTGGTGAGGACAACGTCGTAGCTTCCCACGTCTGTACTAGCAGTTGCCGGAATGGAGTAGGTCGCTGAGGTTGCTCCGGTGATGTTCACTCCGGCCTTTCTCCATTGGTAGGTGATCGGAGTTGTCCCTGTGGCAACGACGCTGAAAGACGCCGATGCTCCTTGGTTGATCGTCACGCTCGATGGTTGAGTCGTGATAGTCAGCGGCACATTGACAGTGAGCGTCGCACTACTGCTCGTCACACTTCCCGCAGCGTTGGTGAGGACAACGTCGTAGCTTCCCGCGTCTGTACTGGCAGTGGCCGGAACGGAGTAGGACGCTGAGGTTGCTCCGGTGATGTTCACTCCGGCCTTTCTCCATTGGTAGGTGATCGGGGTTGTGCCGCTCGCAGTAACGGTGAAGGTGGCAGTCGCGCCCTGAGTTAAAGCAAGGCTGGTTGGTTGACTGGAAATCGTGACAGGCACGTTCACTGTTAAATGAGCGGTACCGCTTGTTACGCTCCCTGCCGCATTTGTGAGGATGACATCATAGTTTCCTACGTCGGAGGGTTGCGCCGCCGTTATCGATAGGCTGGAAGCTGTGCCCGTTGTCACGTTCGCGCCGCCTTTGCGCCATTGGTAGGTGAAGGGTGCTGTTCCACTCGCGGTTACGCTAAAAGTTGCCAGACTTCCCTGTGTGACTGTTGTGTCCGAAGGCTGAAGCGTGATGGCAGGGGGGATAATGACAGCAAGAGAGGCAGGCGCGCTCGTTGCTGAGCCCGCAACATTAGTAACCACCACATCATAGCTCGCCGCATCACTCGCCTGGGCGGACACAATCGTGTAACTCGCGGAAGTTGCCCCCGAAATGGCCGTTCCTCCTTTTCTCCATTGATAAGAAAATGGCCCCGTACCCGTCGCAACGACCGTGAAAGTGGCGGTGGCTCCCTGGTTAATGGTTCTGCTGACGGGTTGGGTTGAAATGGCCGTCGGCACCTGTACAAAGGCAGACACAGTCTGGGTGGTACTATTGCCCGCTGCATCTGTGGCAGTAAGAACCACACTCAACGAACCGCCTCCGACTGTGCTTCCAGCGACGGGGGACTGAGTGACAGAAGCGATAACACCTGAATTGTCCGCAACCGTTGCTTGAGCGACGTAATTAGGAACGGTAGCCACCCCAAGCGTTGAGGCCGTTACCGTGAGGGGCGTAAAGGTGCCTGTGATGGTGGGACTGATGAGATCCACGATGGAGACCGTCCCCGTGGTTGTGAGTGCACCATCTGAAACTGAGTAAGTCAGAAGGTCGCTGCCACTGAACCCAGCACCAACAGTGTACAATACCGTCGAACCGGAAAGGGTACGGGTGCCCCCGCTGGGAGTGCTTACCACCAACGAGAGAGGGTCGTAATCAGGATCGCTAAAAAGCGGTGCCAGATCGACAGATGCCGTGCCGGCGGCCCCCAGTTGGACTACAGACCCGTCGATCTGAGGTGCCAAGTTGACCTGCTGTCCCCAAAAGCCAGCGTAAACCGTGTAATCTGTGGAGCTAGAAACGGGAGGATCAGCAATGTCCTGGCCCAAACTGCCGTAGATTTGATAATCCACACCAACCGATTGCCCTCCTCCAATGTTAAAAGAGTCTGTAATTACCAGCGCATCTGTTCCAAAAGCGGCCGCCATGGCACAGCCGCTCCAAATGATTAGAAATCCTAAAATCGCAAATAATAAAAGGCCGAGTACGAATTTTTGAGTCCATCCACTCTTATCATTCATGCCAAATTTGAGTTGCAAGACTGGAATACTCAATTACATTACGGAAATAATTTAAATTAATAATATTAATTAAAAATCTGGGTTATATTCACATTTCTATTGAAATCTAACCTCCTCGCTAACTATTTCTCCGAAGGTATTGTAAGCTCTCCATTTGTACATCTTTCCTAGAAGTGGTGAAGAATATAGAGACGCTAATTCTGTCACCTGGTCCAAGAAAACGGAGCACCTTAGGGTGGGGAATGTTTCGCGCACAATTCTAATGTGTGGGGTTGATCTTCCCGCAGATTGACTACTTCCCCAGCTTCCTGACGCATAGAGAACACCGTCAACGTATAGTTCGAGGGTGACATCCGTTGCGCAATCAATATACGCGTAGTGCGGACCGGTGACGTAGTTATGTACAAATTTAGGTGTAAGCTGAGCAGCAAAATACTGTGAACTTAGATCAAAATTCACTTGAGATTGAGAAGTCGATGAGGAGATGCTGAACGGAGATATTTTCGTATCTGGAGATAATTGTTGAAATCCCTTAAGCCCATCATTAAACCAAATCCGCAGTGCCATACTGGCGTTGGAGAAAACATTGTTGGGTATTGCAGCCATGTTGCTCAAAGACGCATCTCCAAGCAAGACGCTAAAAATCCCCTTCGTTACCGTGAGCGGCACCGCCGTGGTGGGTGCAGTCAAATCCGTAGTTCCGTCGTTTTTCCAGTACACCGTGCCGCCATCGGCCGAAACGAACGCGAACTTGAACTGGCCGGTTCCCGTAAAAGCGGTCCCGCCAGAAATGACGCGCCCCTGATAGTTAAGGGTGTTCGCCGCGGAAGCCGCAGACGCGAACGACAGGAACCCTGCAATCAGGGCGCTTAGAATCCGACAAATTGAGGCGTTTTTCATCAAAGGGGTGGCTAATGCGATTTCGCGTCAAGCAATTCAGCTGCACAATGATGCGCTGAGGCACCTATGTGAAATCAAGCTGGGGGCAATGCCGCTCTTGCATGGCAGCTTGAAAGTGCAGCAAATAAGCCGAGCGGCATCAAGCAGAATGAGGCAACATGATGAAAACTAAGTCACGCTCTCTTCTTTATTTCAGGAACCAAGACGTTTAAGGAACAGGATCGGCCCGAAGCGTCATCCAACAGAGAACCTTTGAGGGCCCGAAGTAAATCGGGCTCTCGATTTAGGCATAGCCAGCGGCCTGCGAATCGTGACTAGAACCTTCGCAGAGCAGGTTCGAAAAGAGACTAGGCAGTCCTGCAACCTCGATCCACAGCCACCTCCCGATAAGCACCACCAAGACAAACAGGAGGCATAAGGATTAGCCGCCTTCCCGGGGACTAAAAGTGGACAGAGTCATGGAACAGGTTCAGAGTAGAGCTCTCCGCACCTAAAATCTGAGTCAGAGTCGAGCATGACGCCTCATGAAACCAGAGCGGGGTGCCCCTCGGTGAGTATACTCCGTTCCAAAGGGCCCCCGACAAATGTCTCTATGGATTTACATCCAAGATGCGGTGCCCCTCGTCATTGAATGCCATCCACTCCACGGGGGCTTCTTGGTTACATATTTTTCCATTGACCCCTTCGGAGCCAAAATTAAAATTGACCTCGGCCCCTGCATGCAAATCATGCGGTGCTTTCGTCTTTATTTTTCCGAAATAATTATCTCCATGGCTTGTGATGATATTTATCTCAAACTCTGGAGTTATAGATTTTATAGTACCTTTCATAATATTAATTGAGCTTAAAATTTCGCAGGAATTAAGCGATGTCTACCCATCGATGAAAAGGGCAAAGTTGTTGATTTTCCGAAATACAGGTTGACTTTAAGTCTCAAATTTTGTACGAATAGAGTCCTGTGTCTGTAGCTTAATCGGATAAAGCGGCCCTTTGCCAGAGGGCATCATCTCTGGCAGTGCCTTCTGGGAAGGGTCAGATGAGGGTTCGAATCCTTCTAGGCACGCAACCTCTTAAATTACGAGCCTCTTTCAACAGGCCAACGAAACGTTGAGCCTGGCGCTTTCAGCCGGAAAACCAACAACGTCTGAAACAGCCTCCAGACGCTTCAAGTCTTCCTCCCGGAACACATCGTTTGTCGTGTCGTAAACGCTCAAGCATTGGTACTGCGAGCGCACTGGGCTGATGTCTGACCACCGTGCAAACGCCTCTAGGCTCAGGTTGTGCGCCGCCATCCGATTAGCGGTGGACAGAATCTGCACCAGCGAACGCATGCGGTGTCCTTCAACGGAAAAATCAAACTCCACTTCCTTCCCAAACTGGCCGGAAACCTTCACTCCAGTCTGGTAAGGCCTGTCTAGGCCCGACACGAACTCCTCAAAATCCTCGCTCAACGCCACGGGCGCGCGAAGGCGCTGGGTATAAGAAAGATCGGCAATCCGGATACAAGCCTGGCCCAAGCGCAAGATGGCATCCGGTAGGTCATTCATTTCTTCTTTTGGAAGGCGAATGCGAAAAACGCCCCCCTCCTGCTCCACCCCAAGCGTGGCGCAGATGTCCGACATCGTTTGTTTGCGCTTTTGGCTGGTCCACGGCTTCACATGCAAATCCAGCAGGTAGGCCACGGTCTGGCCTTTGTCCGACAACTCGAATCCATCAAAGAGGGTCCCACTGTCCTTCAAAAAGACGTCGATATGCGATCCATCCGGGTAGCGGAAAGGAGTTGCCATTCGGAAAGACCCATCGCGGACCGTGTCATAGGCCTCGACAAGGCAAGCTTTGGTGATGAGTTCCTCGATGTTCATAGCTGAGTGTCCGGCAGATGAAAGGCCCCCGTGTGTACTATGTTCGCCTGTTTTAGCAGGATTTCCCAGACTTCTCGCACACTGAGATCGGCAAGATCCGGGCGCGCAAACGCCTCAGGAAGATTGTTTCTGGGATCACTTTCCCGACGCAAGTCGTGTTTATGGGTTCGGCCCGCCCCGGAATGAAGGGCTCCGTTTACGCAAACCCGACAAATGGGACCGACCCCGCGCAGGACAAAATTGAAAGTTACCGAGGGCAAGTCCGGCTTGAACGTCCCGTTTAGAATGACTTCGTACTGCAGCGCGTTCTCAACAGGCACATCTTCAAAAGTCAGGTTCGGACTTGTCGCCTGTTTGAGCTCGAAACGGATATCTGCGGTGATCTGCTTGTCGGGCAGACTCCTCAACGCTTCAAATTCACTCCGGTTCATGAGCCGCGACAATAGCCAGAAGGTTCCGAGACTGCACGACAATATGAGAACAAGGGTGGGATCAGGCCAGATAAGAACACCAAGCCACCAATTGTTTTCAGTTCAAAGGATCAAAATTTGGAGCACGCCCATACTCCCGTGCGGCGAACGCCTCCCTCCAGATCGCGCGATTCAAAAGAATTTGATCCACCCACCGTTGAGAATAGCCGCGAGCCTTCGCGACTAGCTCCAGTTGCCAAGGCTCAACTGCCCAATTAAGGCACTCGTCCTCCGACGCGACTCTAAGCCTGTACTCCATCGAAACTCGCGTCCCCCAATCTGGCAGAAGCGTTTCACCTGGCAGCGGCCATGGTAGATTTGGGTTCGGGTCTGGTTCTTGTGAAGTGGCTTCGCCATCACTCCCAACAGGCACTAAAGAGGCACCGCTTTCACCGCCTTCGACGCCTTGCCAGCCTCCGGAGAGAAAAACCGTCGGATTACGCGGAAGCGGGAAATCGGAGGCGTCGTGTCTTTCCTGAGTCACGGAGGATGGACAGCACGAGGGGCTCGTTTCACCACGCGGCAGCGGGTCCATACTGGGCGTGCTAACAACACCAAGCGACGCCCGCTCAAGACAGGCTTGCGCAGTAGATCGGCCAGCGGCGCGCTTGAAAGTCCCGGCTGTTTCTTGGGTGACGCTCTGGGTTTCGAGCAGCGAAATGATGTCCGCCTTGTGCACTTTCAAGAGGTCGACCGCCTCTGCCGCGGGCGGATGGGACGCCCGCAGCACAAGGTTCTTTCCGTCACACGCGATCACTACGCCCGCATCGTGAGCACGCCTGATGGCTGGGACCGCGGTCATATTTGCTCGGTCCACTCATCGACAGTTTTCTCAACCGAGGGATCCGAAAGCGGTAAAGGCGGTAAAGGCGGTGATTCAACACGAACGACGCGCCAAGCAACCCGCCCGTCTGCGCTGGACCGCTCGAACTTAAACCCGTTCACAATCCGGTTAGCGTTCTTTTTCAAAAACCAGCCTAGCTTCGAGGGGTTAATTTCCCCCCGTTCCTCAACAGGAAGTTCGCGGATCGCATCCTTCAAATTAGAAAGGTCGACCAACCTCTCCACAACTTTGCGCACGGTCATTGGAGCCGAACCAAATACGGCATACCACTCCACCATCAGGCCACCAAGCGCATCACCATCGGGATCATGGCGGATCTGCTCCAGCAATGCTGTGGCCGGATCCGGATACCCCAGCCACATCAGCGGGTGGCGGCAATAGTCCGACCACATACCCCCGTAGGTGACTATGCTATCCGCTTCGGCACGCGGCATCCCAGCCTTGCGCCATGCTTGAATGATTGTCAGAACGGCCGATACATATTTCCCCCGATCCTGTCGCACCTTATCGACTGGTGCCCCCGTGTAGGCCATCGTAGCAGGCGTGGCACAACGGGGGTCGATGTGGATTGTGATCACGCGCCGCAGTAGATCGCGGACTGGGCCAACGTTATTGCCCGAACTAAGGAACAAGGTGCGAGTGCTCACCGTTGCGGTCTTGCTCATGCCCAGAATCCGGTCGGTTATCAGCTCCGCCGTCAGCATCCGCTTGATGGTACCGTGCGGAATCCAGTCGCTGTCCATATCATCAAATTCAATGACGGCAGGACTGGTCAGCAGCAGTGACAGAATAACTTTGGTGGCTTCCTCCGAAGTTGTCGGATAGCTCACTTTTGCATTTCCAGCTGGCCCGGCGAACGCCCCTATCAGTTCGCACAGATAGGTTTTGCCACTCCCCATTGCAGGGGCGCGAACATGAAACGCCGGCGAATATGATAGTGATGGGCGCACCACGGCCGTAAAGATCGCAGATAGTGCAGCGGCTTTGTCATTGGCCGCGACAAAGTGAAACTCCACTAGCAAATCATCCAGCAAGGAAAGCGCCGTCCGTACTTCGTCCTGTGCTGGGTCATTGGATACCACAAACTGCCTCCCATCGAACACAGCGAAGCGTTGAGAAGTCTTGTCGTATCCAGGCTGAGTGATGAGTTCGCCATCTGACTCGCGAAAGTACGGCTGCCGCGCCAACCCCACCAGTGGCGGCAGGTAACGAAAACTTTGCAGATCATAAAGGATGGCCAAATGCCGCGTCGGAGGGTCACAACGCACCCAGCTTTCAAGCCGCTTGTCATATTTTACCCAAGTCGCGATGACCGAAAGTTCCCTTGTTAAAGCCGGCGCACTGGTCGGAACGATCGAGGGATCTCCCGTGGTCGGATTGGTCGCAACCGACACGATCAAACCACCCGCCTGATGATGCCGCCCACGGTTTGCCAACTCCTTCTCTGCCGCATCCACGACAAGGTGCAGATCGCCTGGCGAAACTCGGATAACCGGCTTGTGAAGGGCCTCGGTCTTTGGCACCCCAAGAAATTCAAGCAAGCCACCAATGCGATACTTTTCTCTATGCGAATGCTGGCAGCAGAACCCACCGACCGGATAGAACTCATCCGGCTCAAAATAAGCTGCCCCTGTATCCAGCCCGTCCGTGTGTTCCTGCACCCAGGGACAGGTGATGTCATGCTTGCCTGAACCCAGCGGCGTTTTGTACAGCCCTCGCGCTTTGACTGCGGTGATCACTGGGTTTTCTGCTGGCTTTGGCGTCAGCACATCATCCGGGTCGGTACCGAGGCTGTTCGGTTGATGAATGGGATTTGCCTCTCTCTTTTGCCCGCCTGCTGGAGCAAGATTCAATTGCAGGCGTTTCACAATTTCCTGCGGCGTGTAACGGACCGCAGGCCGCCATTCGATCAGACGACACTGAAACCGCGTGCCGTCTTCTTTTGCGTGTTTTGGTTTGCCATTGATTGCCACTGGTAGACGCGCCCAGCGAGTTAATGGCCCGGTTGCCCCGGCATCACACAACCCTGCTTCGATAAGTGCCTTGAGCAACCGTTCAGCCACCGCTCCATCGGTGATCGGGTCCGAGAGGATGATGCCACCCTGATGATTGCCCATACTTGTCTCAGTCAGCCAAGACAACTCGAACCCATTCAGGCGATCCAGTGGCACTTTGGTACCCAGATCATCGAGCATTAGGAAATGACAGGCGACAAACTGCTCCTTGCGAGCCTTAAACGTCCCATCATCGCTGAGGCAGAAACTCGAACAATTGACATAGTTGTTGGCCTCGGCTGAGAGGTTGACGCCCTCCTGATCGGCCCGTTTGGCGACCCATCCACCGCGGTCAGGGTTTCCGGCTTTGGAACAAACCGCCGAAAATGCTCCTTGGGGAAGGCAATGGAAGACTGCCTCCAGGAATTCGGCATTGGTAATCAGAACGGCACCGCCTTCGCCGCCTTTACCGCCTTCCCCCGGCTCGATTGCTAAATGTGGCAGTGCGTTTAAGGGTACGGGTGCTTCAGTTTCCTCTGGGGGCACGCTGCATCCCGAAGAAACCTGGGTTGCGGAAGGCAGGTCATCCATGCGCGACGGTTTTTCCGCGGGCGGAGGTTCTGGACTTCCGACAGGCAGTGCGGTGTCGAGGGTGTCGTATTTCGTCGGATCGTTTGACTGGGAATTGGCAGGGTTTGACTGATGTGCTGGCAACTGTTCGTTCGGTTTTGAAGTCATATAAGCTTGTGCCCATGCCCCAGAGAAGTGCTACAATGCCAGAAGCCGTCCAAGCTTCTGCCCTTGTGCCCTCTCTGGGTGCGAGGGCTTTGGAGTTTTTAGGTGGGATGTGGAGGCGCGATGGGCTGTCTGCCCAGTCAGCTTTGCTAGAGTGGAAATTTCAGGCTGGTTCAGTGGGCCCGAGTTAGTTGCTACCAAGTCGATCCTGAATAAGCGCATAAGCTACTCCCGTTGTTTTGTTTAAGATTTAATTCGGCATGAGATTTGCTCTGCAATCGTGTCGAAAGCCTCAAAAAACTGGCAAAATCGATGAAGCCTAAAGCAACACCATCCTCCGCCCAACCCG
>CANJPY010000100.1 GCA_947476255.1 Chthoniobacteraceae bacterium | reverse complement strand
CGTCACCGGAGAGCCGGCCGCTTGCGCAGCCTTGAGCAACTGCTTTCGCAGCGCTTTTTCACCCCTTTCGGAGCGCCTGCCGTTTTAGCGGCGGGGTGAGGACTGTATCCCCTTCCCTCGTACCGTCAACGATGTTTTCACGTTTTTTCGCACCTTTTCTTCACCATTCAGGGCAAACATCTCAACACTATTTGTTTATGGGCGCAAAAAAAAACTTCGATAAACTGCCGACAAAAGTCAATTTCAGCCCCTCCACGGACAAAGAAACGTACTTCAGGACGGCCATTCGTCAAGGGAGCCACTTATTAAGTGCTTTAACACAATGGTCAACAGCATCTTAGGCTCACAACGAAGCCCGAGATGCCAATTTGATTACTCGGGGGAATATCCCAACCAGGGCCCCAGCCACCGCTCGACTTCCCGCAAGGAGACCCCTTTTCTTTGCGCATAGTCTTCGACCTGGTCCTTGGCGAGATTTCCAACAGCGAAGTATCTCGACACAGAATGCCCAAAATACAAACCACTTACGCTTGATCCTGGCCACATCGCAAAGCTTTCAGTGAGACGTATTCCTGCTCTTTCCTCAACCTGGAGAAGCTGCCAGATCTTGGCTTTTTCCGTGTGATCCGGACACGCGGGATATCCCGGCGCAGGGCGGATGCCGCGGTACTTCTCGTCAATAATCTCCTCGACGCTCAGGCCCTCGGTCTCTCCATAGCCCCAGTCATGCCGCGCCTTCACGTGCAACCACTCGGCAAACGCCTCGGCCAGCCTGTCTGCAAGCGCCTCAGCCATGATGACATGATAATCGTCCTGCTCCCTGCGATATTGCTCCAGCAATTCGGGCAACCCATAGCCCGAGGTCACCGCAAAACAGCCGATATAATCCTCCAGTCCGGTTTCCTGAGGTGCGACAAAATCCGAGAGTGAGCGGTACGGTTTTCCCGCCTCCTTTTGTCGTTGCTGGCGCAGGAAGAAGAACCTTGCGAGCTCTTTGCTTCTATTATCTGCGCTGAAAACGGCAACATCGTCCCCGCAGGCCGCCGCCGGAAAAAAGCCGTAGACAGCACTGAGGCTGAGCAGTTTGTCAGAAAGAATGCGCTTTAATAAAAGCTGGGCGTCCTGAAAAAGCTTCCGCGCCGTCTCTCCGTATTTTTCGTTGTCGAAAATCTTCGGATACACCCCCCGGAGTCCCCAGGTGTGGAAGAACGGACCCCAGTCAATATAGGCAGCAATCTCCTCAATACGAACTTCCTCCACGGGTGCGCCGAGGGCGTCCAGCTTTGGCAAAACAACTCCCGGGGCGGAGCTTGTGCGAATCACCCGCACGCCCGTAAACGCGGGCCTCGCGATATCCTCGGCCCGCCATTCCACAGGCGTCCGAGCCGCGCGTGCCTCAGACAGAGACACCAAAGGATCCGCCGCCGTCTGATGCTGATTGCGCAGAGACTCCTGCATGCGCGCGTTGTCCTCGACGTATTTGCGCTTCTGCTCGGGACTGATGAGCGCCCCGACCGTTGGAACCGCGCGACTGGCGTCCAGCACGTGCACAATGGGATGATCGTAAACGGGCGCCATCTTCACCGCCGTATGCGCCCGACTGGTCGTGGCGCCCCCGATGAGGAGCGGGATCGTGAAGCCCTGCCGCTGCATTTCGCGGGCGACATGAATCATTTCATCGAGGGAGGGCGTGATGAGGCCGCTCAAGCCAATCACATCAACCCCATGTGTTTTGGCGGCCTCCAGAATCTTGTCACTGGGGACCATCACCCCCAAGTCAATGACCTCGTAATTGTTACATCCAAGCACAACACCCACGATGTTTTTGCCGATATCATGCACATCGCCCTTGACCGTGGCCAAGAGCACCTTCCCCTGCGCGCGCCCTCCGCCCGCGGCTTTTTCCTCCTCCATGAAGGGGGTGAGATAGCCGACGGCTTTCTTCATCACGCGGGCCGATTTGACGACCTGCGGGAGGAACATCTTGCCTTCGCCAAACAGGTCTCCAACCACGTTCATCCCGTCCATGAGCGGTCCTTCGATCACAGCGAGGGGGCGGCCCAGAAGCTGCCTGGCCTCCTCGACGTCGGAATCGATATGGTCGACGATCCCCTTGATGAGTGCGTGTTTAAGACGCTCCGCCACGGAACCCTGCCGCCAGGCCTCTTCCTCGCCCGCCACCGTCACACGGTCTTTGTTACGAATCGTCTCGGCGAACTGCACTAGCCGCTCCGTCGCATCTGGGCGCCTGTTCAAAAGCACGTCCTCCACAAGCTCCAAAAGGTCCCGCTGGATTTCCTGGTAAACCTCCAGCATCCCTGCGTTCACAATCCCCATGTCCAAGCCGGCCCGGATCGAGTGGTACAAAAATGCAGAATGCATCGCTTCCCTCACCGGATTGTTGCCCCTGAAACTGAAGGAAATATTCGAGACCCCCCCACTGACTTTCGCCCCCGGAAGATTTTCCTTAATCCAGCCTGTAGCCTTGATGAAGTCGACGGCGTAGTTTTGGTGTTCTTCAATGCCCGTCGCGACCGTCAAAATATTGGGGTCGAAGATGATATCCTGCGGAGGGAAGCCCGCTTTTTCGACCAGCAACTGATACGAACGCGAACAAATTTCCTGTCTGCGCACAAAGTTGTCCGCCTGCCCCTTTTCGTCAAAGGCCATGACCACGACCGCGGCTCCGTATCTGCGAATCGCCCGCGCCTGCTCGAGAAATTTCTCCTCCCCCTCCTTGAGCGAAATGGAGTTTACAACCCCCTTGCCCTGAAGGCACTGCAAACCAGCTTCAAGCACGGTCCACTTCGAGGAATCCACCATCATCGGGACGCGCGCAATATCCGGCTCGGATCCAATGAGTTGCAGAAACCGGCGCATCGCGGCTACACCGTCCAGCATGCCTTCGTCCATGTTGACGTCGATAATCTGGGCGCCGTTCTCCACCTGCTGGCGGGCCACGGAAAGCGCTGCCTCGTAATCTCCCGCCAGAATCAATTTTTGAAACTTGGGCGAGCCCGTGACGTTGGTGCGTTCCCCCACGTTGACGAAGTTTGTCGCGGAGGTGACATTGAAGGACTCCAGTCCGGAAAGCCGGAGCGCATGGGGTTCGGCGAGCTCGGGCATCACGCGTGGCGCGCTCTCGCGCACCGCCTCCGCCATGCGCGCGATATGTGCCGGGGTCGTGCCGCAACACCCGCCGATGATGTTTAAGAGCCCCTCCTTCGCCCAGTCCCCCAGCTGCGGCGCCAGAGACTCCGGCGTCTCCGGAAAACCCGTCTCAGACAAGGGATCAGGCAAACCGGCATTGGGATAAACACTCAAATAAACCGGTGCACACCGGGAAAGCTCCTCCACCCTCGGGCGCATCTCCTTTGGCCCAAGCGCGCAATTTATGCCCACACTGAGCAGCGGGACGTGCGAAATGGAGTTCCAAAAGCCCTCGGGCGTCTGCCCCGTCAGGCTGCGATCGCTATTGGCCTGCGTGAAAGTCACGGAAGCCATGATCGGCACCCTGCGCCGTCCCGGGACAAAAACGCCGCCGCGCGCGGGAACAGGGTCAATCCCCTTGGCTTCATACACATCCAGAATGGCAGCAAACGCCGCCTTGGCGTTCAGAGTATCGAAGATGGTCTCCACGAGCAGCGTGTCCACTCCCCCCTCCAAAAGCGCCTCGACCTGCTCGCGATACGCAAAACGCAGTTGTTCAAAGGTCACGGTCCTAAAACCCGGATCATTGACATCAGGGGAAATCGAGCCCGTCACAGGCATCGGACCAATGGCTCCCGCGACAAAACCCCGCCGCCCCGTCTTGGCCTCGACACGGTCTGCCGCGGCCCGTGCGATCCGAGCCGCCACGAGGTTCATTTCACGGGCTGTGTCCTGGAGAAACGCATCGTGAAGCACACGCTCCATGAACTCGGGGTCCTTGCGGCCATGCTCCCCTTTGAGCAGGAAGTCATGCTGGCCTATCGTTGTCGCTGAAAAGGTATTGGTCTCAATGATATCCGAGCCCGCCTCGAGGTAACCCGAGTGAATCTCCTCAATCACCGAAGGCCGCGTGAGAAGCAGTAATTCGTTGTTGCCCTTGAGGTCCTTGCCCGACCACTTCGCAAAGCGCTCCCCTCGGTACGCCGCTTCATCAAGTTTATAGCGTTGGACCATGGTGCCCATGGCACCGTCGAGAACAACGACGCGCTGCTGGAGGAGGGAGTGGAGAGGGTGGACGGATTCAGTGAGCACACCCTAATAGACAACCGAGCGGGGGCCCGATCAAGCAAAACAGATACACGCATCATGATGGGGGGATGCGTTGCAGGGCGGCCCTCCGTGCAGCGCCCCGCCCCTTCCCACGCTTGCCTCGCCGCGTCCCTGCAAAATTCATGCGCCCAAGGGGCGTGCACCCCGCCAGTCCTCCCCCCACAAAAACAACGGCACGCACCCGGAGGCGCGTGCCGCGAAAACAACTCAAGCAAACGCCCGGAGGGTTACTTCCCCTTGGCAAAACCGTCTTTCAGGGCAACCGTCCGGTTAAACACAGGGTGCCCTGGCTTGCTCTCTACCGGGTCGGTGAAAAAATACCCCACGCGTTCAAACTGATAATGCGTGCCGGGGGCTGCGCTCAGGACGCTGGGTTCCAGTTTGGCCGTCACTGTTTCCAAGGATGCCGCGTTTAAGAACTGGGTAAAGTCACCGCTTTCACCGGCCGCTTCGTCGGGTTGGGCTTCGACAAAGAGTTTGTCATACAGGCGCACCTGAACGTCTGCGGCATGACTGGCGCTCACCCAATGGATGGTACCCTTCACTTTCGGGCGTCCGACGGGTTTGACGCCACGCCGTGTCGCCTCGTCATAGGAGCAACGCAACTCGACGATCCGGCCTTCCGCATCTTTGACGACTTCTTCACAAATGATACAAAATGCGTACTTGAGCCGGACCTCTCCGCCGGGAACGAGCCTGTGAAAATCAGGAACGGGCTGCTCCATAAAGTCGTCTGCGTCGATGTACAACTCGCGGGAGAGAGGAACCAGTCGCGTGCCGTCAGCCGGATTTTCGGGGTTATTGACGAGCTCGATTTGTTCGACGCGGTCTTCGGGATAATTGGTGAGGACCACCTTGAGCGGGCGCAAAACGCCATAAACGCGCTGTGCGTGCTTGTTCAGGTCTTCTCTCACACAATGCTCCAGGAGCGCCAGTTCCGTGAGGGAGGCAAACTTGGTGAGGCCGATGGTTTCACAAAAATTGCGAACCGCCTGCGGCGTGTACCCACGGCGGCGAATACCGCTGATGGTGGGCATCCGCGGATCATCCCAACCGGTGACAAGCCCCGCTTTCACGAGCTCCAACAGCTTGCGTTTGCTCATGACCGTAAAGGTCAGGTTGAGCCTGGCGAACTCCCGCTGATAAGGCTGCGAGGGCAGTCCATCCACGTTGTGAATGAGCCACTCGTAGAGGGGGCGGTGATGCTCAAATTCGAGAGTACAAAGACTGTGGGTGATTCCCTCCAGCGCATCACTCAAGGGGTGCGCGTAATCGTACATGGGATAGATGCACCAGGCGTCTCCGGTACGGTGGTGATGGGCATGGAGGATCCGGTAAATCACCGGGTCGCGCATGTTCATATTGGGCGATGCCATGTCGATTTTCGCCCGCAGGATGCGTTCCCCCTCTTTAAATTCCCCCGCACGCATCCGCGCGAAGAGGTCCAAGCTTTCTGCCACGGGTCTGTCGCGAAAGGGGCTGGGGGTCCCCGGCTGCGTCAAGGAACCGCGATTGGCGCGGACCTGTTCGAGGGTCTGATCGTCCACGTAGGCGAGCCCCTTTTGGATCAACTGGACGGCGAAACCGTACAATTTTTCGAAGTAGTCGCTCGCGTAATAAAGGTGGTTTCCCCAGTCAAACCCGAGCCACTTCACATCTTCCTGAATGCTATTGACATACTCGACGTCTTCTTTGACGGGATTGGTGTCGTCGAAGCGAAGATGACAGCGCGATTTCGGTCCATTTTCGAGAGCCAGTCCGAAGTTGAGGCAGATGCTTTTGGCGTGGCCGATGTGGAGGTAGCCGTTGGGTTCGGGCGGGAAGCGGGTAATGACCCAACCGTCGTTACGCTGCGCCGCGACATCTTCGGCGATCAGTTCGCGGATGAAATCTTTAGGGGCGGGAGCGGGAGCGTCGGACATAGCGTGGTAGATTCCCTGCAGGCGGGCGGGGAGTCAAGGCGACTGCACGGGGGTAAACCAAGAATGCGGGGGAAGGAATGTGTGATCATGGGAGAACCCTGAGCGGAAGAAGGCGTCTGGAGGGCTGGGATCTCATTTGAGGAACGGCCATTGAGTCCGCGCCACTTTTGAGCTAACCTCGAGGGTTCCCCGATAATGCTGCACATTTACATTAAACCCTGGTGCCCTTGGTGCGTGGAAGCGCTTGAAACCCTCGACGCGCTCCGCTGCGAGTACACCGTGCACGACGTCGAAACGGAACCCGGTGCGGCGCAGCAAGTAAGAGACATCTCCGACCAGACCCGCGTGCCCACCATGCTGGCGGGAGACCACGTCCTCGCAGACTTCGGGCCCGAGGAAATCGCCCCGTTTTTAAAAAAACACGGTTTCCTTCCTGAACAGGAAACACCCTAATTGCAGCCCCACCCCATGGTCTTCCACCTCTTACTCACCGCAGGATTTGTCGTTCTCAGTCTCGGGCTCCGCAGCATTGCGATTCCATTCGTATTTCGGCTGGGAAATCTCTGCATGCTGGTGGCGTCCTATCTTTTTGGCGCCACCATCACGGAACACCCCAGCGGCGGCGTTTTTTGCGTTTCCCTTTGGTTTCTGTTCCCCTGGGTGGATCTCATCGGCCGCGTCCGCCGCATGCAACTGCCCGCCTCCCACGCGATCGAATCCCAGATGGCACCCGGGTCCCAGCGTTTCCCAGACCTTGCCGAGTTAACGGAGGAAGCGGAGGCCGAGGGGTTTGTTACAGTGGAAGACTGCGGCTGGGATCACGCCGGACAGAGGCACTTCGTGCGCCTCCTCTCGCACCCCACCGAACCCGTGCGCGCCGCCATCAATCTGGTGGAAAGCGACGAATTCGCTTTCTTCTACCTGACTGTGAGCTCCCGTACGACCGACGGAAAACTGTGGCACACATGGAACTACCCCTTCTCGGTCAGCCTGAAACCCTCGCCCGAATGGAGATTTCAGCGTCTGCGTGAGACTGAAAGTTTCCTCCAAATGCTCGAAGCCCACCGGTCCTGGTTGACGCGCAACAACGTGACAAACGCCGCGCCAGCCTCAAAAGATGCCGATGCTCTCACCGCGGAATTGCAGGCGGAAATCCAGGCTCAAATCACACACAACCTCAAATGCGGGGTGCTCTTAAGCGCAGGCGAAGGCCTGGTGCGCTACTCGTGGAAAGGCTGCTTCTTCCTTTGGTTCCAATTCCTGCGGGAACTTGTCCGTCTTTAGACGCCCCTGCGCATACGCACACACCCCTGAGACTGGGGGTAGCGCCGCCTTCATGAGACTTCGCGCCCCTTCATTGCGGCGTTCATTGCGGCGTTCATTGCGGCGTTCATTGCGGCGTTCATCGCGGCGTTCATCGCGGCGTTCATTGCGGCTCCCCGCCCCGGCGAAAGACTCCGCAACAGCAGCCATCCGTCCCAACGAAGCTTGCCGCTCCCTTGCAACCCACACATGCCCTGAGGCCTCATCTCGGAGTCAGATGGCGGAAGTTGAGGCCCTCAAAAAATTGAAAATCTGCGTCGAAGGAAACCAGACGGCAGCCCGATGCAACAGCGAAAGCGGCCAGATACGCATCCGTCCAGAGACGGTGGGTAAAAGAAGGGGAGGAAGTCAGCCTCTGAAAACACGCTTCAAAATCAGGCGGTTCGCTCAGGAAAACGACACACCCAAGCGTGTCTCGACGCGATGCCTTCCCCTTCCCAAAACATCGGCGGCCTCCTCCATCCCAAGCACAAACTGCGTCTCCCCAGATTCGACGGTACCCAGTAATCCACTGGGGCCGAGCAAGGCAAGCGACCCTGACTTCATTCCCCGTACACTGCATAAAATGCATTCACCATCGCTTTAACGCTCCACTCCTTCCCTCCCCGCCAACTTTCCCGAACTCTTCCACATCCTCGCCTGTCCTCCCGCCCGAGTCTGTTTCTGGATTCCCCATTTCGACTCGCTCAGATGTCCGAAGACACCATTCACCAACCCAACGACAAACTGCTCAAGGCCACCTTTTCCGTCCCGGAGAACGCATGTGCGTTTTTTCAAAACCATCTTCCCTCCGACCTGGCCGACGCACTCGAGTGGAATTCCCTGACCCTGGAACACTGCACTTTTATTGACCCCCAGTTTGCCAGTTCTGAAAGCGACCTGCTTTTTCACATCAAGCTCCACCGAAGCGATGCGTTTCTCTACCTGCTCTTTGAGCACCAAAGCACCGAGGAGCCGCGCATGGCGCTGCGCCTACTTTCCTACATCGTACGCATCTGGGAACGGTTCGCAAAAAGTCACGCTCCTCCCGCGAAGCTCCCCGCGGTACTGCCCATCGTGCTCGCGCAGGACAAGAGACCGTGGAAAACCTCCACACGGCTCGAAGACCTCCTCGATCTGCCACCCGCGTTTGCGCACGTCCTGCGTGCGTGGCAACCCACGCTCATGTATCACTTGCTGGAATTGGTGCGCCTTCCTTACGCAGACATCACGGGCACTCCGGAGGGGATTATCACCTTGCGTGCCCTCAAAGCGCAGCCCATGGAGGAACTGCTCGAAGATGTGATTTGGGACGAACCGCTGTTATTTTCGATCCCGGAGGGTGCATTGGAACGGATCCTGAGGTACATTCTCAACGCCGACGTCAATGTGAGCCTGCTCGAGGAACGCATTGCGAAGATCCGAAGCAAACCCCTTCAAACCAAAACCATGACACTCGCCGATCAACTCATCCAAAAAGGCATGCAAGAGGGCGAACAAAAGGGCCTGTCAAAAGGGGAACTGCGTGCATTTCGGACGGCCGTGCTGCGAGCCTTGGAAATCCGGCACGGCGGATACCCTGAGGGCATTCGGGAAGCCGTCGAAGCCATTCAAGACCCCGCACAACTGGAGTCGCTTCATGAAATGGCAATTCGTTCGGACTCGCTCGACGCGTTTGCAGAAAAACTCTGATGTGACAGGCTCCCGACGGGGCCTATCCGGAGTTTTGTGTTTGGGTCAGTTTTGTTTAAGTTTTCCTGTCGGTTAATTTGCTGACGGGAAAAATCTGTTTCCAAACTGAATTGCAAACTGGCCGATCACAGCCTTCCAGTTCGCAGGCGCTTTTTGCCATTTCTTGATGACATTCCGCAAGGCGAGATATATCAATTTCACGGCAGCTTCATCGTTAGGGAAGTGGCCACGACTCTTGAGCACTTTCCTCAATTGCATATTCAAGCTCTCGATCGCGTTGGTCGTATAAATCATTTTTCGGATCTCTTTTGGGTACGCGTAAAACGGAATGACATTCTCCCAATTACGACGCCAACTATCCACGATCATCGGAAACTTCTTTCCAAAAGGGCCTTCAGCAAACTCCTCCATTCGTTTGGCGCTCATCTCTGCCGTTTCCGCTCCATAGATTGCCTTCAGTTCATTAGCCACCTTTTACCGGTCCTTCCAACCGCAAAATGACAGACTGTATCGAGTCAAATGGACGATGCAGGTTTGCACCACAGCTTCAGGGAATGCAGTTCCTATCGCGTCGGGGAACCCCTTAAGCCCATCTACTACTGTTATCAGTATATCCTCCACACCCCGGTTTCGCAGCTCGTCATCACTTTAAGCCAGAATTTGGCTCCTTAGTTCTGTTCAACCCAAATCCCCAGGACATCGCGCATTCCTTCCGCACTCACTCCAAGGGCGAGATACACAGCCTTGTTTTTGACCGTTCCTTCATCCCGAATTTTCACCCGCAACGCATCAAAAAACACCACAGGATACATTTTCTCCAACGGCCGGTTTTGCCACTCCAAGACCTCCTTCAAGACCGAGTCCGTCACTGTGCTGATGAAGTCCGCACCCACATCCACTTTATATTGATCCAATAAAAAACCTTGAATCTCACGCACCGTCATTCCACGGGCATACATCGCTATGACTTTTTCATCAAATCCTTCAAACCGTTTCTGGTGCTTGCCTACAAATAACGGCTCAAAACTCCCGGCCCGATCTCGAGGCACCTCGATTTCCATCTCCCCATCATTGCCCAATGCGGTCTTACGACTGTAGCCATTACGATGATTCTCTGCTCCTTCCGGTACCTTCTCGCCCTTTTCGTAACCAAGGTGGTAACTCATTCCCCAGCTAACGCTCGCTCGACTACACGCTTAGTTAACTGGGCGATTAAGCCGCCCTCGCCAAGAACCGCCTCTCGCGTTATCCCACTTTTCGCCAGTAACTGATCAATCAACGCATCTGTTTGTGCCTTTGCCGCTTTTTCTTCTTTGGTCATTTCTCTGTTCTCTCAGGTTATGACCCGTACACAAAACTTCTGACTTCAGCGCACCCTCCATCCCGTCATCTTAAACGCACGCGTTGTCCCATGCTCGAACCAAGCCTTCTTCAGCCCCACGTGTCTCTACCGCTCGATTTCGTGCGCGCCTTGGAATTGGACAAAGCGTCGCTGGACGTGGAAGCACGCTACAAAAGGTGCGCCACCCCTTGGCAACCGCACTTGAAACGCACACGCGCCGTCATCCTACGCTCCGCACACCTGACAAAAAAGCGGCGTAAGGCCGTCATTTTCGGCGCGGGACTCCTGCACGACATTCCCCTGGCTGAGCTTTCCGAGCTTTTTCAAACCGTGGTGCTGGTCGATGTGGTGCATTCCCGCTCTTGTCAAATACAGGCCTCTCTTTTCCCCAACGTCAGCTGTCTGCGAGCCGACGTGACAGGCACCGCATCGTTTTTAATACGGGCGCGAAAAACCGGCGCACCACTCCCTCCCATTGAACCGGACTTGTTCAAGGACGACGAGAGCATTGATTTGACCGTATCGGTGAACCTTCTTTCACAGTTGGGATGCGCGCCTGCTGAATTTCTGCGGACGTCGCATACGCCCGGCGAGATTCGTGCGTTTCAGCGGCATTTAATTGAAAGTCATTTGACGTATCTGCGACAGCGTCCAGGGCACAGCGCCTTGATCACGGATGTGGCGTGGAGCAGGCGTCCCGCGCCGCACCCCCAAGCGCCAACGCAGGGAAGGCGGGAGGTGTTGCACCAAGTGCCCATGCCTCCCCCCGACGAAGCTTGGGATTGGCTCATCGCGCCGGCTCCGGAATCGGATCCGCACCATGACCTGATTGCGCATGTGGCCGCTTATTCCGATTGGAAGGAGTCGAATCGCATCCTTGCCGGGTGAACCTTGATCTCTTGTGCCGCCACCCCGTGACTCTGCGGCTGCGCGCACGAAAAGCGGCCCCCGCCGCGCGAACCGCCTCCCGCCAAACTCCCCGCGGTATTACCCATCGTGCTGCCGCAGGACAAACGACCGCGGAAAGCCTCCACACGACTCGAAGACCTCCTCGATTTGCCACCGGCGTTTGCGCTCGTCTTGAGTGCGCGGCAACCCACGCTGATATATCACCTGCTGGATTTAATACGCCTCCCTTACGCAGACAGCACAGGCACTCCGGAGGGGACTATCACATGGCGAGCCTTGGAAATCCGGCACGGCGGTACCCAGAGGGCATTCGGGAGGCCGTCGAGGCCCTTCAAGACCTCGCACAACTGGAGTTACTTCTGGAGGTTGCGTTTCGCTCGGAATTCCTCGAAGCGTTTGCGGCAACATACTGAACCCATCTCTTGGAGGAAACGGGCGCCGCTGCCTTGGGAGCGCTCCCTAAAAGAGGGAGCGCTACGCAAACAAGGCGGGCTCAGAGCCCCCTCCCCAGAGCCCGAAAGGGGAAAAGACCACTCGGGGAGCGCCTAGAACTTGTAGTTCAAGCCCACCCAAACGCAGGGCTTCCCTCCACTCACATGTTTATCTGCCTCGGGAGTCCCTCCCCAGGCACGCCACGCGACAGACGAGTTCAACTCCCATTTGTCACGCTGATAACGCAGTCCCACTCCGCCGCCGCCAATGTTGCGCGTATTGTCCTGTCCTGCTGCAGGCGACTCGTTCACCTGAACGCCCCCCGCATCCACAAATGCATAGGGCGCGTAGTGCCCAAACGTCTTCCGCAACTCAAGCTGCGCCACCCACCCGGAGTCTCCAAGCGCCTCCCCATTGGGATAGGCTCGCACCCCGCTAGCCCCGCCCAGACTCAGCTTTTCGGAGGAGTCCAAATTGTTGCCAGCCCACTGTCCACCAGCGCGGCCGAACACACTGAAATTATGAGGCAGCGACTGGAGCCGCATCACATCCGCATTGGCCTTGGAAAAACTCCCGTTCGTGTGGTTGGTATCGGCCGCAAGACGTTCGCTGGGCAGACTCAAACTGCCCTGCGTGAAACTCGCCGAGCCGTAGGTCACCCCGCCACCGCCAAAGACGTCGCGCAGCTCGAACTCGGCAACCAAGGGGACACTGTCGCTGCGTTTATTGGTCACACTGCCATTGACGTCTTCGTGCAGCTCCTTGTGCTGGTAATTCACAAGCAACTTCAAATTGGCATTGGTCGAGCGCACGACTGGATAACTCAAACCAGCGCTGGAAATGTCGGCGGTACCCGTCGTGTTGAAGGATTTAAAGTCGCTCCCAAGTTCGTACTGCGTGTGCGTGAAAGCCGCATTCGCGCGCAGTCCAGACCCGCCCAGAGGCAACGCATAACTCGCACTCCCAAACCAAAGAGCCTCATCGGTGACAGAGCTCGAAAGCGCGATCTGATCCCCCATCAAAAAGGGACTGTTGATGTTCACCGCCGCATTGAGCCGGTAGGCGCCCGTATAACGGTTGCCATAATTATCGCCCCCGATCTGGCCGCTGAGGAGCTGTCCGCGTTCCTCGTAAACGCTCAAATCTCCCGTCCCCACCTTTTCACCGGGTGCCATGACTGGCACAAACTTCGTGCCGGGGAGGTCGTCAAGGATCAGAGTCACCCGCTCCAAGCCCGCACTCTTGATGAGTTCCCCCGTCTTGAGCGGTTTGAGAAACGCCTGCGTTTGCGAGACCCAGAAAGGGCTCTTGCCCTTCGCCAGCACTTCGCCAAAACGCCCCTCTTGAATTTCGATTTTAAGCACGCCGCTGCTCACTTCCTGCGGGGGCAGGTATGCACGGGCGAAGGGATAACCGGAATTGTGATAAAACTCGGCCACCGTTGCTGCAAACCCCGCCAAAGAGGCCATGTCGGAAGGCCTCCCGACAACATCCGCGAGAATGGAGTTGAGTTCCTCATTCCCGATGGACTGGTTTCCCCCAAAGACAAACGAGCGCACCACCACCTTGGCTCCTCCCGCAGCAACCCTCTCGGGGGCGGCGGCCGCGAGCGATGGGAGCGGCGAGCTTTTGGGCGAGGGTTCCTGAGGACGTTTCATTTGCTGCAACGCCTGCCCGGCATCGGGAGCCACCTGTGCGTGCGCGGATAGGGTTCCTACGGACACACCAGCGAAGGCCGCAGCCGTGAAGATCGCCGTGGAAAAGAAGTCGGATCTGAATGGATTCATAACAGAAAAGAAGGGTGTTGTGAGGGGGGAACTAGCGGGAGGAGGCGGCTTTTTTGTCCGAACGTTCATCCGTGTCATCTGCGGCACGCTTGACCCCCCCAGTGAGCACTAGAACCGTTCCTGGGGCACGCTTGGCAGCGGCAACTGGGTCGAAGGCCAAGGCAGAGGAACCAGAGCCTGCATTGTCATTCGACTGGCTTCTCGGAGCCGGAGCCACGTCGACCAACTGGAGTCCTAAACTCAGTTGAGCCGAGACAGGGCGCGACACCACGGGAGGCACCACGTAGACGGAATTCAGAGTGGACTTCACCTCTGTACTTCTCTCCAGAGTCAGAGTGGACTTCACTTCTGTACTGCTCTCCAGAGTCGGAGTGGACTTCACTTCTGTACTGCTCACGGGAGCCGTGATCGTCAGCAGGCCCGTTGCGGTTGTCACAGCGTAGTTCCAATTTTCCTCGTTATCGAAACCCTCTGGACTGATGACGTAATTGCCTACGCTGTTACCAGCCGCTCGGCTCAGCGTCCCCATCAGTTTGTCATCCCCCACAAGGTTGCCGCTCGTGATCGCGTACGTCAGCTCTGGATCGACATTGCCATACACCTTCGACTTTGCCACCGGGGTCACGGTCACCGGGCGCGGGGTTACCGAGTAAAGCACCGCATCGCCGGGATTTAAAAGGTAGGAACTATTTCCCAAGGTGATTCCACTGGCATAGGTAAGGAGGTACCCCCCACGGCCAGAACTTGCGGTTGGGACGATTGTACTTCCTGTCCACACGGCCGTTCCGGAAGGATTGGCAAGCTCACTCGAGATGACGTTGCCTTCCGTGCTCGCATCGTACAGGGAATACGTGAACGCGGGGGTGTTCCCGTAAACACTGCTCAAGCCCGTGTTCAGGCGCAGATAAACTGGAGTCGACGCAGATGCGTAGTCTGGGCGGGTCTCCCCGAAAGCGTAAAATGCCTGAAATGCATCTACACCGCTCAATAAAACTGTGTTTTCAGACGTGAAGATTCCGTCGGTGGCGGTCGGATTGGTGTTTTCCGCGCCCCAGGCGTTCGCATCCCGTGACAGGGTCAACACACCGGGGCCGGTTTTCGTCAAACGGAAAGATCTCCCAGTATTGCCTCCGATAATTGGTGCCTTGATTGCGCTTGCTAGACCGGCATAAAGCCCAAAATTACCCTCTAAGATGGCGAGGCTGTCTCCCTCGATGTTGACTGCACCGTTTGTGCCCACAAATACCGGAAGAGAGCCTTCCTCACCGGTGTCTGTGAACGAGGAGATACCGAAGCGGCGGGTGCCTGATCCTTGGTAACCTTTTAGGGTGATGTTTCCATTCCCTGCTTTGATGAAAGAATTGTTCCCAATACGAATCCCAGCTGAACTGGCCCAATAACTCGAGTTTGATGCAGTTGAATTCCCCCCATGTCCCTCCAGATTGATGGAGCCGTTGCCAGCCGTCACAATCGCGTTCCCTCCAAAATCTCCAGTTATGTAAATGCCGCTTCCGTTCGTCGTTTGTGCCGTGGGAGCGCCTTTACCCCTGATGACAATATTCCCCCCCGAAGAGCCGACCGGGATCACCGAGGAATACTCTGCCGTTCCATAAATGGGCTGCGATGAACCGTTTCCCGTGGCATCAACATGCGCCTCTCTATCGATAAAGACCCCCTCAACACTGTCGTGTCCCACAGCGAAGTCACTTGCCGCCAAGTCGCCACCTCCGAGCGTGATATTCCCTCCATAACTCACCAGGCTCTTGAGCACTTTGATGAATCCTACGCTCCCACCCCTGGCTCTCGCCGCAATCACGATATTCAGAGGCGCGCTGGCGGCCCCAAAAATGCCTCCTTGATAATCCACGTTATAGCCAATCACCACGTCTCTATCCGCAGCCAGAGTCAACGTCGTTGCGGGCAACATGACCTCAGGATCTGTCGCCCTAGTATCTACTTGAATAAATTCGCGTATTTACCAGTGAAGGTCTTTGCGTTTACTTTGACCCGCGTCCATTCAAATGGCGCAGCCTCTTGATTGTAAGCGGCAATGAAGGCATCAATCTGAGAAATGAGCTCCTTCACAGACCGAAAACTCATTCCCCTCAGTGCTTTAGCCGTGAGTATGCTGAACCAGACCTCCACCTGATTTAGCCATGAGGCATGCGTCGGCGTGAAGTGAAAGTGGACTTCCGGATGGGCTTTTGCCCACGCCTCCTTTTCCACCTTGTGTGTACTCAGATTGTCCAAAATGACATGGAGCTCCTTACCTGGGTGCTGCGCCACCAGTTGATCCATGAACTTTAGGAAATCCACACGCCTTTTACGTTTGAAATGTCCTCCCGTGACCTGCCCGGTGGCCACATTGAGGGCTGCAAAAAGAGTGCTCGTTCCGTGCCGCTTGTACTCATGGGCGAACCCGGTGAGCGCACGCCCGTCAGGCATTTTCAGCCAACCCTGCTCTCTCTCCAGCGCCTGGATGCACGGCTTCTCATCAAAACTCAGCACCACGGCGTTCTCTGGTGGCGCAAGATAAAGCCCGACAATGTCGGCGGACTTTTGCGTAAACTGTGGATCCGTGGAGACACACCAGCTGCGGCGCCTCTTCAAGCTGATTCCAAGCAGCCTAAGAATGCTCCACACGCTATCGGCTGACACATTTAAGGCTTTTCCAAGGAGCGTGCCATCCCATCTGGCAAAGCCAGTTGGTGGCGGCTCATCGAGTTTATCCAGGAGCCTTTCCCGAAGTTTTTCAAAGTCGATTTTCGGCGGCCTACCGGGCCGGAAGTCATCAAGCAATCCGTCACAGCGCTCGCTCTCAAATCGGATCCTCCATTTGCTGACAATGCCCGCGGAAATACCCAGTTGCTTGGCGATCTCCACGCCAGAAACACCCTTGGCGGCCTTTAAAATAATCTGGGCGCGCAGGGCGTACCGAGCCTCTATTTTTGGCTTTCGTGACATTGAGACGAGTTGCTCGGTCTCATGGTGAGTTAGAATGATTTGAGTTGCAGGACGCGCCATGCAGCTCACTCTAGTTCTTTAAATAACTTTTTCAACTAGATACTAGTGACTTTCGCATTCACGTTGATATCTCCGTTTCCGTCAGAATCAGAGCTGGTCTGGATAGTAACATTTGAAAACTTTAGAGCGTTCCCCAAGGTCTCGGCGCCCATGCTGCTGGTTGTCTTCTCCCCAGTACCGTCGGCTATCGTAAAATCCACCGGATCAATCAACCACGTCCCCGTTTTGCCCTTGGGCGCAGCCGTCGTCACCCGCACGTCGTCGTTAATCTTGACGTTCGCAGCACTCGTTTCGACGAACCCGCCGTCGCCCCCATTCGGCGCGCTCGCATCCAACTTGCCCCCCACAACGATCCGGTCCTTCTCCATGCCGCCCATCAGATAGATCTTCCCGTCCTTGCCCGCGGATAGCGTCTTGGCCTCGGTAATTCCCGTGTGATTAATGACCGTGCTGGTCACCTCGCCCACGGCCTTCGCGGTGAGGTACACCAATCCGCCGTCCGCCCGGATAACACCGCCCTGTTCGATGAGCGCATCCAGCACACCCTGCTCCACTTTGATCTTGATCGGGCCACCCAAATCCAGCGTGACGCGGTTCCCCGCCCCAGCGAGGACCGAACCTTCCGGCGCCACGATGTTGCCCGTGTTGGTCACCTTCGCGGCGATGAGTCCCACAAACCCGCCTTTTGCTACCGTGATATTGCCCTGATTGACCACAGCCCCGCTCCCTGCGCCTTCAAAGGTATAGCGGCCCGCCAGGAAGTCTTCCGTACTCATGCGCAGCGTGGACGCTACGATGCCGCCGACATTCACCTGCGCGCTTGCGGTGAAAAGAACGCCGTTTGGATTGAGTAAAAAGACCTTCCCGTTGGCGTTGAGCGCGCCCTGAATCACGGACACATCGTTGCCGATGACGCGGTTCAGGGAGACGGAACTCGCCGAGGGTTGCACGAAATTGACGGTCTTTCCCGCGCCGATGTTGAAGCTTTGCCAGTTGGTGACGGCCTTTTCGGAGGTCTGCGTGACCGTGAGCGTCGAGCCGTTTTGCTTCACTGTCGCAGCGCCCGAAACGGTCTGGGCTCCGGTGGGGAGCGTGGGAGATGCCGCCGTTGCGGCTGGCATTTCCACAAAAGCCGAAGTGACAGCGAGACCTGCGAAAGCCGTCAAACGAACCAAACGCGAGGTCGCGCTTTCGAGTGGGCTGCCAAATGGAATCAAATTTACGCGATGGGTAGGGATGGTCTTCATGGAAGGTGCGTTTCTGTTGTCTGAGGGTGGGCCCCGTGGGCGGGAGGAACTGATCAGAGAAGGGTGCGCCCCTCGAGTTACATTTCACGAATCGGGCTAAATCGTTCACGAAATGGGCTTTTCATGACCATTATTCATATTTCTGCAAAGCATTAATTTCCCTGAGATTACAACACAAGCGATTGCCAATCAGCACATTAATTTCCAGCGTGAGGCTAAAGCTTTTACCAACACATCGTCCCGCGGAGGCGATGAAAAATTCACCCGAAACGCCCCCGTAAATTTGTGCCTTTCGCCGCCGCCAAAATTTTGCGAAACATCCGCAAAAACAGCCCGAGGGATGGTCACGCTTCTGCTTAAGCCCGTTTCAGGCGCCTGCGGAGAGCGCTTTTGAGATCTTCCATCTCTTCCACCTTCAACAAGGTTGCCACGGCAAAGAAAACAATGCCGGCAATGGTTATGACACCGCACAATTCTCCGGCACGCGTCCATTTTCCAGCGTCCGCCCAATCTGCAGCCATCCATTGCGCCCCGAAAAAACACACCCCGCCCAAGGCAGCCCCCGCGAGCAGGAGTTTGCCCAAACCCGCCAGCAGCTTTCCCGTTTCCAACGAACCCGTCGCAGAGCGCATCAGCGCGTAAAGTGCGAGAAAGTTACCGATGGCCACGCACCCCGTGGACAAAGCCAGTCCGCGGTGTCCCATGCCGAGTTTGAAGGTAAAGAGCCAGTTCAACACAAGGTTCACCCCGATTGCGGCGAAGCTCACCAGCATCGGTGTCGTGCGTTTGTCGATCGCGTAAAACGCGGGCGCGAGCACCTTGATGCCCGAATAGGCGGCCAGTCCCACCGCGTAAAACTGGAGGGCGGCGGCGGTCTGATGGGTGGCAGCCGCGTCAAATTTTCCGGATTCGTAAATCAACGAAATGATCGGCTCGGCGAGAAACACGAGGCCCAACGTGGAGGGCACCGTCAGCAAGAGGCCGAGGCGCAGCCCCCTCGCGAGCGTGGAGCGCAGCGCGAGACTGTCCCCGGTGGCCGCGTGCCGGGCCACCAGTGGCAGCGTGACCGTTCCGATCGCAACGCCAAAAAGACCGAGCGGCAGCTGCATCAACCGGAATGCGTAATCCAGCCAACTCACCGGACCATCTCCGGGAATGTGCGAGGCAAACTTGCTGTTCACCATCACATTCACCTGCACCGCACTGGCAGCGATCACCGCCGGCCACATCAAGCGCAACACGTGCCGGACTCCTTCGTCGTTCCAGCGAAAATCCGGCCGGAAACGATACCCAACTTTGTAAAGCGCGGGGAATTGGGCCACGAGCTGAGCGCACCCACCGATGAGCGTTCCGATGGACAGGCCGATCAATGCCCT
>CANJPY010000099.1 GCA_947476255.1 Chthoniobacteraceae bacterium | reverse complement strand
TGAACGCCCGCACCTCCTCCCATTTCGCACTCGGCAGTTTGAACAAATCGTGAAACTTCACCGACGTCTTCCACACCTTGTTGTCCTGCGCCACCACCACCGGAATAATCGGCGTCAGCTTCGGCGGACAGGGTTGCCCCCGCGCCTCCTCCATCCAGATCCGGACCATGTACGAGAGCAAGCGCAATGCCATCAGTCCGTCCTCACTGCTTTGATGCTCGCACAAAAAATAAAAGTGCGCGTCCTCCCCGTGGACTTTTGCCGTGAACAGCAGGTCGACCGTTGACGCTTTCATGTGGGCATCCACAAAGCTCCCGGATTCCGCCCGCAGGCTGCTCCAGTCGACCAACCCCACCAGTTCCTGCTGCAAGTAGGCCCGCAGGAACGCACCGGCTGTTTCCGGATTGGAAAACGCGGTGCGAAAAAACTTGTCGTGCGGTTGATGTAGAGGTTCCTCCGGCATGGCAGTACAGCCGCCAAGTCGTACAACAGTGGCCAACCACTGATTCGGTCCCCAAGCCTTCCATTGCGGGACAAACCACAAGAGCAGCCGCGCCTCGAGGTTCCGAGAGGAGGGCCCCTTCGCGGGCGTCGCTGCTGAGCGCGAGCTTAACGCAAATCCCGCCCCGCTTTCTGCGCAAGCAACTGCGCCCGGGCACCCAGCAGGTAGTCTAGAAGTAAACCCTCGGCACGCTGGGAAATTTTCGAAGATTCCGCCATCTCAGGCACGATGCGGCGCCATTGCGCCTCCGAAAACTTATCTGGGGCGTCCAGCGCGTGGCACCTGGTACAGGCCACAAGAAACACTGTCCGCCCCTCCTCCAAGTCCGGCAACGTTTTGCCCCGAGCCGAAAAATCGAGCATCCGGGGAGTCACCTCGGGCGGCAGACCCGCACACCCCTCAAGCCACAGGGCAGCCACAAAAACGCTTGCCGCGCACACAAGCCTGCGGCCATAGACGGAAACGACAGCTTGCAGCGACGAAATGGGCATGTGACGGCTTGGACAGAGGACGTTCTAAAGTGGGTGCTCCGGCTCCTTCGCACTCCACACCTTCCCTTGAATTCGTTTTCCCCAAAACAGCAGCGGGTGGATTAAAATTCAACTCCCACGATCGTGCGCGCCTGCACGCTCGGTGCGGACTGGCGGTCCGTGCTCTGGAACAAGGTGGTCAGGGTGGCATAAAAGCGCCCCTTGCGTACCGTGACGTTTGGCCCGAGGTACCATTCGGGATTCGCCGGCCCATGCCAGGCGCCCAAGGGCACTTCCTGCAGAAGTTCCACCCCTACAGCCAGGCTGCGATTGATCTCATAGGAAACCCCCAAGGTCTGGGAAAGTTCCCCCGCGGAATCTTGAAAATCCCCGATACGCCGCCCTTCCCACTCGGCTTTCACCTCCCCGTTCCACGCCACCACCCACGGGCCAAACTTCTTCTCCAAAATCAGCTTCCCCTCCAAGGAAAACAGCCCGTCGCCCATCTGAACCTCGCCGTAAATCGCCGACCCGAGAAGGTCTTTCACCGGGTGGGTGAAGTTGTGGATGATTTCCAAACCCGAGCTTTGGTAGGCGGAACCACGCTCCCGGGCATCGTACTGCCAATTGGCGACGTAAAGGGCCAGTTGCGTTTTTTCACTCAACCCGAACTCCAGCTCGTGTTGAAAGGCAAACTCGCGGATCTGCCCTGGGCGGGACTTCCACGTCAGTTTGTTTTCGAGCTCGAGCTCGCCAACCGGGGCCGTGAGCGACTGGTAGGTGTAGGCAAACGCCCGCTCAGAGGCACGCGCAGACTGAGCGGAAAGCAAACAGAGGCAGGCACAAATCGCAGCGGCTCTGCAGCCGGTGGAGAAAACAAAGAAGGGGAGCACACGGGAGGCTTTCATGTTGATACTGAGTCTCAAACTCAAGAGCGCCGGTCAAGCGCCAAATGAGACTGAGTCGCATTTGGCGTCTCACGCTCTTCAAACCGGCAGCACTCCAACCTTTCCAATGCCCAAAAACCTGTCCTCCCGCAGCTCCGTCCGGACTCGAACACAAAATACCCCCCCAGCGCGACGGCACGTGCTGGCTTCGGCCTCTGGCGTGCAGCCCGGCGGCAGTTTGCCACGCTTCGGGCTTTGCAGGCTCCCACCGGGCTGTGCCCGAAATGAGCCCTGCGCCCTGTTTTTCAAAAAAAAACGCTTCTAGCCGGCGGCAAGTTGTCTTCTTTGTGGACATTTTGAAGACAAACAGGTTTAAGTTTCGCGACCGAGAACCAGCGCCTCGGCGTTCAACGCACAAACCCCTTCCCTAGAGCTTGTTATGAACTTCAATTGCCCGACGTGCTCCATGCAGCTAATGGCGGACCCTCAAATGACTGGGCAACTAGTCAAGTGTCCGGGATGTAATACGAAGTTGCAGGTTCCACCGGGACTCGACGCGGATTCCGAAAATCCGGGTGCGCTCAGGTCTGGAGGGGCATCCGGCAAGGGGCCCGCCCGGAATGTGTGGAAGGAGCAGGACCCCACCAATCCCAATGCGCTTTTAAGTGTGGGCATCGGCATGGGGATCACGCTGGTTTGGTTTGCGATCATCTACTTTTTCCAGGCGCCTCCGGGCAAGTCCCCCGGGGAATTTACGACTGGGGAGATGCTGGCGAACCTGTTTTACAAGCATTTCACGGTCAGCTTCGCCAATACGTTGTTTTTCTGCTGGGCGGCGGCCATCTGCTACCTGAAGATGCTCAAGCTCAAACACCAGCGGCGGGCGATGCTTCTGGATGTGCTGCCCATGGATTTGGGAGAGCAAATTAACGCCAAAAACGTGGGTTCTTTCATCGACCACGTGTACAGCCTCCCTGAAACCTTGCGGGACAGCCTCATGGTCAACCGCATCCGCAAGGCGTTGGAGTTCTTCGAGGGCCGCCAGAATGTGGCGGATGTGAGCACGCTGATGGCCAGCCAGTCGGGCATCGACGGTTCCCGCATCATGGGAAGTTACATTCTCATTCGCGCCTTTTTGTGGGCGATTCCGCTGCTGGGCTTTATCGGAACGGTGGTGGGGCTTTCGCACGCGATCAGCGGCATGAGTTTTTCCAATGTGGAAGACGTGAGCAAGATCGTCGGGTCCATCAACAACGTGACAAGCGGCTTGGGCACGGCGTTTGACGCGACACTGCTGGGGTTGGTGTTTGCGGTGTTGTTGAACTTCCCGCTCAACTCGCTGGCCAAGCATGAAGAAGAGGCGTTGAACGATATTGACGCGTTTTGCAACGAAGTGCTGCTGCCGCGTCTTGACGACGGTTCGGTGACTGAGGATGGCGAGAGTACGCAGAACAAGATCTCCAATGAACTCGGAGCGGTGGCCGAGGCGATTGTGCGGGCCATCACGTCCTCCCAGAAGGAGTTTCTCACGGATCTAAACACGCTTTCCGGGAGAATGCTGGATTACGCAACCACGTTGGAAGGCCGGAACGAGCAATACCAGCAAGCGGCCCTGCAGCATCTTGCCGAACAAGCGCATGCGGTGGATTCACGGGCGCAGGAGCACTTTGAACTGATGCGCCAGCGGCAGGAGGAAGTGATGAACCGCTTCTCCTCGAATTTTGAAAGCTTGGAAAAAACCAGCCGTGAAGCCTTTGAGACACTGGTACACAGTCAAAACAAGACAGTGGGTGACTTAACGCAGAAACTCGGCTCCCTTTCCACAGGGATGGAGGCGGCCCTTTCCGCTTCGCTTGCGGGAACGCAGAAGGCAGTTTCAGGTCTGGGCGAAAACATCGCCAAGTTGGAGGCGAATTCCAAAGAATACCAGGAAGCGCTGCGGGTGGCGCAGCAGGACGCCGTCAAGCTGTTTGGCCAGAGGGCGGATACGATTTCCACGAGTGTTGCCGAACAGCTTACCAAGGCGGTGGGCAACGTGCAAAGCGCCTCCTCGTCGGCGATTGAGTCGATGGTGAAAAGCCAGACGACCGTGGTATCGGAGCTGGTCCAGAAGCTGGGCGCGCTTTCTACCGGAGTGGAATCAGCCGTCAATGCTTCGCTCACTGGGACACAGCGCGCGATCACGGGCATGGGCGAGAACATTGTAAAGCTGGAGTCCAACTCGAAGGAGTTTCAGGAAGGGCTGCGGACGGCTCAACAGGACGCCGTCAAGCTGTTTGGACAAAGGGTGGATACGATTTCCACGAGTATTGCCGAACAGCTCACCAAGGCGGTTGGCAACGTGCAAAGCGCCTCTTCTTCGGCGATTGAGTCGATGGTGAAAAACCAGACGAACATGGTGTCGGAGCTGGTCCAAAAGCTGGGCTCGCTTTCTTCAGGGGTGGAATCGGCCGTCAATGCTTCGCTCACTGGGACACAGCGCGCGATCACGGGCATGGGCGAGAACATTGTGAAGTTGGAATCCAACTCGAAGGAGTTCCAGGAAGCCCTGAGAACGGTGCAGCAGGATGCGGTGAAGATGTTCGCTCAGCGGGTAGACTCGGCTGCAAGCGGGATTGGCGACCAACTGACCAAGGCGGTCGGCAACATTCAAACCTCCACCTCGGGCGCCATGGCATCGATGCTCAAGAGCCAGACAGACGCCGTTTCAGACCTTGTACAGAAGCTGGGAACCATGTCTTCGGGCGTGGAAAGGGCTCTTGCGTCTTCCGTGGAAGGGAGCACACGCGCCATCGCCGGCTTTGGCGAGCATCTCTCGAAGATGGAGCGCACTTCCAAGGATTACCAGCAGGCGGTCCAGTCCGCGCAGCAGGAAGCCTCGAAACTCTTCGCGGATAAGATTGGCGTCATGGCCGCTGGAGTGGGAGAATCGCTACAAACATCCGTCCAGATGACACAGCGGACAATTTCAGGAATCGAGGCCGGGATTGGAAACCTCAACGCGGTTTTGGAACGCCTTGGCGGCCAGCAAATCGTGATCCAGCACCAGCAACCGCAACCTCCACAGCAGTCGCAACCCCTACAGCAGCCGCAGCCGCAGAAAAAAGGCTGGTTTGGGCGCGGTTAGCCCCCTACCGCCCTGCTTTCCCCCCCGCCTTCCCAGACGATCTGACCCTTCGAAGCCATGAACAAAAGAGCCAAGCACAAGGCAGAAGAGATCATGATGATCCCGTTTCTGGACATCTTGTGTTCTCTGATCGGGGTTCTTGTGTTGATCATCGTGGTGCTGGTGGTGGCCCAGACGCAGCGCATCAATGGACGCACCCAAGAGGAGTTACAGAGGGCGCAGCAATACCAGCGGATGCAGAGGGAGCAGAAGGAAAACGTCATCAAGTACAGCGACCTGGCGGAGAAACTTGAGAAACTCACCCAAGCGCAGGAGGAAACCCGCACCAAAAAAGAGGCGGCCGAAAAACTCAGCGAGATGCTCAAACTCGCAGAGATGAACCAAACCAAAACCAAGGACGCGGCGGACAAGCTCAAAAAGGAGCTGGAAGATCTGCTGGTGGAAATCCGCGGTTTGACGGCACAGGATCCCGAATTAAGGACGAAAATCGCGGAACTCCTTGCGGCTTTGGCCAAGCTCAAGGGGCCGGAAAACAAGGAACGTTCGGTGCTCGTAAACCCCCAGGGTTCGGGGTTGGCGGCGGGGTCCTCGATTTTCTTCGTGGATGCAACCGGAGACAAACTGACGTATTACTGGAATGAAAAGGAGAAGGCCGTGGTCAGCGCGGTCCCCGAGGTGATCGTGGCCGACGCGGGGTTCAATGCGTTTCTGGAGGCGGTGAAAAAGGTTCCCCAAAGCAAGATCATCTTCCTGACCCGCGATGACGGGATGCGCTCCTACAGCCTTGCGGCGGGCTGGGCGCAGTCCAAGCACGCCTATCCCGTGGGGCAGATGGGGAAGCTCCCAGTTCCAGGGCGGGGCGAGCTCGACATGAAATTGTTTGGAAATCTCATTGGAAAACTTCCCGCGCCTCCGCAGGCCGCACCGCCCAAACCTTAGCCGACCTTACCGCAAATTATGGCTCGTCGCGCAAAACCCCACGATGAAGAACTCCCCTTCGTTGCCCTGATGGACACCATGACCAACGTGGTGGGGGTGCTCATCATTGTTTTGGTCATGATCGGGATCGGGCTGGCCCGGTCCGTGCAGAAAGTGCTCTCAGAGCTGCCTCCGGTGACGGAGGAGGAGCATGCGAAACTCAAGGAGGAACTGGCGGCCTTTGATGCGAAGCGGGATCCGGCGGAGGTGGCGGCGGAAACCGCAAAATTGCGGGAAGAACTGCCAAAGGTGGAAGAGCAGCTCAAGGAGCTCGAAAAACAGAAGGAGAACACCCCGGCGGCCATGGTGGACATGGAGAAGCTCATGAAGGAGCTGGAAGCGGCCCGCAAGGAGCGCATGGAGCGCAAGAAGACCATCGACCAGTTGCTGGCGGAAATCGACCAGATCAAGGTAAAGATGGACACCACGCCGCGTTATGAGGCACAGCCCCCGGTGGTGGTCCGCCTGCCCAATGCGAGGCCGATGCCGGAAAAAGCCGAGATTCACCGGGTATTCGTGACCGAAAACCGGATCATGTTTGTGCAAAACACGCAGCTGGCACAGCTCGTGGAGGAGGAGCTGAAGAAGGAGACTTCTCCTTATTTCTTGAGGCGCGAAACCCTCAAGGGGGCGGATGGCAAACCGCGCATGAAAAAGGGCCCCACAGGCCAGCCCGTTCCAGAACGAAAGTCCATCGTCGACGGTCCGAAGATGGAGGCTTTTTTCAATGATTTGTTCAACAAACGCAAGGCGGGGCGCCGTGACTTAAACCGTGACCTTCTCGTCACAGTAAGCGCAGTCCCCAGCTCTCCGAACATTCAAGTCAAGGTCGAGCCCAGACCTGAAGGCGGAGAGACGGTGGCACAGGCGAGGGAACAAACCTCTTTTTTCCGCTCGCAGTTGCGCGACCTCAAGAAGGACCCGGATTCGGTGATTTGGTTTTATGTCAGCAAAGACTCGATTCCCGCGTATTTGGGTGCGCGCGACATCATTGACGCTACGGAGCAGATTCCGGTGGGCTGGGAGATTTATGACAAGCCTTTGTACACGGTGACGATGCCTTCGGATTATGCCGTGGACTTCACTCCTGTGGCTGTAGCGACGCCCAAGGGTGCACCCCCACCACCGCCCCCGGCAAAACCAGCCGGGCCTCCTCCTGTGACGATTGCCGCGCCCAAGATGTCCGTGGACTAGGCGGGCGCGGCGGTGTTTCGCTTAACCTTCGGTGCTCGCGAGTCGGTGTTCGGAGTGCACAAATCCCCAGCAGATGGCGCCTAGAAAATAGGAAGCGGCGAAGAGGTAGATGTTGACGCTCCAGTTGTTGTTGGTGGCGCTCAGCACCAAAGGCACGGCCATGGGCGCAATGGCGCCTCCGATTTGACCCGCCATGTTCATGCTCCCGGAAAGGGCGCCGGTGTGGCGGCCGCCCACATCCATACACGCACCCCAGGAACCGGGCATCGACAAGTCGCTGAAAAGGCTGGCCATTCCGACGGCGAGCACGGAGGCCAGGGGATGGTTGAACTGGAGGGATACGATCAGCATGACCCCCGCACAGCCCATTCCCCCGACTCCAAGAACGCGCCGGGAAAGAGAGATGGAACCCAGCCACCGGTCCAGACGCGCCGAAAGCAGCCCGGCGGTAATGGACCCGACTCCGCCGCAAAACAAGGGGACGCAGGCCAGAAGTGCCCGCTGCATTTCGGTGAGCGTGGTGAACTGTTCCTTCAGGTAAGTCGGAAACCAGGTGATGTAAAAATACCAGGCGTACGACATGAAGAAATACTGCAGCCAGAGCATCCAAACCGTGCGGGAGGAGACGAGTGCGCCCCACGGCATCGCATGCGAGCCACCGTCAGGCATTTCGCCGATGTGGGCGAGTTCAGCCGCGCTCACCGCGGCGTGGTCCCGGGGTTGGTCACGGAACCAGCGGAAGAACAGCATGGCCCACACCAAGCCGAGCAGGCCGAAAAGCAGGAAGACCCATTTGTAGTGAAGGCCAAGTCCGCCACTGGCCAGCATCCAGCCGACGAGGAGCGGCGTAAACGCCCCTCCCCAGCGGGCGCTCAACCACAAAACAGATTGCGCCCGAACGCGCTCCGCTGGCGGAAACCAGTTTGTAAAAGCCTTTGTAATGTTTGGAAAACACCCGGCCTCCCCCACTCCAAACAAAAACCGCGAAACAACCAGCGAAGCGAGGTTCCAGGCCCATCCAGTGGCGATGGTAAAAACCGACCACATCGACACCACGCGCAGCAGCACCAACCTCGGTCCATAACGATCCCCGAGCCAGCCGCCGGGGATTTCAAAAAGACCGTACGCCACCCCGAAAGCCGTGAAGGCATAGCCCATCTGGGTCTTGCTCAGGCCCAACTCCTGTTGCATGAAGGGCGCCGCCTGGGAGATGCAAACGCGATCCACGTAGGTCACGATTGCAAGGGTGATTGCAAAAAGGAGCACCACAAAACGGGCGCGACTGACGGGGGGGGCGTGCATAACAGGGTGGTAAACGGGGTGATTAAAGACGGGGCAACTTCACCCGTTGACGATGTTCTCCAGAGGTGCGCCACTCACGGCCGCGAGCGCGATGCGGGCGGAAGTGGAGCGCATTTCCAACTTGGACTCGACGCTGCAAAAGGCGGCGTGGCACGTCACGATAAGATTGGGGGTGGCAGCCTCTTCGGGGGTCTGGAGAGGTTCGTCTTCGACGACATCCAGCCCCGCTCCAGCGATCCGCCCTTCACGCAAGGCCCGAAGAATGGCCGTCTTCTGGATGACTGCCCCGCGCGCCGTGTTCACGACAAAAGCGCCGGGTTTGAGCAGCGAGAGTTCGCGCTCCCCGATGAGATGGTGGGTCTCCGCATTGAGCGGGCAATGCAGGGAAAGCACGTCGGTGCGTGCGAGCAGTTCCTCAAGCGTGCGCACCCTTGCAATTCCAAGCGCCTTGTCCGCTCCGTTGGAAATGTGCGGATCGTAGAAAACAACGTTAAACCCGAGCGCCTTCGCCCGGAGGGCCGTTGCCGTTCCGATCCGTCCCAACCCCACGAGGCCGAAGGTCAATTCACGAAGGCGGCGGAGCTTGGGTTCGACATGGATCACCCAGCCCAACGACTTCGCCTCGCTGTCCAAGGGGAACAACTGACGGCAGAGCGCCATGGTAAGCGCTATGGCGTGGTCCGCCACCTCCTCGGTGCCATAGTCAGGCACGTTACAGACGGCAATGCCGCGCTCCCGTGCCGCGGCGACGTCTACCGAATCAAACCCCACCCCGTTCCGGATAATCGCCCGGCAGCGCTGCAACCGGGCAATGCCCGCGCGCGTAATAGGCGTGTTGTGCCACACGATCAGTGCGTCAGCGGCGCAGATTTCATCCGTGAAGTCCGCGTCGCTTGAACACAAATACCGGCGGATTTCAGCAGCCTCGCCGATGACGGCCTTTTCGGCAGCGGATTCAGGATCACCCAAGGGCGACTTGGCCCAGTCAATAATTCCAACGATTGGTTTCATCTTGTTTTTTCAGATGCGCCGCGGTTGATGCTCGGCGGCTGCGCGGACTTTTGTAGCGGAGAGGTATGACCACCTCAACAACCATGCTTACAAAAGATGAATCGTTTCTCACCGAGCATCCCGCCCCAGCCTGGGGTTGAGGCACCTGACTCTTGCCAGCGCTGGAGCCAGTCCCTCAGAATGGCGTTCCCATGCAACTCAATCTCGCTGGTCAAAAAGTAGCCGTTTTCGGCGCCGCCCGCGGCATTGGGCGCGTCATTGCCGAAGAGTTTGTCAGGGAAGGGTGCGCGGTGCACGGCTTCGACCGGGACATTGCCGTGGAGCCCGGGCCAAACGCCCCCGCGTTGAGCGCAGGTGATGCGACCCGGTACGCAGACGTATGCGCCTTCGCGAGCGGTCTGGGCGCGGTCGACCACGTTGTGTTTTGCATTGGTGTCGGCTCGGGTAAATTCGGTTTTCCCTTTTGGCAACTCGACCCCGGGGACTGGACGCGCGTTTTGGAGGTGAACCTGATCTCGGCCGTGAATGTCGCCCACGCCTTCGCCCCCATGCTGAGCGCGCGCAAACACGGGACGATGCTGTTTTTGGTTTCCGTGGCCGGGCAGATTGGCTCGCAAACAGATCCCCCCTACAGTGCGGCGAAGGCGGGGCTCATCAACTTCATGCAGTGTGCAGCCAAGGATCTGGCGCCTTACGGGGTGCGTGTGAACGCACTCTCGCCTGGGATGGTAAAAACGGATCTCAATGAATCTGTATGGCGGGCGGGCCAGGAGAAGTTGGCACCGGAGAAGCGCCAAGACTACGAGACGTGGGGGGAGGAGAAAATCCGCAAAGTGTCTCCTCTTGGACGCTGGCAAACACCCGCCGAATACGCCGCGATGGCGGTGTTTTTGGCCTCAGAACACGCGCGAAACATCACCGGGCAGACACTCAATATCGATGGCGGTCAGGTCATGCACTCCTGAAATGCATGCCTGAAACTGGAGAAAGTGGGTGCCAGTGGGAAAAAGTGGGTGCCGCGGCGAAGGCTCCAAAAAGGGGTTTCGTGCGGATAGATTCACCCGTATCGCCTCCCACTTTTTCCACGGAGCCCACGCACTGGATTCCCCTCCCCGAGCCATCCCCGTTTATCGGCTGTCGTACATCATAAAGAGGCCGGAATGATCCTTGTCGCCATGGCCCTGCTCTTCAACAAACGTCTCCCACTGCGCCCGGCAGTTGGCGAGTGTTGGAGAATGAAACCCCAAAGACTCCGCGAGTTCACAAATCAAACGGACGTCCTTGAGTTGCAGCGCCGAGCGTCCCCCGGGAGTGAAGTCCCTTCTCACCATTCTGTCCCCGTGCAAGTTCAGGATCCTGCTTTCCGCAAAGCCCCCCAGCAAGGCCTCGCGCACCAGAGCGGGATTGACGCCGGAGAGTTCAGCGAGACGCAACGCCTGCGCGACGGCATCGATGGTTTGCGCGACAATGAGCTGGTTGGCGAGCTTGGTCACCTGCCCCGCGCCCGAGGGACCAAGGTGCGTGCTCCGCTGCCCCAACACCTGAAAAAGCGGCAGCGCCCGCTGGTAGTCAGCTTCGCTGCCACCCGCCATGATGGTGAGACTGGCCGCCTCCGCCCCCACCTGGCCACCGGAGACGGGCGCATCGACCCATGCCAACCGGCGCGCAAACTCACGCGTCTCAGGGACACCCGTTGTCCCGAAATCGATGATAAGCGCCTTCTCACCCAGCCCTTCCACGAGCCCGCCACTCCCGAACGCCACCTCACGGACGACATCGGTGGTCGTGAGGTTGAGGCAAACCACGCCCTCCCCTACCTCGCGGGCAAGCGCACTCAAGCTCTCAGCCCTGCGCATCCCCAGGGCCGCCGCCGCTTCGGCCGGGGCGGCGCTACGGTTCCAGACAATCACCTCCGCTCCTGCTTCATGCAAATGCCGCGCCATGGCACGCCCCATGTTGCCCAGACCGACGAAACCGATCTTGTCTCCTGCAAGCCGTTTGTCCATATTCATCGGGCTATTTCAGGACAACCCGCGGTTCATTGCAAACCCCCTTCTTTCTCACGCCTTGTAGCGGCCCAACCGCATCGGTCGTGTGGTCCGTTTCGGCGAAGTCTCCCAGTCCGCCCGCTCGCTCCCGACAGCTTCCACTCTCACCTTGACCCCACCCATGTTTGACAAACTTTTTAATCTGCAGGGCCGTACAGCCTGGATCACCGGTGCCACCCGGGGCCTTGGCAAACAGATGGCGCGCTGTCTGGCCTCGGCAGGCGCCAACATCGCCACGAACAGCCGCAACGGCGCCGAAGCCGAAGCCGCCGCCCGGGAGATCGCCCTTGAGTTTGGCGTGGAAACCTTCGGCACCGCCGCAGATGTCACCGACGAAGAGTCCGTCGCCGAGTTTGTTTCGGAGGCGAGTAAAATACTGGGGCCCATCGATATTCTCGTGAACAACGCCGGTGTGAACTTCCGCAAGCCGACCACGGAAATGCCTCTTTCAGAATGGAAACGCGTCTTGGATATCAACCTGACCGGTCCCTTCATCTGCTCCAAAGCGGTCATTCCTGAAATGGTCGCCCGCGGTTGGGGCCGGATCATCCACCTTTCCAGCATGCTCGGAACCGTCGGTCTGGCGGAGCGGTCCCCCTACACGGCGAGCAAAGGGGGCCTGATCCTGCTCACCAAAACGCAGGCCCTTGAGGTCGCCCACTCGGGAGTCACTGTGAATGCTCTCTGCCCGGGCCCCTTCCGCACTGAAATGAACCGGGCGCTTCTGGAAGATCCCGTCAAATATCAGGAGTTCTGTGCGCGCCTGCCCGTCGGGCGCTGGGGAGAGATGGAGGAAATAGAAGGGCCGATTCTTTTTCTTGCGTCGCCCTCCTCCAGTTTTGTCACCGGCACTTGCCTTGTCGTCGACGGCGGCTGGACCGCCCAGTAGGGGGAAGCCCTTATTCTTTGCGGGACGCATCCCCTGCGGTGTTGCGGCGATACCGCATGTGGGAGGCACGGTCTGACTGGGAAGGTGGACTTTCCTGCCTGTCCTCTGAGAGAGGGCACTGTGTTGTCCCCCGGGCGAAGGCAAAAGATCTGCCTTCAGATAAAACCCAAGAAATGCAGGCCAGACTTGCACCCTTTCCTAGTCAAGGCATTCTCCGAAATCCCAATTTCAACGCCAACGCCTCTCATCTGATGGAATCGCAAATTCAATCCCTCAATACCAAAGCCCTCGAGGCCATCGCCGCCTGCACCGATGAAGCTCAATTGGAAACCCAACGCGTGGGCCTGCTCGGACGAGGCGGCGAACTGACCGCGTTCTCGGACCGGATGCGCGAACTCTCCAAGGAAGAAAAACCGCGCATCGGCAAAGTGCTCAACGAAGTCCGTGCCGCGGTCACTGCCGCGCTCGAAGCCCGCAAGACCGCGCTCACGAGCGAGCGCGAAGCCAAGGCGTTCGAGGGCACCGACGTCAGCCTCCCCGGTGTCAGTTTCCCCGTGGGGGCGATCCACCCCATCACCCAGCTTCTGGACCGCGCCGTCCACATTTTCCGGCGCATGGGGTTCGCGCTGGCGGACGGCCCCGACATCGAGACGGAGTGGCACTGCTTCGACGCCCTCAACACCCCCGCAGACCACCCCGCCCGCAACGAGGCGGACACTTTCTACCTGCCCGACGGCCGCTTGCTGCGCACCCACACCTCCACCATCCAGATCCGCACCATGGAGAAAATGGCGCCTCCCATCCGCATCATCGCCCCGGGTGCGGCCTACCGGCGGGACGAAGTCGATGCGACCCATCTGGCCCAGTTTAACCAGATGGAAGGCCTCTACGTGGACGAGGACGTCACGCTTGGGGACCTGCGCGGTACCCTCGAGTTCTTCTTCCGTGAACTCTTTGGCAACGATGCAGAGTTCCGCTTCCGTCCGCACTTTTTCCCGTTCACCGAGCCCAGTTTTGAAGTAGACATCAAGGCGGCCTCGCTCGGCGGGGGACGCTGGCTGGAAATCGCGGGGTGCGGCATGGTGGACCCGGCGGTTTTTGAAGCCGTGAATGCGCGCCGCGGCGACCACGCCTTGGATCCGGAACGGCATACGGGCTTCGCATTCGGGTTCGGTCTGGACCGGCTTGCCATGATCATGTCCGGCGTGCCCGACATCCGGCATTTCACCGACAGCGACCAGCGGTTCCTGTCCCAGTTCTAATCCCTTTCCCTAATTCCACGCATGAAGGCTTCTTTAAATTGGCTGCGAGAAATCATTGATTTTCAGGAAGACGCAAACTCCCTTTCGGCCCTGCTCACCATGGCAGGCGTCGAAGTCGAAGGCATCCACACCAGCGGCGCCTCCTTCGACAAGGTCGTCGCGGCACAAATCCTTTCTTCCGAACAACACCCAAATGCCGACCGCCTCTCCGTCTGCAAGGTCGACGACGGCTCGGGCACCCAGCGCCAGATTGTCTGCGGCGCCAAAAATTACAAGGTGGGCGACAAGGTCCTGCTCGCGCAGGCGGGCGCGGTCCTTCCTGGCGACTTCAAAATCAAGGTGGGCAAACTTCGGGGGGTTGAATCCGAAGGCATGATGTGCGGCGCCGACGAGTTGGGGCTGGCCAAAGAATCCGAAGGCCTGCTGCTCCTCGATCCCGCCACCGAACTGGGCACCCCCATCGGCCGCCTCTTTCCTTCGGATACGGTTCTGGATTTGGAGGTGACTCCCAACCGGCCCGATTTGCTCAGTCATGAAGGGCTGGCACGCGAAGTCGCGGCGCTGACTGGAAAAACCTTGAAGGCCTCCCACGCCTTTCAGGCAGAGAGCGCCTCGGTAGTCTCCAAGGCAGCGGAGGTCAGGGAGTGCCCGCTGTACACGGTGCGGGAATTCACGGGTGTTCGGGTGGGGCCTTCGCCTGACTGGATGAAGCAGCGTCTTGAGGCCATCGGGTTGCGCTCCATCAACAACGTGGTGGATACCACAAACTGGGTCCTTATGGAGTGCGGCCAACCCTTGCACGCCTTTGACAGCGACAAACTGCAAGGCGCTCTGCGGGTGCGTTTCGCGCGCGAAGGCGAGACCCTGGTCGCGCTGGACGGAAAGACTTACAAACTGGGGTCCAAAGATCTCGTGATTGCGGACGATTCCGGGCCAGTGGCCATCGCCGGAGTGATGGGCGGGCAGAGCACTGCCGTTTCGGAGTCCACGGTCCGCGTGTCTTTGGAGAGCGCGGCGTTTGAAGCGGGAGGCATCCGGCGGACCTCGCGCACGTTGGGACTCTCGAGCGATTCCAGTTACCGCTTTGAACGGGGCGTGGATATTGCAGGCGTCCTGCGGGCGTCGCAGCGCGCCGCAGAACTACTACGCCAAGTCTCTGGAGCTGTCGCAGGCGCGCTACATACGAGCGCGGGGCTGGACGGCCTGGACGTGGAGGCACTCCTGATGGGGCTCATCCCTGTGCGTCACGTGCCCCTGCGGGCCGAGCGGATCACCGCTCTTTTGGGCGCCTCCGTGCCGGACGCCAAGGTGGAACAGATTCTGAGCGCCCTGGGCTTGAGCCACACCGAGGGCGGCTGGGACGTTCCCTCGCGCCGGGCGGATCTTAACCGCGAAGTCGATCTTATTGAGGAAATCGCGCGGGTGGTGGGCATCGAACATTTCCCCGCCTCGACACGCGGCCGGTTTGTCGGCAGCTCGGACGCGGACCGGAAATACGACCGGCTGATGGCGCTCCGGCAAGCGGCGCTCAGGCAGGGCTGCTTTGAAGCGCGCAGCCTGACTCTGGTTTCAGAGGCGATGGCGGAGGGACCGTTTATCCAAAGTCCTGCACCGCGTGTCAAAAACCCGTTGAACGAAGACCAGGTCGTCCTGCGGCCTGCGTTGGTGCCGGGCCTGCTCGCAGCGGCCGGGCGCAATGCGCGGGCGGGGGTCAAAGGCATCCGGCTGTTTGAAGTCGGACGCGTGTTTTCAGCGGAAGGCGTCGAAGAGCGTACGCACCTGGGCGTGGTGCTCGCGGGGGAGGCATGGACCCCGAGCTGGCGCTGCGCAAGCGTACCAGATGCTGATCTTTACGACTTGAAGGGTGTCTTGGCCGCAATTCTGGGCGGCAGCGTGGAGTTTGAAACCCAGCCTGCAACGGGTCTTTTGGGCCTGTCGGTCAAAGTGCGCTTAAACGGAGAACTGGTCGGGACCGCCGGGCAGGTGAAGCCTTCGGAAGCACGTGCTCTCGATGTCGCGGGAACCCTGACAGCAGCGGAGATCTCACTCGACACGCTCCTTTCGCGAAAAAATGAACAGGCGGTGTACAAAGATCTGCCCAGGTTTCCAGCCGTGACGCGGGACATGGCGCTTGTGGCTCCGGCGGGCCTTGCGCACGGGCGCGTCGTGGAGGTGCTGGAGGCTGCGAAAGAAGAATTGTTACAATCTGTGGCGTTGTTCGATGTCTTTACGGATGCCACAGGGGAACGCGTCCCCTTGGGCTCAAAGTCTCTCGGCTATTCATTGACATACCGCGCGGCAGAGAGGACTCTGACAGCGGACGAGGTCAACGCCGCTCATGGGCGTCTGAAACAGCGGGTGACCGTTGAATTGGGCGTGCAGGCGCGGGAATAAGCCTTGGACGTGTTCTTTAAAATCTTTTCTTTAAAATCCCTGCCGTGGTTGGGTTGGGTTGACCTGTTGCAGTCCTTGCTGCAGGCGTTCCAGCCCAAGATCGGAGGAGGAGGTTTAAGGAGTTTGATTAGTTTTTTGTAAGTTTTTAAATGGCCCTGCGTTGTTCGAGTATAAGCTGGAAATCCCGATCCGATATAATTGAATCAGGAGGCTCGGGTGGGCAGGTTGATGACATGCCTTCATTGGAAGTCTGATGCCCGCTCTAGGCCTCCCCCGTTAACCTAACGAGGGAACGGGAAATCTGGCTAGACGGCAAAGGCGGGGCCACCTTTTTTCTGCAGCGGTTGCAGCGGTTGCAGCGGTTGAACCCGTTCAACCGAGCGACCGCAAAGCCCCAAACACGGCACGAGGCTTTTTGCTGTATTATGAGTTGGGGTTGGTTTAGGATGCTCCGCAGCAACGCTGTTTGAGGAAATGCGCCATGGTGCAGACAAGCACATTGCACCAATTCATTTAGGGCGTTGAAAGAAGCGCTTTCTTGAAGAAGCGCCTCCAAAGAAGCACGTCGAGAGCACGTCGAGAGCAAGTCCTTTTGATAGAACCCCCACCCTTATGAACGGTTCCACCTCTGTACCGTCTGCCAAACAAGCCCAACTCGCCTTGGGCTATTCTACGGATATCGTCATCGACAATGGGAAGCAGATCCCGGCGGACCTGCTGGCTGCACGCTGGTTGTTTCCCAACAATGGAATCATTTACCTCGCCTTCGACACTTCCGTGACCGCCGAGGAGCAAGGCTGGTGGAAGCAAGTGCTGGCCTCCGCGGACGCCCTCATTGAGCCGGAATTCGCGCTTGTTTCTGCAAGCGATGCGCGCGTGCAGGCGGTCATCCGCACGAAGTCTCTTGGCGGCCCCGCAGGACTCTGGGAGTCGCCCACTTATTATACCTCTCCCTCCCTCAAACGCGATGGCATCGGCTACATCAACATCGACCGCAGCGCGGCTGAGACCCACAAGTCGGACTATACAAACTCGGTGGAAGGCGGCTGGAAAAGTGTGGCCTTCCACGAACTAGGGCACGCCCTTGGGCTGGAACATCCGTTTGACTATGACGACAAAGACGGAGACCTCAGCGCAACTTCAGAAGATACGATCATGTCCTATACCAATAAAAAGGACGTGGACGGAATCCCTGGATTCACGGCATTGGACACTCAGGCTCTCAAGCAGATTCACGGGGCGGAGACTGGGCAGTCAGCCGTTGCTCCCGCGGGAGTGAGCCTGATCAAGGACACCACTCCCATTTCAACGACCTCCTTCAAGTCGCCTGATCTCAAAGCAGACGTTCCAACCCAAGGCTACCTTCTGGAGCCCGCCGCCAACCAAACAGCCTATTACCCGATCACCTTCAAGCGGACCGACGGGTACACCGGGTCCGCTGCGTCCTTCAACCTTTCGTGGGAGTGGGGGACTGGAGTTTACTCAAACACAGATATCGTCGTCAGCAGTTTCCCGACTCAAGTCAGCTTTGCCGCAGGCGCATCAGAAACGACAATCAATATTGGTATCAGAGGAGATGTGACCGGCTATCCGGCGGACACAGCGGATGAGTTCATCTGGTTTACTCCCCTGCCCGCGTTGACGAACAGCAGCAAACAGGCAGTAGATTTCAACGCAATGCCGGGACGCACCATGCTGACCATGACTTCCTCGGTCGCAAAAATTATCCCCACCGTTTCGCTTTCCGTCGCCCCAGCCAAAACTGCGGAAGACGGCAGCGCAAACCTCGTGTACACGTTCACGCGTTCCATCGCTTCGAGCACTGCTCTCACCGTGAACTACTCTACAAGCGGCACAGCCACTCTGGGAACGGATTACGTCATCCAAGGAGGCGGCGCCCAGCAGTCCGTCAAATCCGTGACGTTCGCCGCCAACGCCACCACAGCGACCGTGGTCCTCGACCCCACCGCAGACAGCGCCTACGAATCCGACGAAACCGTCACTCTCGGCATCACATCCAGCGCAAACTATATTCTTGGAACGGCCAGCAGCGCCACTGGTACCATTCTTAACGACGACACGCAGGTTGCCATTGCAGCCCCCCTCAAGCCGGTTTCTGAGGATGGCACAGACAATCTCGTTTTCACTCTAACCCGGAGCGGTCCCCTTTCTAATAGCCTGAGTGTAGACTACTCGGTAGGTGGCACGGCCTCTCTAGCCGGCACGGGTGCCATTGCCGCAGATTACACCGGCATCACAACCGCCGGAGCCCTCAAGAGAGCAACCTTTGCGGCAGGAGCGTCTTCGATCCAAGTGACGGTAGACCCAACCGCAGACTCACTGGCAGAGCCGGATGAAACGGTGTTGCTGACCCTGGTTTCAGGCACGGGCTACTCCATCCCGACTCAAGCTTCGGCGACGGGCATCATCAAGAATGATGATGTCAGCGCCAATGCCAGTACCACTCTTGCCAAAGATCAATCGGCCCTGCGCCTCACCGGCTCTGGCAAAATTAACGGCATCGGCAACGCTCTCCCAAATATCATCATCGGAAATGAAGCCAACAATACAATCTATGGCCGGGGCGGCCGGGATACACTCACAGGCAGCCAATCCAGCGCGGCCGCAGACGTGGATAGTTTTGGCTTCGAAAACTTTTCAGATTCCTTGCTCACCAGCTACGATGTCATCACCGACTTCAGGAGTGTTGACAGAATTCTGGCTCCCGCCTCCTGCGCGGATGACATCCTCAATCGCAGCATTGGCTCGGTTGCGGCCCTGAGCGCCTCCAACCTCCAAAGCCTCCTGTCCGCAACCGCTTTCCCAGCGGATGAAGCGCGGGCGTTCACGGTGCAAAATGTTTCAGGCACCTTTGTGGCGCTCAATGACAGCCATCCAGGCTTCCAACCTGAGTGGGACGCGATTGTCTTGCTGCAAAACTACGGCGTCAGCGCCACCACCCCGATCACCATCATTTGAGTAGGCCATGCGTGAAGACGTTCGCGCTCCATTCACGACTCGCGGGCAGGAAAGACGTCCTCCTATTCGGCGGTTCCTGCCACTTGTCGATGCATCAAAGTTTTTCTGCATCGCATACCACTGTGCATGAATCTGCCAAAGAAACCTCCATTTTTTCTGCAGGCTCGAAACCGCATTGGTCTTTCACCCTAGAAACGGCTAAATAGAGTAGGGAGACGAGGATGGTTTGCGGCCACAACCACTCCTTGTCCTCCTCTCCCCCTCATCGAACCGGACGGGCGGATTTCCCGCATCCGGCTCTCGGAGGCTGTTCTCCGGTTTGCTTCATTTGCATCGCCGTGTGGCGTT
>CANJPY010000098.1 GCA_947476255.1 Chthoniobacteraceae bacterium | reverse complement strand
TACCAACACTCTACGGCGTATTTCGGCCCATTGTTCCATATCGCGCAACATCCTCCTGTTTAATTTGGAGGTGCCGCACTTTTCGACCGCCGCGCCACTCAGCGCCACCCGCCGCACTTTTCAACCGCCGTTTACACTCGTGAAGGCAGCATCATCGATGCCAGTTTTAAAGAAGCTCCACGCCAACGTAATGGGCGCCAACAAAATGAGCTGATTCAAAAAGGCGAGCGCCCCGAGGAGTTCGATGTTAACCCTTCCGTTGGCCGCCAAAAAGACAGCGAAGCGCGCTGGACTAAAAAGAACAATGAGACCCATTACGGCTGGAAGAACCATGTGAAGGCGGACTTGAAAACAAAGCTCATCTTAAAGTCCAAGACCACGCCCGCTCATGTACATGACATTCAGGTGTTTGAGGAGTTACTTGATGAGCAGGACCAGGCCGTGCTCGCGGATAGCACCTACCACAGTGCCGAACACGAGGCGTATCTGATAAAGCTCAATGCGCAGGAGTTTCTCAAGCGCAAAGCCACCCGCAGCCATCCATTGAGTCCGGCTGAACAGCAGACCAACCATACCATCAGTCGCATGCGAGTAAGGGTGGAGCACATCTTCGCGAGGATGGTGCAAATGAGAAACGACTTGTGCCAGAGCATCGGACTAAAAAGAGCCAGCCAGCACAACCATTTGAGCAACCTAGTTTACAACATGGACCGCTATGCCTGCATGACGCGTTAAAGGAGCTCGCCCACCCAAAAGCCCCTCGAAAGATACACGAGAACACTCCCTCCCCTCCAATAAGCTAACATCCGAAGGCTGCAATCTCATTTTCGAACGCGATTTGCGGTTCAAATTGCAATTTTTTGCTCGCCGGTACTGGCTTTTCAAAAACACCCACTATCCAGAGGTCCCCTGGAAGTTTCTAGTTTGCTGAAGATGCGAGAGCAAAATGGCGCGTGCCTGCCCCTGAATCTGCTCCTTGAACCCATTTGCACGTACATAACCGGCGTGGCACTTAAATTCACCCAGCGAGACCCATGTCTTTTTATCAGCACCTCCAGCCGAAAACATGGCCACATGTCGAGGGGACACAGAGTGCACGGTCGCCGAAGCGCAACATGCTGCGAGAGAGCAGATTACAAAAGAAAAAAGCGTATAGCTGGAGTCATTGGGGTGTTATAGGAATTCGCTTTTCACCCCCTGGCGCGAATTCTTCAGCCTAGACGCGGGAGGGTTAAGAAACCCACAAACCCTAGCGGAAATTTCCAGCTCAAGCTTGACCAACCTCATAGCAGAATCCCTTTTTGCGTACGCATTTGGGGGGAGGGGCCGAATCAGCATTGCGCGTTAAGGATTCGATGGTTGGATGGTTTGAAAGAGCTGCTTTGGCTTCGGGGGTGGGTTTGACGATGTGCAGCGTCGCTAGGCCTGTGAGAGATTTCATTTCGCCAAACCGAGCCACGCCGCCGCCGGTCAGGAGCGACTTGTTGACGTAGACAAAGGTTGGATCCAGCGGTACAAGCTGGGCCATTCCGGCGTCATCCAGTGCGTCATCCAGAGAAAAACAGCCGCTTGGGATGGAGAGCAGTGATTGCATCCCATTGTGCGGGTGTGAGCGGTTGGGGGGAGGTGATGTTCAGGGTGATGGCCCCGTAAGCTAAACTCAGCGCAGGTTTCAGGTCCTTGGTACCTCGGGGATTTTCGGAAGGGCGGGTGCTTTGTTTTGAGCATTCGCAAGGGAGGCAAGCGAAAGGATGGGCAGAAGCGATAGGCGACAAAGTGTGTTTATGTGGAGGAATATATTCCTCCAACAATTCCTCGAGCCGCTCCCTCGGGGTTCGTGCCCGCCCGAGTGCATCCCCGTTACGCTGCTTTTAGCTGGCTTGCCGCCAGGCGCAGCGCGCCCATTGCGCGGTCTTTGATCTGCGCGACATTCGAGCGCTTCAGACCAAGGATCTCGGCTACTTCGGCTTCGTCGCTCAACGCGCATTGTTCCAACCCGAAACTCAACCGGATTACCTCGCGTTGGGTTTCGGTCAGAACCCCAAACAAGGCGTCCACCTTTTGACGCACTTCTTCCAGGTGATCGTTTTCGTCGGGAACCTAGGAGAGGTTGTCCGCCAGAATCGTTTCCAACGTCTGATCCGATTCGTCGCCGAGAGGTTGATGCAGCGAAAGCGGGCTCTGTTTAATCCCCATCAATTCCTCAACGGTCCGGGCGCTCATCCCGGTTTCTTCACCGAGTAGGTGGTAGGACGGCTTGCCGCCCAGCTCTCGAGTCAGCTCCTTGGTTTTGCCCTCCGGCTTCCGGATCTTTTCACGAACGTGGGCGGGAATCCGCACCAGGCGGCCGTCATCATCGAGTGCACGACGCAACTCGCCTCTCAAACGCGTCGTCGCATGGGTGCTGAACCGGCATCCGCGGCCCAGATCAAAGGAGTCCGCCGCTTTCAGGAGCGTTTCGTTCCCCGATTGAATCAAATCCTCCAGACTGAGCCCACGGTTTTGGTGCGCTTTCGCTTCGTGGACGACCAAACGTAGATTCGCGTTCACCATGGTTTCCCGAGCTTTGAGCCAACGGGCCTCGAGCGGCCGGGCTACTTTGACGTGTTCCTTCGCATTTACAAAAGACATCCAGCTGGTTTGGCAAAAGAACTCCTTGTCTGTTAAAGTTAATATGAATTTGCTTTTCACCCCCCCGGCGCGAATTCTTCAGCCTAGACGCGGGAGCGTTAAGCCGCCATCGAGCTTTTGAAGGAAGCCACCATTGGAGACTGATCTTTGACTTTCGAACGGCTTCGCGCCTGGGTTACCGGTGGATTAACGCTCATTGCTGATTGCGGCCCCTCCCCCCATACGTACGCAAAAAGAAAATTCTCTCACGTGACCTGGGTGATTGTCATCCTGGAGGTGATGATATTCCTGAGATTGGTATTTAAAGCGATGAGGGCGATTTACCAATGTTTTACGAACAAGCCGCGCCAGATGTTTGCTTGGCGCAAACGCGCATTCGGAAAATCGGTGGAATTAGAAACTGCGAAATTTGGGGTTCACGGGTTGAATCTATGTGGACGGTGATGGCGCCGCTTCCCTGTTAGCCCAGTATGAACGGAGTTCATTTTCTCCTAGTCACTGTTATTATGACCGTTGAATCAAATCATTGGTTGCATCGCTCCCCTCTGGTGTTCCTTTGGATTGCTCTCATACCGTGGGCCTCTGCGATTGAGCCGGCGAGTTTCGAGCGGGAGGTAATGCCACTATTGGAGAAGCGCTGCAACAAGTGCCACTACCCGCAGGAGCAGCGTGGCGGGTTGGACCTCACACGGCTGGATACAATGCGACGCGGTGGTGATGATTTGGGCCCAGGGTTCATCGCTGGCAAGCCGGATGAAAGCCCGCTCATCCAAGTGCTCACGGGCGCTAAGGAACCGACGATGCCGAAGAAGGCTGAGAAGCTGGCGGCAGCGGAGATTGATCTGCTGCGCCGGTGGATCGAGGAAGGCGCGAAGGATGATTCGACGAAATTCAGCAGTGAGGACGTGGCGTTCTTCGAGCGCGAGATTCGTCCGGTGCTCTCGACGTATTGCTTCAAATGCCATGTAGGCGAGGAGGCCGAGCACGGGCTGCAATTAACCTCAAGGCACAGCATTCTTGCTGGAGGTCAACGAGGCCCTGCGGCGGTGGTCGGCAAGCCGGAGGAGAGCTTGCTCATCAAAGCAATTCGCCATGAGGGCGAGCTAAAGATGCCGCGCCGGGGCGACAGGCTCGGCGATGCCCAGGTGGCAGCATTTGAGCGATGGATTGAAAAGGGGCTGCCGTGGCCTGCAAACGAGCGGGTACTGGCCCGGGAGAAGCAGTTTACGATCAGCGATGCGGACCGGAAACATTGGGCGTTTCGTCCGTTGCCGAAGGATTTGCCTGCGAGTTGGAGCATTGATGCTGCGCTGAAACCGCATCACGAACGGGTTGGCCTTACTCCTTCTGAGGAGGCGGACCGCCATCGGTTGCTTCGGCGCGTAACATTCGACCTGACTGGGTATCCGCCCTCGCCGGAGGAAATGGGAGCATTTGTGAATGACCTCGCACCGGATGGGTTTGAGAAAGTAGTCACGCGGCTGCTCGACTCGCCTCAGTTTGGCCAGCGCTGGGGACGGCACTGGCTCGACTACACACGCAACGGCGCGAACGCCCTGAGCAACCGCGGACCGGCACTGGACTCGCAGCGGTATGCCGAATGGGTGGCGCGATGTTTCAATGAAGATCGTCCGTGGGATTGGTTTGCGCGAGTGCATCTCGCGGGCGACAAGATGAAGGCATTCGAGGGCGACGATTACTCGGTGGATCAAGCGCTGGCTGCCGCAGTGCCATTGAACGGGCAGCGCACATTTGAAGATATCGGCACGCAGACGTTCGTGCTGATGGACAAGCTGGATGAGGGCGTGGAGTTCATGGGCCGATCGCTGATGGGCATCAGCTTGGAGTGCTCGCGCTGCCACGATCACAAGTTCGATCCGATTTCGCAGCGTGACTACTACGCACTGCTCGGCTTCTTCCAAAGCAGTTGGTTTGGGCCGGTGCCGGTGAATACGAAGTCGCGGGCTGAAGCCGATGCAGCCGTTACAAAACATCGAGACCTACTCAGTGAGAAAATGCGTCTCGAGGGCTTGATTCGATACGCGAGCCTAAAATTGAATGTCAGCGGCGGCGGTCGCGTGAATCAGTGGAGGGAGTCTCGCATCGCGATTCTGACGCCGATGGACAAACGCCTACGTGAACTGGAAATCGCGGTGCTGCGCGTCGAGATTGCGGATGCCGAGAAGAAGAACGCCAAGTCGCTCGCTGCGGACTGTCAATCCGCGCTGGTCGAGCGCGTGGCGAGCCTCAATAACTATCAGCCGCCGAAATACGATCCCAAAGAGCTCGCACGGGCTCACTTTATCGCCGGTCACAAGAGCGGGCCGGGGCTTATCAAGCGGGCCAGCGACCTGCAGCAGACGGAACTCGTTCGCGAACTGGAACAGCACCTTACGTACTGGGAGGACGAAAGAATGCAGTGGATTGAGCGCTCACGCTTCGGCGGCTTTGGCAAGAGCGATCCGGAAGTCGCTGAACTGGCGAAAGCCGACGCCCGCATCGAGCAGATCGCCGGGGAACTCAACGTTAATCCGGCAGCCCAGTGGACTGAGCCAAAGAAGTCACATCTTTACGTCCGCACCGATGGCGGTCTCCGACGTGCCGAGGAGCTGAAACCCCTCGAGGAAAAGGCTAAGGCCGCCGGATTAGATTTTAACAACAGCGCGAACCACGTATGGGCGCACCCCTATTTTGTAGGAGATGCGCGTCTGCTGCTGCGTGGCGATGTGTTGTATCCCGACAAACTCGTGCCGCGGGCGACACCTGTTTTCTTCGGGGAATCAAAGCTGGAATTAGACGGCAGCGGACGCCTGCAGCTTGCCGAATGGCTCACAGCAAACGATTCCACGCAGGCTGCACTTGTCGCGCGGGCTGCCGTGAATCGTGCGTGGCAGCATCTCTTCGGCGAGGCCCTTTGCCGCACGCCGAAGGAACTCGGTCGACTCGGTGAACAGCCGGAGTTACCCGAATTGATAGACGGTCTCGCTGTGAGCTTTGTGAGCAACGGTTGGTCGATGAAAAAGCTCGTCCGACAGATCGTGCTCAGCTCCGCCTATCGCCGGAGTTCCGTCGTGGCGGAAGCGGACCTTCCAAAGGATCCCGACAACCGATACTTCGCTAGGCAGTCCGTGCGGCGGCTCGAATACGAACCTATCCTCAACACCATGGCCTGGCTGAAGAGCGGCACACATTTCGACACACCCATGCAGCGCGATGCCGTCGTACCCGGTGCAATCGGGTACGCTCAGCAATTTGACGGCCCCTCCCTCTACAATCTCATAGACCGCCGTGTGGCGTCCATCTCGGCCACGCAGGCGTTATTCCTGATGAACAACCGCAGCACCGCCCGCGGCATTGCTGCCGATCTGATTAATCGTCTCGAGATCCACTCGCAGGTCGCGTTGCCGGATGTAGTGAGCACGATCTACGAAAACATCCTTCAGCGCTTCCCCACGGACACCGATCGAGATTTCGCGCAACGCTTCCTCGAACGTCGTCGCCAGCAAACAGGCGCCACACAGCTCAAGGACGAAATTCGCGAGTTCGTCACGCTGCTACTGTGCGGAAATGAAATCCTTTACATTGAATAACACTCCATGATCACCCGCCGAGACTTTCTCTCCCACGTCGCCGCCGCGCCCGGCATCCTCGCCACGGGTTCGCTTTGGGCCGATGACCGAATCGTCGCCGCGAAATCCCTGCCGCTGCATCATCCCGGCAAGGTAAAGAGTATCATCTTCTACTACTGCAAGGGCGGTCCAGCGCAGGCCCACACCTTCGACAAACCCCGCAGCGTGGCCGATCCTCTGCTGTATCCGTTTTCGTTCTCAAAATCCGGCCAGTCGGGACTGGAGATCAGCAATCTCTTTCCCCGGCTCCAAAGTGTGGCCGATGATCTCTGCATCATCCGCTCAGGCTACGGTGCTGTCGCCACACACAATGAAGGTGGTATCCATATTTTCACCGCTGCGAGCAAGATCGGCGCGAGCCTCGGAGCCTGGGTGTTACATGGCCTTGGTAGCGGCAATCCAAACCTTCCAGGCCACGTCCTACTCACCGGCCGAGTCCTCGGTGACAAGTGGGCGCATGACAATGGCTCGGTGCATGGTGGTGCGCGCTCCGTCGGCGCGGGCGGGTTGCCGCCGTCGCTGCAGGCACAGGTCGTCACCGATCTGGAGCACCCTATAGACAATATTGTCAGCCCTTTTGCTGAGGCGCAGCAATCGCGCTGGCTCGCGGAACTTGGTGCGTTGAATGCCGGCTTCAGCGCCCGGCATCCGCATGTGGCCGAACTGGACTCGCGCACCGAATCATTCCGCGCCGCACATCGCATGCAGACCGCCGCACCGGAGGCATTTGACATCGCCAAGGAGACCGCTCATCCCGTCATGCGAACACTCTACGGCCTGGATCCACAGCCCACGCGCAGCACGGGCACGAAGCTGCTGCTTGCGCGCAGGCTCGTGGAGCGCGGCGTACGATTTGTCGTCGTACCCAGCATGAATGTTCCGAATCTCGAGGGCGGGAGCGGCGATTGGGACACGCACACACCCACGCAAGTCCGCGGCGTCATCCCTAATCTCGCGCAAGCCTGCGATCAACCTCTCGCCGGACTCATCACCGATCTCAAGCAGCGAGGTCTTCTCGAGAGCACTCTTATCGTATGGGGCGGCGAAATGGGGCGAGGGGGCGCAGGCCACATGAATCACAACGGCAGTGCTTTCACCTGGTGGATGGCTGGCGGCGGCGTGCGCCCCGGCTTCGCATATGGAGCAACGGACGACCAGGGATTCACCGCCGTTGAAAACCCGATCCACGTCCGCGACCTGCACGCTACCATCCTTTGGATGTGCGGACTCGATGTCGCCCGGCTCAACCATAACGGCATCGGCTTCGACACCACGTGCAAGGTGGCGCGGGGTATCATTGCGTGAGATCTTCCATAAAAAAGCGCAGCATCACACTTTAGTTTTGCCAAGAAACTTACGCACGGCGGCAACGTAACCCCTCCCTCGTACTTATGGGAAAAGTAGTACGGTTTCACGCACACATCGATCTCCGTGTCTTCGGCACCTGTTTCTTGATTGGCGCCCGTCTTCCTATTTTCAACCCCTTCTCCCAAAGTAACAGCCGGTTAATAGGAATTCGCTTTTCACCCCCCGGCGCGAATTCTTCAGCCTAGACGCGGGAGCGTTAAACGCGCCCATTTCCGGGCGGATAACCGGCCCGCGGCAGTATAGGCGTAGGAAGTCCCTTTTCCATCGGCGTAGATCTTTTCCGACGCGTAAATAAGTTGTCGCAGCCGAAAGTGCAACCTGCCCCACTCAGGGCAGGAGTTCACGGTGAAAGTCATACAGTAACCTTTGAACGGGTCGCTGAGTGCCTCTACCGTTATTTGACGGACGGCGCACACACTGCGTCTCACAAAAATAAAATGCAAACCGACGCGGGTCAATCTCCAAACAAGGGACTTGGCCACTGCAAAACGGAAGCGTGTTGCAGAAAAAAGCAAGTTAATCAAAACCGCAGCGAGCCGAAGGGCTTGATCTAAACATAGCAGGAGTGGGCACAAGCCAGAGGATTGTGCTGAGTGAGTTCCAGGGACTTTGAGAGTGAAATCCTAAGTATCTCCCACTGGCGCTTCCTTTAAAAAAGGAAGATGGCAAAGGAATGATTGGTGCTGCCGCGTTACCCGACTCCAAGTGAGCGCCAGTGCGCGATGAATTTCCTGTTGACGGAAAACAGGATGCAGCCGCCGCCCGTGCGCTCCCTTGCCACGGTTTTGCGCCATGCGGGGGAGTGAGGGGCCCGCGAGGCCCCCTCCGTCGGGGGCCTTTAAGCGGTGGGACGGCTTTTAAGCTAAACTAGATTTTCGGGGTTCAGGGCCTGCAGTGCTTTCGGCACAAACACACCGTTCTCACGGATCAGTTTTCCGTCGAAATGGATGGTGCCGCCGCCCCAGTCTGCGCGTTGAATGTTCACCAAATCCCAGTGCACCTGAGAACGGTTGCCGTTCTCCGTGTCCTCATAACACTGTCCTGGAGTGAAGTGGAACGAGCCGCTGATTTTTTCGTCAAACAAGATGTCACGCATTGGTTTGAGGATGTGCGGATTAAACGCGATCGCGAACTCGCCGATGTAACGAGCGCCGGGGTCGCTGTCCAAAATGGCATTGAGCTTGGCCGTGTTGTTCGCCGTGGCCTCCACAATGCGGCCCGCCTTGAAAACAAGGCGGACGTTGTCAAAAGCTGTTCCCTGATAGATGGTTGGGGCATTGTAACTGATGTGCCCTTCCACGCTGTTTTTAACGGGCGCGGTGAAGACTTCGCCATCCGGGATATTGTGTTTGCCGCCGCACGGAATGGCGGCGATGCCCTTGATGGAAAACTTTAAATCTGTGCCCGGACCTTGGATGTGGACTTTGTCGGTTCGTTCCATGAGGGTTTTGAGCGCCTTCATGCCGGGAATCATTTTCGCGTAGTCCAGCGTGCAGACATCAAAGTAAAACTTTTCAAAGGCCTCCGTGCTCATGCCTGCAAGCTGAGCCATGGAAGGTGACGGCCACCGCAGCACACACCACCGGGTCTTTTTCACCCGCCAGTCGAGGACCGGTTTCATTTTGCGGGCCACCAGCTTTAATTGCTCCGGTGGGACATCGCTCATTTCCGTGATGTTGGAACCCCCTCGTATGGCGATGTAAGCGTCCATTTTCTTCATCCGCGCCAACTCCACAGCGGAGGTAATATCCAGTTGTGCGTCAACGGCGTCGATCGCCATCTCCCTTGTGACGGTACTCTGGTGGAGTTGCACAAAGGGCAGCGCTCCCGCACCTCGCACGGCGCGGACCAGGGCGATTGTCATCTCCGGCGGAATGTCAAAGGCGTCGATGAGGGCTTTGTCGCCCTTTTTCAAACTGGTGGAAAAAGATACCAGGGATTTGGCCAGTTTATCCAAGCGGGGGTCGTGCATAGGAGGCCAGTCAGCCATAAAAATCGGAAATAATGAAGGCAAACTCGCGGTCTCAAATTTTAGCGTGTGGGTTGCTTCCCGCTCCAGAAAGGGACTAGTATAGCGGTCTCTATGGAAAAGATGATCATTGTTGGCACTGGATGTGCCGGTTTGACGGCGGCCGTTTATGCGGCCCGAGCTAATTTTGCGCCGCTCGTGCTCGAAGGACACGAACCCGGGGGGCAGCTTTCGACCACAACGCTTGTGGAGAATTTTCCGGGCTTTCCCCAAGGCATTGAAGGGCCGGAGCTGATCATGGGAATGAAAGCGCAGGCGGAACGGTTTGGCGCACGCTTTGAATACGCCACGGTGACAGAATTCGAGCCCGCCGGGGGGCACGTACGGCTCAAGCTCGATGATAAATGGGTGGAGACGGAAACGCTGGTGATTGCCTCCGGCGCCTCCGCCAAATGGCTGGGACTGCCTCGGGAAAAGGAACTCGTGGGGCATGGGTTGACCTCCTGCGCCACCTGTGACGGTGCGTTCTACCGGAACGTCCCCGTGTGCGTGGTAGGCGGGGGCGATTCTGCGTGTGAAGAGGCCACATTCCTGACGCGCTTCGCCTCCAAGGTGTATTTGATTCACCGGCGTGACTCCTTGCGCGCGTCCAAGATCATGGCAGAACGTGCCATCAATCACCCGAAGGTGGAGATGGTTTGGAACAGCGCTCCCGTGGAATATCTGACGGACACCGAAGGCGAGATGAGGGGCGTCGTGCTCCAGGACACGGTGACTGGCGAAAAGCGGGAACTTGAGGTGAAATGTGTTTTCGTAGCCATAGGACACACGCCGAACACGGGTCCGTTCAAGGGCAAGCTCGACATGGATGCGGATGGCTACCTGCTCCAGAGGCAGGGGACTCACACAAACATTCCGGGGGTGTTTGCGGCAGGGGATGTCGCCGACCGCACGTACCGGCAGGCGATTACGGCGGCGGGACAGGGGTGTGCCGCGGCTCTTGATGCCGAGCGGTATATGTCCCACCACGGCTAAATCAGGGAGGCGGGTTCCGCCTTCTTGAAAAGCTAACAACGTTATGTGGATTGTCCGTCTGGCGCTCCGTCGCCCTTACACGTTTGTGGTCGCAGCGCTTGCGTTGCTGCTGCTGACACCGGTCGTGCTTTTGCGCACGCCGACGGACATCTTTCCTTCGATTAACATTCCTGTGGTTTCCGTCATCTGGCAGTACGCCGGATTGAACGCACAGGAAATGGAGCAGCGCATTCTTTACATTCACGAGCGGTCCTTGAGCGCGACGGTGAATGACATTGAACACGTAGAGTCGAACTCCTTCAACGGAGTCGGTATCATCAAGGTTTTCTTGCGCGAAGGGGCTTCCGTGGACGGTGCCGTCGCTCAAATTACGGCCGTGGCGCAGACGGTGACGCGCCTGATGCCGCCCGGCCAGATGCCCCCGCTTGTCATCAGGTACAGCGCCTCCACGGTGCCTGTTTTGCAGTATTCCCTGACCAGTTCCACGCTCTCGGAAGGGGAAATTTACGACACAACGCTCAACCAAATCCGGACGGCCTTGGTGACGGTTCCCGGGGCGCAAATCCCCTGGCCGTACGGCGGAAAAACCCGCTTGGTGTCTGTGGATTTGGATCTCACAGCACTCAAGGCGCGTGGAATGACGGCCCAGGATGTGGTCAACGCGGTGAGTTCCCAGAATTTGATCATGCCGAGCGGAACGGCAAAAGTCGGGGGCATGGAGTATGATGTCGAGGTGAATACCAGCCCGCGTGTTCTGGAGGAGCTCAATGAACTGCCAGTGCGCACTGTGGGCAACACGGTGATACGCTTGCGGGAGGTCGCGCAAGCGCGCGACGGGTCACAGCCGCAGCAGAATATCGTGCGGCACAATGGCAAGCGTGGTGTGTTGCTCACGATCCTCAAAAGCGGGATGGCCTCAACCCTCAGTGTTGTGGAAGGCATCAAAGCTCAGATGCCGCGCGCGCTCACAACCGTCTCGCCTGAAATCGTGGTGAAAGAGTTTTCAGATCAGTCGCTTTTTGTGCGCGCGGCCATTGATGGTGTTTTGAGGGAGGGTGTCATCGCGGCGGCTCTCACTGCACTGATGATTCTGCTTTTTATTGGGTCGTGGCGCAGCACAGTCATTATCGCCCTTTCCATTCCCCTCGCGGTTTTGAGTTCGGTGGCGATTCTGAGTGCGCTTGGAGAGACGATCAATTTGATGACACTTGGCGGCCTCGCTTTGGCCGTCGGGATTTTGGTCGACGACGCCACTGTCGAAATCGAGAACGTCCACCGGCAGATGGCGATGGGGAAACCCCTGACGGAGGCCATTCTCGCCGGAGCCGAGGAAATTGCGCTGCCTGCTCTTGTTTCGACCCTCTGTATTTGCATCGTTTTTGTACCGATGTTTTTTCTCAGCGGAGTGGCCCGGTATCTCTTTGTGCCTCTCGCGGAGGCTGTCGTTTTTGCGATGCTCGCGAGTTACGTTCTTTCGAGAACACTGATCCCCACCATGGTTCAGTGGTTCTACAAAAACAGCAGCTACACCGAGCACGGACACGGCAGCGTCCCTAGCGGCTGGTTGCGTCCCTTTGCCTTGTTCCAGCAGGCTTTTGAATCGGGGTTTGAGCGCTTTCGTTTAGGGTATCGGTACTTGCTTTCCGCCTGTCTTCAGCGGCGTGTGGGTTTCACGCTTGTTTTCCTCCTCTTGTGCGTGGCTTCTGTGTCCATGCTGCCGGTGTTGGGGCGCGATTTTTTTCCGACGGTCGACAGCGGCCAGATCCGCATGCACCTCCGCGCCCGTTCGGGCACCCGTATTGAGGAGACGGCCCAACTCGTGGAGAAGGTGGAGCAGAGCATTCGCAAGATCATCCCTGAAAAAGATCTGGATGGAATCTTAGACAATATTGGGATTCCAAATTCGGGCATCAGTCTGAGTTATTCCAACAACGGTCTGCTCGGCACGGGAGATTCAGACGTGCTCATTTCCCTCAAACCCGGTCACGCTCCCACGGCTGAATATGAAAAGAAAATCCGCCATCAAATGGCGCGTGAATTCCCGAGCACGATCTTCTATTTTCTGCCCGCTGACATCATCAGTCAGACGCTTAACTTCGGCTTGCCCGCCCCCTTTGACATTCAAATCCGCGGCCGCGACCAGAACGGGAACCGCGAGGTTGCTTCGAAGCTTGTCGACCGTATTCGGCAGATTCCGGGCATGGTCGATATCCGGATCCAGCAACCCGCCGATCTTCCTCGCCTTCAAATTAATGTGGACCGGGAAAAGGCGTCCTTGATGGATTTGAGCGAGCGCGACGTGACGAATTCGATTTTGTTGAGTTTGAGCGGCAGCGGCCAAACGCAGCCGGTGTTTTGGCTCAATCCAAAGATCGGGGTGCAGTACCTTGTAAACTTTCGCGCACCGGACGCCGCCATGGATTCCTTGGATGCACTGAACGGGATTCCGATCACGCGGAACACGGCCGGCGAAGGCGATGGACAGAGGCTAAGCAACCTTGCCTCGATCAATCGCACGCAAGGCGCTCCGTTGATCACGCACTACAACATCATGCCGGTGATCGATGTGTTCGCCGGTGTGGCTGGCCGGGATTTGGGAAGTGTTTTAGCGGACTTGCAACCCGTGCTCGACGAGTTCCGCAAGAACCTGCCCCGCGGTTCTTTTATTGAATTGCGCGGACAGGCGGAGACGATGCGTACGAGTTTTGTGGCCTTGGGCCTTGGGCTTGCCGGTGCAGTGCTGCTGATTTATCTGCTGCTCGTGGTGAACTTTCAGAGCTGGTTGGATCCCTTTATTATCATCATGGCCTTGCCCGGCGCAGGGGCTGGTGTGGTTTGGGGCCTGCATCTCACCCAGACGTCGATGAGTGTGCCCGCGTTGATGGGAGCCATCATGAGTCTGGGGGTTGCCACCGCTAATTCGGTGCTCGTAATCAGCTTTGCGCGCGAACGTTTTCAGAGCGGTGTTTCGGCGGTCAGTGCTGCCTTGGAGGCAGGGTCCACGCGCCTGCGGGCGGTGGTGATGACGGCTCTTGCGATGATGATAGGGATGGTTCCCATGGCTTTTGGACACGGGGAAGGCGGCGAACAAAATGCGCCGCTCGCCCGCGCCGTGATCGGGGGCCTTTGTCTTGCCACGATCGCGACCTTGTTTTTTGTTCCCGCCGTTTTTGCACTGCTGCATCGCAAGAAAACATCCGCCCGTCTGCCTGAGCTCGGTTTGACTTTGGCTGAACAAGCCGCCCATTGATTGTCTATGAAAGGTACTACTATCCCTAAAGTTGGAATGATCAGCCTCGGCTGTGCAAAGAATCTGGTCGACGCTGAGATCATGCTTGGGAGTGTGCGTAAAGAGGGAATGGAAATTACCTCCGACGCAGACGAAGCCGACGTGTTGATCGTAAACACATGCGCATTCATTGACTCCGCAAAGGAAGAATCCATTGAGGCGATTTTGGAATCCCACGAGCAGCGCGGGATGAAAAAGAGGGCGGGCCAACGCCTCATTGTGACGGGCTGTATGTCCCAGCGTTTTTCGAAGGATCTCGCAGGCGAGTTGTCCGAGGTCGACGCGTTCCTTGGCCTGGATCAAGTCGCCGAGACGGGCAAAATCATCAAGCAGGTTTTGGACCGCCCCATGAGCCCGTCCTTACGCCCGAATACGAAAGCCGCTGCAGCGTTGACGGATGAGGCGTGGGAACCGCTGAATCTCGTGACACGCAAGCCTGTGTATATTCCTGACTGGGATACACCGCGTGTGCGCCTGACTCCCAAACACACTGTCTTCACCAAGATTGCGGAAGGCTGCAACCACCCTTGTTCTTTTTGTGTGATCCCTCAAATGCGGGGCCGTCACCGCTCTCGGACCATTGAGTCTGTGGTGGCTGAAGTCCGGCAACTCGTGGCGGAAGGCGTGAAGGAGATCAACCTCATTTCTCAGGACACGACCTACTTTGGAATGGACCTTTGGGAGGAAAAAGCGGGTCCCCGGCAACCCGTGGATTCCTCGAGGGGAACGACATTGACGCACCTTTTGCGCGCGCTCAACGCCCTTGAAGGGGATTTCTGGATACGCCTCCTTTACACCCATCCCGCGCATTGGAGTGATGAGCTGATCGCGACGATCGCGGCGTGCGAAAAGGTGTGTCGTTATATTGACATGCCATTGCAGCACATTCATCCGCGCATGCTCAAAATCATGCAGCGCGAAACCAGCAGCGAGCACATCGAGAATTTGATCACACGGATTCGCGCCGGGATTCCAGGGATCGCGATACGCACGACCTTTATCGTCGGTTTTCCAGGGGAGACGGAGGAGGAGTTCGAGTATCTGTTGGACTTCATTAAACGCACTCGTTTTGAACGGCTTGGGGTGTTCACTTATTCGCAGGAAGAGGGCTCCAAGGCGGCGAAGATGGAGGGTCAGTTGCCCGCCAAAACCAAGCAGGCGCGCTACCGCAAGGCGATGAAACTCCAGCAGCGCATTGCGGGCGAGATTTCCAACGAACAGGTGGGGCGTACCGTCAAAGCGTTGGTGGATGGACCGAGCGTTGCGCGTGCTGCGGCCGATGCACCGGATATCGACGGCCGTATCCATCTTACGAAACCCGCTACCGTGGGTGAGTTTATCGAGGTGCGGATCACGGGCACGCAAATCTACGATTTAGTGGGCGAGCCGGTGTAGGAATACGGACACCGGTGTGTGTGTGGAGTCGTTGGTCAGGGCGGTCTGGGAAGTTTATTTCCCAAACCGCTTTCGCTTTTACAGAACTCCCTGCCGCCTTGTTTGTGCTATTCGGCGTCGGCAACGGGGGCGCAGGCGCAGAACAGGTTGCGATCTCCCCACACGTTGTCGATGCGGCCCACGGAAGGCCAGATTTTGGTCTCCCGAACCCACTTCGCAGGGAAGGCTGCCTGGGTTCTCGAATAAGGCCGGTCCCACGTATCGTTGCAGACAACGGTCGCGGGATGAGGGGCATTTTTGAGGACGTTGTTTGAGGGATCTGCGCTTCCGTTTTCCACGGCGGTCATCTCTGCGTGAATGGTGATCATGGCTTCGCAGAAACGGTCGAGTTCGGCTTTGGACTCGCTTTCGGTGGGTTCAACCATCAGCGTGCCTGGCACGGGCCAGCTCAGGGTTGGTGCATGAAAGCCATAGTCCATGAGGCGCTTGGCGACATCTTCGGCCGTGGTGGCTTTGAAACTGCGAAGGTCGAGAATACACTCATGTGCCACCCAGCCGTCTTTGCCCCGGAATAAAATGGGGAAGAAAGGTTCGAGACGGTTGGCGATATAGTTGGCATTGAGGATCGCGAGGCGCGTTGCCTCGACAAGGCCCTGCGGCCCCATCATGCGCAGGTACATCCACGGAATGACGAGGATGCTTGCACTTCCTTGCGGTGCGGCGGAAACAGCCCCTTTGCGGTCGCTGGTGCCCGCCCGCTTGTGATCGGGTAAAAACGGGGCGAGATGGGCTGCCACGCCGATGGGGCCCACGCCGGGACCGCCTCCGCCATGGGGGATGCAGAAAGTTTTGTGGAGGTTGAGGTGGCACACATCCGCGCCAAAATCGCCCGGGCGGCAGAGTCCGACTTGGGCGTTCATATTGGCTCCATCCATATAAACCTGGCCACCGTGCCGGTGAATGAGGTCGCAGATATCGCGGATGCCCTCTTCAAAAACGCCGTGGGTGCTTGGATACGTCACCATCAGCGCGGCGAGGTTGCTGGAGTGCTGGTCGACTTTGGCGCGCAGATCGTTCACATCAATATTGCCGTCAGCATCACAGGCAACGCCCACAACCCGCATTCCAGCCATCACGGCGCTGGCTGGATTTGTTCCATGAGCGCTCGTGGGGATGAGGCAGACGTCGCGGTGGAAATCATTGCGAGCAAGGTGATATTCGCGGATCACGAGCAGCCCTGCATATTCTCCCTGAGAGCCTGCATTGGGCTCCAAACTCACCGCGGCAAACCCAGTGATTTCAGCAAGCCACGTTTCGAGTTGACGCATCATTTCCAGATAGCCCGCGGCTTGGTCCGGCGGGCAGAAGGGGTGCAACTGGGAAAACTCCGGCCATGTGACAGGAAGCATTTCGCTGGTGGCGTTGAGCTTCATGGTGCAGGAACCCAGGGGAATCATGGAGTGCACGAGCGACACATCCTTGGCTTCGAGGCTGCGCATATAACGGAGCATTTCCGTTTCCGTATGGTACTGATGGAAAACAGGATGCGTTAGAAAGGCGGCCTGCCGTGTTTCGAGTTTCGGCAGGGCGGCGGCGATATCAAGCATGAGATCGTCGAAGGCTGGGGAGCCTTGGCCTCCCGCTATTTTCCAAAGGGCAGCGATATCCTCCAATTGAGTGGTTTCATCAAGAGAGATGCCTACACCCTCGGGCAGGGAGCGGAGGTTCATTTCGGCTTCGAGGGCTTTGGTTAGAAACGCGTCGCGTTTTTCGGACGAAAGCAGAACCACAATAGTGTCGAAAAAGAGGCCGTCCTGGATGTGGTGTCCTAGTGTTTGAAGCGAGTGGGCGAGGAGGAGCGCGAGCGTGTGGACGCGCCGTGCGATGGCGGTGAGTCCCTCTGGGCCATGATAAACCGCGTACATGGAGGCGATGACTGCCAACAAGACCTGCGCGGTGCAAATATTGCTTGTGGCCTTGTCCCTGCGGATGTGTTGCTCGCGGGTTTGGAGGGCGAGGCGGTAGGCTGGGCGGCCTTGGGCGTCATGGGAAAGGCCCACGAGGCGACCGGGCATGGTGCGTTTAAAGGCATCTTTGGTTGCCAGATAGGCGGCGTGTGGTCCACCAAAGCCCATGGGCACGCCAAAGCGCTGCGTGGAACCCACGGCGATGTCGGCGCCCCAAGCTCCCGGGGGATCAATCAAGGTGAGAGCGAGAGGATCGGCCGCTGCAATGACAAGTGCACCCGCTTTGTGTGCACTCTCTGCGAGGGCTTTGAAATCGCGGATCGAACCAAGTGTATCTGGGATTTGGAGAAGAAGGGTGAAAATGCCGCGTTTTTCAGAAAACGCGAAAGCGTCTTCGACAAGAACGCTGAGACCGAGAGCGGCCGCACGGGTACTCACGACGGAGATGGTTTGGGGATGGCAGCGATGGTCAATGAGAACGGTTTTATTTTGGGGAAGCCGGCTGGCGCTGAGGGCCATAGCGACAGCTTCAGCGGCGGCGGTGGCCTCGTCCAACATGGAGGCGTTTGCGATGTCCATCCCCGTAAGGTCGATGATCATCGTTTGGAAGTTGGCAATTGCCTCAAGACGGCCCTGGGCAATTTCAGCCTGATAAGGGGTATAAGCGGTGTACCAACCCGGGTTTTCCAAGATATTGCGGAGAATCACCGGAGGGGTATTGCACCCGTAGTAGCCCTGGCCGATAAAACTTTTTTTGATCGTATTCTGGGAGGCGAGTTTGCGGAGTTCGGTGAGGGCCGCGTGTTCGCCAACCGCTTTGGGGAGGTTCAGGGGGGTGGAAAGACGGATGGAGGGGGGAACCGTGGCGTCTATCAGGGCATCCAAAGAAGGAAGGTGGAGCGCTTGGAGCAACGCTTCGAGGCCTGAAGCATTTGAGCCGAGGTGTCTGCGGGAAAAAGAGTCTAAAGGTGCCAATATCGACTCTGTGCGGATGGACGCGGTTTTCTCCATGGTGGGTTGCATGGCTCCAGCCTGCTATTTTGGGGCCTTGTGTGGCAAGCGTTCGCGCGCTGGAAGCGGATTGGACACGACCGTCTTTCGGGTGGGAAGCGAACCAGTATATTGGACTTCGATAATTTGTATTGCGTCTTCGTGTCTCTCGGGTAAATTTTTGGGCGTTCGCAGGCCGCCTATGGAAGGCAAATCCTGTGGCCATTCATAAGGATATGATGAATACGAGTGAAAGCGGGGAGCGTTCGGGTTCTGAGCCCATTGCTTCGGAGAAAGTCACCCATGAGCGGAAAGTTTTTTTTCTCGATTTGAAAGAAAACCAACGCGGCCGGTTTTTGAAAATCACTGAAGATGTGGGAGGCCGGCGTGACACGATCATGCTGCCCGCTCCAGCGTTCCGTGAATTTTTGGAAGCGCTTCAGCGGCTTGTGGAGTTTGAAGAAAAACTCTAGCCGGGGTTGGTCTGGTGTAGAATTTTTCGCGGGAATGAATGGGCTGTCTCGGTTGTCTCGACCAAGGCAGGCCAATTTTTCAGCACGTTTTGTTTCGCAGTCCGCATTTCGGCGAACTGCTGCTGCTGCGGTGTCTCCAGCGTCGCGTTTCTTGCGGGGCTTTGGTGTGGGTCGTTGTCAGGTAAAGCGCCAAGCCCGCAGTGTATGGCAATGAGGGCGCTCCGGCCAACTTGCTGCGCGGTGGTGCCGGTCTAACGCTTGGGTTCGAAGCGGCCGACGGGGTAGCCTTGGGAATACGAAATTGTCCAGACCCCGCCGGAGGTTGGGTAGCGAACGGATTCATCGAGTCGTTCAAAGTCTGTCTCTCCTGCGCGGTGAAGCGCTTCTGGACTGGAGGGCAGCAGATATTTCTCTGCGACTTGTTGTACGATCTGGGTCCGGTCTCCGAGCGCGTGACCGGTTGTGGTAAAGACCTTCCCGTCAACCAGCTCCTTCGTGATGAAGTGAGGCTCCACGTCTTGTCCAGCAGTCCGCATGTTTTCGACCAATTCGTGGACTTCGTTGACGAAAAGTTTGTCGTCGACGCCGTGCACAATAAATAGAGTAGGGAGACGAGGATGGTTTGCGGCCACAACCACTCCTTGTCCTCCTCTCCCCCTCATCGAACCGGACGGGCGGATTTCCCGCATCCGGCTCTCGGAGGCTGTTCTCCGGTTTGCTTCATTTGCATTGCCGTGTGGCGC
>CANJPY010000097.1 GCA_947476255.1 Chthoniobacteraceae bacterium | reverse complement strand
GTGCGCCGTGCGGCGTAAATAGTGAAAGTAAATTAAGACTTTACCATTCAAGCTGTAATGAATGACTCCAATAGACTCACTTCGGTCCGGCAACGGTCTGCAACCTCGAAAGAGGCGGAGGAAAATAGCATGTCTGTAAAGCCGTCGTGCGGGGAGCTGGAAATTCCCAAGAGTCGACGGCAAGGAGAGGAACATAGGGCGAAAGCTACACTGCCTGAACCCCAGATCGAAACCGGAGGATCGCACTCACTGCCCACACCAGATAAGGAGCAGGCTCCCCATGACACTCGTTCTGCCAGATTGGACGAGCCGCAGCAGCCAGGGGACGGTGCCGACAGTAAGTCGGATAACGATCGAACGGGGCGCCTACGTGTTCAAAATCATCACTATCTACGTACCACGGGATCGCCTAAACAGGAGCCGACTCCTGCACGGCGACGGAGCCTCCATAATACTCGACGTGCTGGGGTAACGCCCAGAGCAGCCGGCCCTAGGGTCGGACATGACCATGATATAACCAGCGAGAAATCGAGGGGAAATTCACAAGGTCGTGGAGGAAGGGAGGCAGTCAGAAAACTCCGAGAAGAACGTTTGAACGGAGGCCAGCCAATGCTGACCGACAAAACGCAGAAACGGCTTCAAGGACTTTCTCAATGCTCGAAGAATGGACATAAGGTTCAGCGGGTATTTCAGCTGATGACCAATTACCCCGATCTCTGGCAGGAGATTGCGGCAAACATCAGTCGGAACAAAGGTGCTCAAACCCCAGGCATAGATGGAGAAATTCATCAAGATGCCTGCCTTCGCATCGATTCAATCCGAGAAAACCTGCGTACGGACGAATACCGTCCTAAACCGACGCGACGTGCCTATATTCCCAAAAAGAACGGAAAGTTTCGTCCACTGGGAATACCAACGGCGACAGACAAACTCGTGCAGGCTATGGCGGCGCGTCTTCTCGAAGAAATCTACGAACCGGTCTTTTCAGATCATTCGCATGGTTTTCGAAAGGGACGTTCGTGCCACACGGCTCTGGACGAAATCAAACACAACTGGAACGGAACTAAATGGATCGTCGAAGCGGACATCCGTGGATGCTTCGACAACATCAGCCATGACGTTCTGATGGAACTGCTGGCAAAACGAATCGAGGACAGACGGTTTCTCAAACTCATGCGATCGTTTCTAGAGGCCGGATATTTGGAGAATTGGGTCTACCACCGCACTTACAGCGGAACGCCGCAGGGCGGAACGGTTTCACCGATTCTAGCAAACATCTACCTCCATGAACTCGATGAGTGGCTGGATCAGAAAACTCGCGCCTTTAACCTTGGTGCAGGCAGAGCGGTGAACCCTGACGCCAAACGGCGTTATGGATCCTATCAAAGGCTGCTCTACCGTGCTCGCAAACTAAAGACGATGGGCCAACCTGAGAAAGCCGAGCAACTCGCTCCGACAATAAAGCAACGCTGGGAGGAATACCTGCAATGCCCACCATCGGAAAGTCACGATCCAAACTTCCGACGAATGCGTTTTGTACGATATGCCGATGACTTTGTCATAAGCATCATTGGGGCAAAATCAGACGCTCAACTCATTCTAGATGAGCTGAATGCGTTTATGCAGCAGACGTTGAAGGTTGAATTAGCCTCAGAGAAAACAGGCATCGTCCACGGTGCTGATGGGACTCGTTTCCTTGGATACGACATCAAGATCGTCACTGACTCAAATCGCGTGGTTAGAACGCGTGGAGGAAAGCGGAGATCCATGATGCGCGGTGTGGTAACACTAGAATGGCCGATGGAACGCGCTCTCAAGTTCGCTTGTGAACGCGGCTACATCGACAACATTGAAGACTGCCGCACCCGTCCACGGTGTCCATTGATGAATCTAACCGAGGAAGAGATCTTCCGTCGCTACATTCAGGAACTGCGTGGAGTGAGTAGTTATTACTCACGAGCGAAGAACTGGAGATACGTCGGCAATCGCCTCCACTGGTTGTGTAAAGATAGTCTGATTAAAACGCTCGCATCGAAGGGACGGACTCACCGTACCCGAACCTATAGCCGGTTAAGGAAAGGCGACGCCATCGGTATTCAGTTGGAAAATAAGGTCCTATCACTTTTCTCGCCCAAAGCGTGGAAGCGTTATAAGACCGACAATCCCGACCTAAAACCGAAGGGAAGCATTCCTGACCTTCATGGCTAAGAGATAGAAAATCTGATGGAGAGCCGGATGCGATGAAAGTCGCACGTCCGGTTCGGAGGGGGGAGTAGCTGGCATCCGCAAGGATGCCGGCGCTCCTACCCTACGCCTTCAGCGGTGAGGTGCAAATCTCACGAAAGCACACCCGCTTTGCTGAACGCGACCTGCGTCACCTTACGGCAAGGGCTGTGGGTCAGCTTGGAAATAAACTCAGGGGCCTTGACCACCGAATCTGGAGTTACAATGAAACGCCTGTCGACGATCAGCAGGCGCACGACATTGTGATAAGAGCCTTGGATGCTGGAGCCATAACCACGACCCAGGTTCCTGACGTTCTCCACGAATGGCGTGAACCCAGTCACCGTGAGTTTCTGCCGAGGACAGCGTGGAGCCTGTTCAATGCGGTGACCGAGGTCCACAAACGAGTGAATCCCCACACTGCCTGCAAACGTGGAGAAGCCTTGTACGGGCTCTTCGACGCCGAGGCCAACATGCACGGGAGGAACTAAGAATGAGCCGCTTAGTAAACCAAGCCACGATGAAACGCTATCTTCTCGACCGGGCACAAATGCTGCGACCAGCGTTGGGAATGAAGCGAGTGTCGGATGAAGCCGTGCAAAACTTGGAGAGCAGGCTGCGGAACATGGCCGACGACATGATCCGTCGCCATCCGTGCATGGGCAGGACCATCAAGCCGTAGCGCTGCGATGCTGCTGGTTTGATGGAGGAGCGACTGGAGACGTCCAGAATGCGAGTCAGGGATGCTCTGGTGTCCTTGGCGGAAAGGGGGCTTCGGCGTGGGCCTCTTTTTTAGGTATCAGACGCTCGAATCACCACACTCATCGAGAATGCTCCATTGCCTAAATTGACGATAAAACTGTCGCTAGGAACTGCTGCTCAGGTTGAACGGGACGAGCTTTGAACCAAAGCCGGTCTTTTGCCGGAAACCAAAGCCAAAATCGCACATAATGGCCGGATTTCGCTGGACGCCGCGCCTGGAATCGGGCAAAAACAATTCTCCCTTAACGCTCCCGCGTCTAGGCTGAAGAAGTCGTGCCGGGGGGCAAAAAGCAAATGCCTATCCTTCCGTATGAAATCTACGTGCGCGAAGCGCGGCGTCTCGTCGGACGCTATGTCTTCAAGGAACACGACAATGTTGTAGCGGAGGGCCTGGATCGGACGCCCATCCACAGCGACAGCATCGCCTTAACCGACTGGCCTATGGATTCCGTCGCCTGTTTGCCACGTGCCGTTCCCGGAGGCAGCGCTGATGGGATCTTGTTTCTTGGCGAGGAATCACGCCCCGCGCAGGTGCCCTACCGCTGCCTGCTCCCTAACGACGTCAAAAACCTGCTCGTTTCCGTGGCCATCAGCGCATCGCACGTCGGATGGGGCAGCATCCGCCTCGAACCCGTCTGGATGCAACTCGGGGAAAGCGCCGGCCACGCTGCCGCGCTCGCGGTAAAAGGCCAAACCACAACCGCAGAACTCGCGCCGGATAAGTTAATCCGAAAACTCGCTGCAAGCCGGATGGCTGTCACCTTCTTCAATGACCTAGATGCCGCAGGCGACGACCCGCGCGTTTCCGCCGCGCAGTATCTCGGCACCAAGGGTTTTTTCGCCGGTTACGAAGCCAAGCTCGGGGAGCCTCTCTCCGAGAGCCTCCAAAAGGCATGGCTTGAGGGATTCACTCAACTCCAAGCCGGCACGCTCGACCCCATGCGCCTCGCCCGAATAGTCCGGGAGGCCGAGGCAGTAGCATCCTCCACAACCGCACAGACGCGGGGAGATTTCCTCCTCCACCTCTGGCAGAAACTTCCCCCCTCCCCGTGAACCCCGTTCTTCTGTTTCTCGCAGTCCCCGCTCTGGTGCCGCAGGACCGCGCGCAGTCCGCCAGTCCGCCTCTGCAGGATTTTCCCAGGCACACCATCGTGGCGCAGTCCACGGAGGGCCCGGCTTCCACTCCAGCGCTCCGGAGCACAACGGCCGCGAAAGGGACCGATGCCACCGGAGAGAAGCATCCCGCATCGATGCGCTTGGATAGCGCCGCCAAGTCCGGGGACGTGAACGGCAAGTCGTATGACGTCGTCGTGGTCGGCGGCACGCCGGGCGGCATCGCGTGCGCCGTGCGGGCAGCGCGAGAGGGATGCTCGGTGTTGCTTGTGCAGCACAACCGGCACCTCGGAGGCATGCTCACCAACGGGCTCATGCAATGGGACTCGCTTTACGGTGGGCCGCGCTCGCCCCTCTTCAACGAGTACGCCGCGATGATCGAGGAACACTACCGCGCGACCTATGGCGAAAAGTCACCGCAATTTCAGCAGGCCCGTTACACTCAGACGCACTACCCGATGAGCCGGTTTGAGTGCGGCGTGGCGGAGCGTTTGTTCAACCAGTTTGTTTCACGGGAGAGGAACATCACGACGCTGCTCTCCCATCATCCTGCGGCCATCGAGCGAGACGGCGCGCTGTTGAAAACGCTCACCCTCCGGGAATACGGAACCACCCGGGACATCACGGTGCGCGCCGCCACCTATGTGGACGCCACGTATGAAGGAGACCTCGCCGCGCTGGCCAAAGTGCCGTACCGCGTGGGGCGGGAGGCTCGTGCCGAGCACGGCGAACCGCACGCTGGAAAGTTATTTACCAAGCTCCAGGGCACAACCGGCCCGCAGGACGTGAAGGACGGCAAGCTCAACCTCCATCTCTACAACCACATTCAGGGCGCCATCGATCCCAAGAGCCCCCACACGGCCGACGGTGCAATTCAGGGTTTCAACTACCGATTCTGCCTGAGCGACCGGGAGGGCCAGATCCGGCTTCCGGAAATGCCGCCCGGCTACAACCGGGAGGAATACGTCGGCTACTACCGCCTCGGCATGGGAGCGGGAAAACTCAACGGCAAGGGGCTTTTCAACAGCGCCCTGCTCCCCGGCGAGAACCACGCCTACCCCGAGGCATCGTGGCCCGAACGCGAAAAGATCATCGAACGGCACAAAAACTTCGCGCTCGGTCTGATCTACTTTTTGCAAAACGACGAGTCCCAGAAAACCGAGGCGCGAGCCCGGGCCCGTCGCATCGGACTGCCGCTCGACGAGTTTCCCGACAACGACAACATCCCCTACGAAATGTATGTTCGCGAGGCGCGCCGCATCGTCGGACGCCACGTCTTCACCGAACTGGACAACCGTTCCGCGCAGGGCATCGTCCGCACCCCCGTCCATCCGGACAGCATCGCTTTTACGGATTGGCCCATGGATTCTCACGACTGCACCTGGGACCGCAGCCCGGGATACGACTTTGACGGCAAGCTGGTTCTCACCGAGGAATCCCGGCCCGCACAGATTCCCTACCGGTGCCTGTTGCCGCGGGGCGTGGACAACCTTCTCGTGCCGGTCTGCCTAAGCGCCACGCACGTGGCCTGGGGGGCGGTGCGTCTCGAACCGGTCTGGATGATGACCGGCGAGGCTGCCGGGATTGCCGCCGCCCTGGCGGGCAAGCACCACACCACACCGGCGGAACTCAATTCCGAGCTCCTGCTAAAAACCCTCTGCGGGAAAAGGCACTTCACCACCTTCTTCAACGAACTGCAGGCCGACGCCGATCATCCCGCCATGCCGGCCGCGCAGTATTTCGGCACCAAGGGCTTCTTCGCCGGTTACAATGCCAAACTCGGGGAGCCTCTCTCGGAGGCCCTACAAACCACATGGCTCGAGGGATTCGCCCAACTCCAAGCCGGCACACTCGATCCGATGCGCCTCACCCGAAGGGTCCGGGAATCCGAAGCCGTACCATCCCCCGCAACCACCCAGACACGGGGGGATTTCCTCCTCCAACTTTGGAAAAAACAAAATACTCCCCAATGAAACGCATTTTTTCTCTTCTCCCCGTTTTTCTGTTCGCGCCGTGTGTTCCCTTGCCGGCGGCGGAGGTGGTCCCTCGCGACCTTCCGAGCCACATCGTTGTGCCGCACTCGAAGGAAGCGGCCCGCAACGGCGAGGCGTCGTTGATCCCTTTGCGGGACGGTTCCCTGCTGCTGATGTACGGGGCGCACGAAAAAAGCGGGGACTGGGACCGGGGCGAAATTTAACGCTCCCGCGTCTAGGCTGAAGAAGTCGTGCCGGGGGGCAAAAAGCAAATGCCTATCCTTTTATCCCGCTGCAGCAAACTAAGAGCCCGGTGCCGGAAGACCAAGAAAGCTCCATTCACTCCATGCGCCGCCTGCTCACTCTCCTTCTTCTTCTCATCACCGGCACCACCCACGCTGCCGACATCCCCTTCACCCTCGACAAACCCGGCAACGTCGCGGCGGCCGTCCAGTCAGCGGAACCACGCGGTTTCAAACGGCGCGGGTTCTACCTTCATGGCAGTTGGGTGATGGAGCATCCGTTCGCGGTTCGCTCATGGAGTCGCGAGGACATGGCGGGGATGTTCCGTCTGCTCCAGCATTTGGGATTCAACCATGTGATGGTGTGGCCCACGCCGGAAGCCGCCCCGATGCCACTTTCGGACGAGGATGCCGACACGCTGCGCTCGTATCGTGGTGTCATTGACGATGCGCATTCGGCGGGCTTGAAGCTGTGGATGGTCTACTGCCCCACGGTGATCTCGACGGACGCAGTCCGTGGCAAACTCTGGGCGGAGCGCAGTCTCTACGCCACGACCCGCGAGGTCCGTCTGACCGACGCGGCCACCGAGGAGGCCTATCTCAAGCACCGCACCGCGGTCCTGCGTCTGTTGGACAATGCGGATGCCTTTGTCGTGATCGACGGCGACCCGGGTGGTTACGTCGGTGCGCCCATGGAAGAATACCTGCGCATCCTCGCGAGCGATCAACGAGCCGTGCCCGGCAAACCGATCATCCCGTGGATCTGGACGGGCTGGGGCCGCAATACTCAGGGCGGCTTTTGGCGAGCACCCGTCGGCCCGCTGGTGGAACAATGTTACGACGCGCTGAAGGAGACGAAGCGTGGAGATTGGGAGATATTGCCCGGACGCAGCCACCGTGAGGGCTGGGCCAATGGCCGGACCACCATCGCGCTCGCAGAAAAGGCGGGGCTGATGTCTCGTGCGACGCTGTTGTGTTACGAGGCGATCGAGTTCGAGCCGACTCCACCGGCCGCCGTGCTGCAGTTTGATCTCATCCGCAATGCGCTGCAGCAGGAGAGCCAGTATGCCGGTGTCGCCAAAGGCGTTTTCGGCAATGCGCAACAACCTGTCATGGTCTTGCCGAATCTCTACTACTTCGCCCGCGCTGCTGCTGATCTCCGGTATCTCGATCGTGCGCAGGATGACGTGCTGACCGACTTGGCACGGGAACTCGGAGGTGATCCTTCCGTGCTCGTGCCCGCTTGGTCGTGCCTGCAACTTCCGCTGGAAAAACTTCCCGCTGATCTAGCGGAAAAAGTGCGTGCGCAAAAACTCGCTTCCGATTTCGCCCGTTGCATTCCCGGCGGACCACAGCGTTACGTCGAGATCATCGCCGCCCAAGTGCAATCGCGACGACAACTGCTTCAGGCCACGGCGCACCCGCCCACAACCGCCGCCGAAGCCTCCGCAACGCTGGCCGACGGGGCTGCGGCATTGATCCGTTGGTGGCAGGTGCATCGCTACGTCGGCCCCGGCAAGAAGGGCGATCCGTTTCGCTGGCAATTCCTGCGGCCGGAGCAGGTGAATGTCTTGAAAGCGCACGCCGGGCTTTGCCGGAAGTTTGGTTCCGCTCCCTTCGACCACGCCGCTCGGAAGATCGCGGATGAAAATCTGCTCATCGTCGATGACGCAACCAAGCGACTCGATGAACTCGCACCTGTCAAACGATGAAACCTAGCAGCAAGACAAGGCACCAAATGAATCTCACGCTCCCGCTCGCCTTCCTCCTTCTGACCACCGGCTTCACCCACGCCGCCGACATTCCATTCAACCTTGAGAAGCCCGGGAACGCATCCGCCGCCATCTATGATGCTCAGGGCCGCCTGGTGCGGGAGTTGTTGCACGCGGCTCCGAAGACAGCGGGTGGCCATGCGCTGATCTGGGACGGCCTCGACCGCGACGGCGGTGCGCTTCCGGCGGGCGAATACACCTGGAAGCTTCTGCAGACGCCTGGGCTGAAGGCGACCTACCTGATGAGCCTCGGCTCAAACTTCCCTCCCGGCGACAACTGGCGGACTGCCTGCGGCCCCGGCACGCACAGTTCGCCGTTCGGCATCGCCGTGGATGAGTCCGGGGTCTACGTCGCAGCCAACACGACGGAAAACATCGAGACCTGCATGCTCAAGATGACCCCCGACGGGGTGTCCCGACTCTGGAGCACGCTGCACCCGAGGCCATGGGACGGAGCGCTCAGCCTCGCCGTGGACGGCGGCGAGATTTTCATGCTTGGGCATCACATGCACATCGACGGTCGCGTCGCCCCCGCGCAGCGCCGCAAACAGTTGCTCTACGTCTATGAAGCCGCCACGGGCCGGTTGGCGAAGCGCACGGTGGCAGGAACCGCGGTCGGGGCCTATCCCGTGATGATCGACGTGCAGTGGGATCACGCGACCGACGACATGGATGCCAGCGACATGGACGCACACGCTGGCGTGCTGGTCGTGGCCTATAAAAAGCGGAACGCACTGCGCTGGTATGATCCACAAACCGGCAAGCTGCTCGACACGGCGGAGGTGCCAGCGCCAGCAGGCCTAACCGTCGGAGCAGATGGCGTGGTCTTCGTCAGCACTGGCGACCGCATTGTGAAGCTTTCGCAGACAAATAGGGCACCAAGCGACTTCATCACCGGCCTCGATAAGCCTGGCCGGCTCGATGTCGATCATGCCTCGGGCGAATTGCTCGTGTATGAATCCGGCACTCAGCAGATCAAACGCTTCTCTTCCACTGGCGCTTTGCTCAACACCTACGGCGCAAAAGGGGGCCGGCAGGACGGGCTCTATGATGATGCCGCCAAACGCAGCTTCGCCGGATTCGCGGATCTCTGCGCCGACGGGAAGGGCGGTTTTTATGTGACCGAAGCGTCGGCCGCGCCCCGGCGCACCGCCCATTTCGCGAAGGACGGAGCGCTCATACGGGAATGGTATGGGGGCCAACGCTGGGCACCGCATGCTGCTCCCGAGGGCGACGACCCAAACGTGATGTGGGTGGGCTCGCAGTATGGCTGGGTGATGCGGGTGCTCGTGGACTACGAACGGAAATCGTGGTCCGTCCATTCCTGTTACCGCTACAAGGGCCTTGCCGATGGCCTCGTGGGCGACAGTTGGAACGAGGGCGGTTACTTCCGCGTTTACAAGCATGACGGGGCGACCTACCTCGCGCTGGAGACGCTCCCAACCATCCTGAAGGTGGACGAGAAAAACTGGAGGCTCGTGCCCTCGACGGTTTGCGGCCTTTTGAGGAACTCGCCGCAATTTCTCAAAGACTGGTTCGGTAAGAACGCTTCCTATCAGACCGCCTACCAGTGGAATGACGCCAACGGTGACGGACTTCCGCAGCAAGCCGAGGTCACCTTTTACGAAAAAGGAATCCCGAATGGCTTTGAGCCCCACACCGCCTCCGACTTCAGTTGTTTCACGGCGACCGGAGACAGCAAGGGACGCTGGGTGAATCGCTTTGTGGTGACGGCGTGGAATGCGGCGGGCAGCCCTATCTACGGCACGATGCCAGAGGGCGAGCGTCTCGCCACCATGCCTTCGCGTTTTGATCCAAACCATTTCGCCGACACCCGATGGTCGGTCTTTATGGGGCGCGATCCGAAGACCGGCAGCCTCTATGCAGCGTTGAATGACTGGACCCGAAACTGGTGCGACTACGCAGACTCCTTCATGCAGAAGTGGGCCCCCGACGGCACCGCGCAGTGGACCGTCGGACAGCTTTCGAGGGGACACACAGTCCCCGGCGACGTGCGCACGCATCTGCGCGGCATCGCGGGCTTCGCCCACGACTGCGTCGTCGCCATCGACAATGACGGCGGGTCGAACACGCAGAAGCTCTATGGGAACCTGTCTTACGTCTGGGATCCGGACGGCCTCTTTGTGGGTGGGCTGATGGACACCAGCGACTTCGCAGATATCGCAAACCACTGGTACCAGCTGGGTGGCGAATTCTGCCACGCCTCCGTGGCAACGCTTCCCGGCGGCGATGTGCTCTTCTTCGGCAATTGGGAGAACGAGGTGCGCGTCTATCGCATCTCGGGTTGGAACGATTGGCAGCGCCAGTCGGGGACGTTCCATCTCAACGAGGCCGCGACGCCCCACACGGGTCAGGGGTTGACCGCGGTCACCTTTGCGGATGCCGCGCTCACCACACAGCGTGCAGTGGCGGTGACCCCGGTTGTCGATATCACGTGGGGCCCCCAGAACCCGGCGCCCGCGGGCATTTGCTGGACGGGAATGCTTCTCCCGAAATACGGACCGTCCTACCGGGGTCCGTGGAGCGAGCAAAAGGACAAGGATGCCTTCGACGGCGCCACCCGGGGCTCGCGCGACAATCAAGCCAGCGTCACCTTCCGTTTTCACGGCAGCGCGATTCGGGTCGTGGGCAAGACCGGCCCGAATTGCGGCTTCGCCGAGATCACGCTCGATGGCGAGTTGCAGCCGCAGTTCGATTGCTACAGCCCAGAGGTGACACGCGGTGTGGGGCTCTTTGAGAAGGAGGGGCTTGCCCTTGGCGAGCACGAAGTAACCATCACCGTGGTGGGTTGGCAGGGGAAGCCGCGCAACAAGGCATCGAGCGACTCCTGGGTGCATGTGGACAAGTTCGTTGTGGACGGCAGGGACTACGACGACGGCGGAATTGAGCACACATTCACTGCGAGGACCGACGGCGCGGTAACGCTGCTCGTCAACCGCGCAATGGTGCTAGAACAAAAAGACGCAAAGCCCTCGCGGGAGCAAACCACCGGCACACCGGTCAAGCTGCTACGGCAGCGCATGCCCATCGAACTGACCTCCACCCGGTGCCGCGAGGGAGGGGGCATCACGCTCGAGTGGTCAACCCCGCTCCAGCCCCGCCAGAGCGTCTCGACTGCGAACCTCTACCCGGTCACCCCTCGGTGAGTCTTGAAGAACAAGTTATGAAACCACCCACATTCCTCTCGGTCCTGGTGGCATTGGCAGTATTCGCTGTCCGGCCCGTCAGAGCCGCCGAAAAACCAACGAATGCGGTCAACGTGACCGCCCTGCCGCAGGGGGAGCGTGAGATCGCTGCCGTGGCCGGCACGAACGGATACTTCCTGCGGCTTGCGGCCAATGGCGAGGTGACGCGGATGGCCGACCTCAATGGCAACGCCCTGATGGAAACCGTCGCCTCCGCTCTGGGAAGGACACCGGCACTTGGTATCTTTGAGGCAAAAGGCGGTGCGCCGGTCGCAGCCAAACCGACGGACTCCGTGACGGTGGAGCAACTTTCGCCCACCAAAGTGAAGGTCGAGGTGACCCGAGGAAACAATGTGAAGCTCAGCTACCTCGTACAACCGGAGCGGCTGCAGGTGGGTGTGGAGGGACCTGCCGGCCGCTACTTGGTGCGGGGCAGCTATCCCTGCCACATGGAGGGGGCGCGGGTGCTCGCGCCGGGTGGCGTGGTGTTCCCAGCGACTGGCATCGGTGTGGTGCAGGGAGCGGTGCAATCGGTGATCGATGCCGGCCGGACGCGGGCACTCACGATCGCCCGCGAAGGGGGCGACGGTCTGCGATGGACCATGCGGCAGGTCGACATCTGGGCGGGGGCCGAACATCTCAGCTGGGAAGCGGATCTCGGGACGGGGCAGACGCTCCAACTGAGCGCAACCGCCGTGCCGCCGCTAACCGGGCCTGTGCGGTTCGGGCTTTTTTCACGTGCGCTCTTCCGTCCCACTGGCGCGCCCGTAGCCGTGGTGGAACTGGACACGGCCAACTGGATCCGTGGGCATCCACGGTAGCTAAAACTGCCCAGGCCGCTCGGCGAGATCATGGCTCAGGGTCGCCTGCTGGCCGCGCTGTTGCCCGCCGGGGTCAACGACCCGGTCACGGCGGGAGAATGCGGCACGTGGTTCTCGCGCACCGAGCGCGTCGGTGCGGCTCTGATTGCCGTGAGGCTGAAACCAGCCGCCGCGCCGGAGACCTGGGAGATCTCGATTGGTCCGGACGTCAAACCGGCCGCGTATTAACGCTCCCGCGTCCAGGCTGAAGAAATCGTGCCGGGGGGCAAAAAGCAAATGCCTATCCTTTCCTTTGTTTTGAAGGAAGACCTGATTTGGGGTGTTAAATCCGAGGCGTTTTCTTGGCCGTTGGTTGAGTTGATACGCCAGATTGTCACAGTCGGTTTGGTCAAGAATTGCCATGCTCGTTCTTTTGGGGAGGTACTGTCGGAGTAATCCGTTGGTGTTCTCATTGGTTCCGCGTTCCCACGAGTGGTGCGGGGTTGCGAAGCTGATAAGAATTCCCTTTTTGCGTACGCATTTGGGGGGAGGGGCCGAATCAGCATTGCGGGTTAATATATTGAGAGAGAACTGTCAGTTGCCCGACAATCCCCTCGCAGATCCCGGCGTGCGGATTTCCCGCACCGGGCTCCTCTGAAACTGCCCTAACCCTCGGTAGTCATTATTTGCTCATTACGTCGTGACTCAGGGACTTTCCTCACCCAAAAACGTCCCGCTTCGAACAACGCTGAGGCACCTCTCCTTCCCTACCTGTACGCAAAAAGCGAATTTCTTCCATTAGCTCATGAAGGTACGTTTGTGGGTTAGGCGTGTCGGTAATGTGAACTTTTTGATTTCTCTTGTTAACGTTTGGGGGGGATGCGCGTCATACGGATGTGAACCACGACAACGAAATTGATACCCGCGAGCAGTTGACTCGCCTTTGGCTGGAGGTGGAGCCATCCGTACAAGCGTATGTGTTCTCCGTGGTAACTGGATTTCAGGACGCCGAGGATGTGCTCCAACAGGTAGCGCTGACGGTGGCGCGGAGATTTGAGGAATATGACTCGAACCGGCCTTTTGTTGCTTGGGCGTTGTGGCTAGCAAAATCGCGGATTGCAGATTTTCACCGGAAGCGTGGCCGCGAGAGACTGGTGTTCTCTGAGTCTTTAATGGATCAACTTGCAGCCGCATTAGTGCAGCGTCAGCCAGAGCGTTCGGCAAGACAGGTGGCGATGGAGCAATGCGTGGAGAAGTTGCCTGAAAAGTCACGGCAACTGCTGGAACTCCGGTATGAGGAAGATGCGTCCATGGATCGTGTGGCCGAGGTGTTCGCGTCTACGGAAGGGGCGGTGCGTGTGATGCTGTTTCGGATCCGCAATTTACTGGCGGAATGTATTCAGGCCGAAATTACCAAGGAGGCGCAATGAACGATTCCGAGCGACAACGAGTGGATCGGTTACTGGATGGTGATTTGTCTGATACGGAGCGGGCACGTCTTCTGGAAGAGCTGGAGAATAACCCGGAAACGGTGGCGTATTTGGCGGATCGCGCGCTGTTGCAGACCGATCTGCGGCGCTCTCTGAAACGGCGCAAGATTCAGAAGTGGGTTTTGGCTCCCATGGTTGATGCCGAGCAAATGCCTCCTCACGTGGCTGAGCCTATGCGCTCGCTGCTCTGGAGTCGCTGGCTGCAGCGATGGCCAATGATTGTGGCCGCGGTTATCTGTATGATGCTGGCGATGGCTGGATTATGGGCACTGGAGCGTCATGAGGTGTGGGCGACGGTGGTTGAGGTTTCTCAGGGGGTTGAAGTGATGCATCGCGGAGTATCGCAAGGTGTCCATGTAGGCGATGTTTTGCGGGCAGGAGATGCCGTGCGTGTGTCGGAAACTGGGGAAGCTCGCCTGGTGGTACGCGGGTTGGGAGCGGTGATGGTTGGACCGGAGGCGCACTTGAGGCGGGTGAGCCCGCGTGTTTTAGAGTTGGCTAGCGGGTTCATTCAGATTGATGCACAAAAGCAGCCACCAGATAGACCCTGGCGCATCCGCACGCCGCAAGCAGAGGCGGCAGTGATTGGTACACAGTTCAATATCGCTTCTTCGGAGGGGCGGACAGCGCTCCGTGTGCGGGAGGGGCTCGTCCGGCTTACCGATTTGCAGACGGGCCAGGCGCAAGCAGTGGGTGAGGGCAAACGGGTATTTGTCAGCAGGGATACACCTACGGTCCTTGGCTCTAGCCGCTCTGGCAGTGTGTTGCTTCTCACCTCGAAAGCTGCACCAAATGCGGATTGGGATCGATTTAATCAACTCATTGGGGACAAATTGGTAGGCACTCGTTTGTGGCGCCTCGGTTTTAAGGTTGAAACGAAGCACTACGACGAAGTGCAACCTGGGGATCTGCGGGATCGGGCTCTCGTGATAGCGTCCGTGTTTGCATCGGGAGTTGGCGAACCTGCGCTGGAGCGTCTCGGACTTATGGCATCCTCACTCCCGGTGCTTTGCCTTGAGCCTGCTGCGTATCCAACGCTCGGATTGACTTTAGGCAATAACGGAACGGACTTCGGGTGGAGCAAGGGGGCCGATGCGGTAGAGTTGATAGATCCGAAGCATATTCTTTCAGCGGGGCTGAGCGGATCTATCACTCAGTGGTTTATGAAAACCAGTGGATGGGGCCGCCCCGCGTCCTCCGCAAAAATTGTAGCCTCCATCTCCGGTCATCCGGAACAGGCTGCACTGTTCGCTTACGACACGGGTGCCACTTTGTTACCGGGATCACCTCTCGTTCCAACTCAAGCACCCGCTCGTCGAATCGGTCTTTTTCTCGACCCAAGTGCAATGACGGATGCCTCCCACGTGGTGTGGCGGGTATTTGAATCCGCCGTCGATTGGAGTGTTGCAACCGGAGATGTAAAATGAACATCCAGCTATCGCGTAGTGAGTTTCTACAGGTTTTGTTGGGTACGGTTACTGGCATCAGTAGCGCAGCAAATTTTCAACCAACCGAGTTATTGTCTATTCAGTTCATGAAAGAACGTCGGGCTGCGACCTTGAAATATGTCGACTCGATGCGGTCCATTAACGAACCATATGGGTGCTATCGCTATTCGTCTGAGGTAACGGAAACTACTCTGTACAGTTCGACTTATGCGGCTATGACCCGAAGTCTTTACCGGGATCTGGACACGCTTACATTAGGGCAGCGCCAGGAGTGGATCGCTTATTTTCAGTCGCATCAGGATGAAGATGGGTTGTTTAGGGATCCGAAGATTTTTGGGCAAGGATGGTATAAAAATGACCCTGAATGGTGTGGGCGTCGGCATTTGTCCTGCCACGTGGTGACGGCCCTTACCTGTCTTGGAGCTGTTGCCTTAAAGCCAATGGCCTGGTTGGAGCCGTTCTATGAGCCATCCCATCTTATCTCATGGCTGGAGAAACGAGACTGGAACAAAGTTGATTTTGTTGGGAACGAAGTTCTGAATCTCGGCACTCTCCTTCAATATGCTCGCGATTTTCAAAAGGAAACGCGGGCGGCTGAGGCGGTCCGTGTACTGATCGAGTGGCTCGCTCAACATCATCTCGCCCCCGAAAGTGGTCTTTGGGGAACTTATGATCTGGGTACAGGGACAGGTCTGTCTCGAGGTGTGATGGGAGCTTACCATTTATGGCTGCTCTTTTTTTACGATCGGGTGATCGTGCCGCAGTTTGAGTCTGCGGTGGAGCAAGTGTTACGGACGCAAAATGAAACAGATCGCGGTTTTGGCCAGGGGGTTCACGGACCGCGCAGTAGCGCCTGCGAAGACATCGATTCGATTGATCCATTGGCACGACTTTTGAGCGCCAGCCACAGAAAAATTGATATTCGCAATGCACTTTTACGGGCCGAGGATCACGTTTGGGCGCAGCAAAATGAGGATGGTGGATTCACTTGGATTCGAGGCACAAAATTCGTCTACGGCCATCCCCTGCTGAGTGCTCCCATGGATGGCAGTGGGATGTTCCCCACATGGTTTCGAACCCTGTCACTCGCCTATCTCGGTAAGGCGCTACCGGAATCCCGTACCGGAGCGTTCGACTGGCATTTTGCAAATTGTCCCGGAATTCAGTTTTTCCTCCCATGAAAACCACCCCATCCATCACCCTCACAACTCTATTCGGTGCACTGATATCCCTCCAGGCGGAGATCCCGCAACCTGTGGATGCCCCAAAGCCGCTCTCACCAATCGATGCACTTGCCTCGTTTCGGGTGCCTCCTGATTATGCCATAAAACTGCTGGCATCAGAACCACTCATTCATGAGCCAAGCGGCGTATGTTGGGATGGCCGTGGGCGCGCGTTTGTTTGCGAACTGCACGGCTACAACGTCGAGGGACAGTATGACATTGAGGAACTGAACAAGACTGGAAAGCTCGACATGGAAGTGCGCCGCATCCAGGCGAGTGATGCCGCGAAACAACGTGCGAAGGCGGATAATTACGGCACGGTGAAACTGTTGACCGATACCGACGGCGATGGCGTGATGGACAAAGCTCAGGTCTGGGCTGACCACCTGCCGCTTTGCTATGGCGTAGTACCGGCGAATGGCGGGGTGATCGTCGCTTGTCCACCCGACATAGTATTTCTCAAGGATAGCAATGGCGACGGTCGTTGCGATGTGCGCGAGGTGCTTTTCACCGGCTTCGGTGTCGGGCAGCCCGAGCGTGGGGTGAACGCTCCAACGTGGGGCGTGGACAACTGGATCTACTTCGGGCGCGGCCACGGAGGAGGCACCATTACGGGGCCGCATTTGAAGAACCCCGTGGTGCTAGGGAATACCGATTTTCGAATCCGCGCCGATGGTTCTGCCATTGAGGCGATCACTGGAAGTACCAAGACCGTTGGGATGGCCTTTACCGAGGGAGGCGATCGGTTCGTAACCACAACCACCTCGCCTGGACTCTTCGTCACACCGATCGAACCTCGCTACTTTGGGCGAAACACCGACGCGGCAGCCCCGCTGGGCGATAGAAACGCTGCCAGTTATGACACTTGTTTTCCAATCGCGGCACCGCATCCGTGGCGTCTTCGACGCGAACAGCACGGCGACTACTTTGCATTCTACAAAAAGATCAGCCTCTCAGATGCCGCCGCTTCGGGATATTTCACATCGGTGTGTGGGCCGATGGTGTACCAGGATTCGCTTATGCCGGAATTGCGTGGCGAGTATTTTAGCTGTGAACCGGCCCAGAATCTTGTGCATAGGGCGCGTATCGAGCGCCAAGGAGCAGCACTCCGCCTGAAGCGCGTGCCCGGGGAGGAGAAGTGCGAGTTTTTCGCATCCTCGGATGCCTGGTTTCACCCCATTTTCCTGCATCCTACGCCGGATGGTAGTATCGCGGTCACTGACTTCTATCGTGAAATCATCGAGGATTACTCCGCGATTCCACGTCATCTTCAGCAGCAGTACGGGCTTTTGAACGGACGCGATCATGGACGTATCTGGGTGCTTACAAAAGCAGGGCATAAGCCAGAGTTTCAGGTGAACCTGGCCTCGCTCGAACCTGCAAAGCTTGTGCAGGAGCTGGATAGTAACGTGCAATGGCGCAGGCAGACGGCTCGCCGCCTTCTCGTGGAACGTAAGGCATTAACCTCCACGTCGCCATTCCATCTATCCGCAGAGCCGGGGGCAGCATTAGATACGCTGTATGCCTTTGAAGGTTGCGGAGCACTTACGGCAGAACATCTGCTTGCGGCATGGCATCATCCGTCTCCAGAGGTACGCCGGCAGGCTCTGCAAATAGCGGATCAGGAGTTTTCTGGTTATGGCAGGTTGGTTGAAGCGGAACTATTTTCTGGCACCGCAGTCGGCGTGGATGAGCCGCAGGTGGCCTTGCAGGTAGCATTGAGTCTCGGTAACAGTGTTTCGCCAAAGCTTGTTGATGCGTTAGCCACACTTGCTCGTAAGAGTGGAGATCAGATGTGGATGGATTCTGCGATCGCCAGTTCCGCTGCGAAGCAGGAGGCAACCCTGCTGAAGGCTCTGGTTGCAGAGCCAGGTAATGCTTCCAAAGTAATAGAGTACCTAGCCGGAGTTTTGGCCGGGCGTGGTGATGTCGCCGAACTATCCACAACTGTCGCGGCACTTGAGGCAACGGATCCCAATGTCCGAGCGCTCCATCTTCTGAAGCTTGGTCTGGAGGAAACCAAGCCCCTCGCTGCTCCCGAACTGCAGGTTGCGCCAAAGCCGCCTGGGGCTGAAGAGGTTGCGTTTACTGAGGGGCGACTCCCGGATTTTATTGAGGCACTCAAAGGAACCCCGAATCTCGTAGATGGCCGTGCTCTCTTTACTGCGGCGTGTAGTGCCTGTCATCGTTCGCATGGAATTGGGAGCAGTGTGGGGCCTGAGCTGGACGCGGAGTCTCAACGTGCACCGGAGGTCATTCTTCGGGACATCCTGTTCCCACATGAATCTCAAAGACCTGGATTTGAGACAGTGATGGCCAAGACCCAGCGTGGTGAAATAATCGTTGGTATTGCGGTCTCCGATTCGCCCACGAGTGTGACTCTGCGCCTGCCCGGTGGCACGGAGCGAACAGTGCTCCGTAAACGAGCCAGTATCTCCACCGTGCGCAACGTCTCTGTCATGCCATTCGGTTTTGGTCAGGCGTTTCAACCCGCGCAAATTGCCGATATTATCGGATTCCTGCGTTCTCGCTGATGAAATGAGTCGCCGCAATCACATTCGGTCGGGTAGAGAGTGCCACAGGTGCTCGATGTTTGGGGTTTAGCGGAGGGTGACAACGCCAAAAGTAGGGATTTGTCACCTACCGTCCAACCGCCGACATGGATGAAGAACACTGCCGGTGTGAGCTTCTGAGTGGTCTTGCTTGCAGGGGTGGTCGCTCTCACTTCGCCGGTTCGATTCGCAGGACGAACGCAGTTTGTGCGGCCACGTCCCAGCGGATCGTTTCGCCGGGGCTGGCGTTCTTGCGGAGGTTGAACTTGGGATACTCCTGGGTAAGGGGTTCTGGTAGCAACGGAACAGGATTGCCGGGTAATCATTTGTATGCTGCTCAGGATAAGGTTTATGCTGTTTTTATGAAAGCCGTACCACTGGACTATTGTGGATATGCAATCCGCTTAAGCCTCAGCAGACAATCATGCTGACAGTCTCTGTTTTTAACGCTCCCGCGTCCAGGCTGAAGAAATCGTGCCGGGGGGAAGTGCATAAAACTCCGTTTGGTCATCCAGACGGCGTGGGAAGTTCGGACGTCTCGGACGCTATTTTTTCAGTCTAATGGGATAAAGTGTAATCTAGGAAGGGGAGAGAGCCCGCCATGTGGGTCTTTGCCCTGCCGTGGGCTGGATGGAGTTGCGAAATTGCGTCCGAGGCGTCCGAGGTTGGCGTTTGCAGGTGGAAGCGTTCAGGGCTTTCTGGAAGGGATCTGAACAGTGTAAGCGGCGAGCGTTCGGTCGGTCGGCCAAATTTGGCACCGTCGCGTTGAACACAACGATAATCCTGAGTGGTCCACTTT
>CANJPY010000096.1 GCA_947476255.1 Chthoniobacteraceae bacterium | reverse complement strand
TCATTTGTGAGCAAGCGAAGGACTTCCTCCGCCTCTCCGTGCACATCCAGTTTGCTTCGTGGTCTTCCCATCCATCGAGTCTGAGGGTTCCCTTAATTTTTGCAACTCTAACCATATATTTGGTATCAGTGTCTGGAGCGCCGCCAACCGCGACGGGCATTCCCAGGCACGCAGCGCTTTCCTCTTAGAGAACGTGAGGTTTGCCTCACGCGCTTGCCTCACGCGCTTGCCTCACGCGCCTGACGCTCAAGCTCATAAAGCGCCCCGATGGCCGCCTGTTTTGCCGTACGCCGCATAGCCGTCGCTCTGGAGCCGTCCTCCGAATGGGGCCAGGAAGTTCGTCGGTCCCTCCCGTGCGCGGCCCATCTGAAAATCGTAAATCACCAGACTGCCCGGCACACTGTATTCCCAAAGGTAGGCCTGATGGTTTTTGCCCTTGGTACGATTGCTTTGCACCGGAACCGTGGTTTCGTCCGTTTGAATGTACTCGCCAGCCAGAAGCTCGGCTTTCATGGCGGCCACCACGCCCGTGAGCAGTTCTCCGGCCTTGAGCACCGAGCTGCTCAGCGTGGCCTGACTGATCTCCACTCCTGCATCGCGCCCGATCCCGGCGGCCTGCCCGTAGAGCGGAGAGTGGTCGCAGTATTTTTTGATGATGGTTTCCACAACGAGACTGTCGGCGAGGATGCCTTTTTCGATAATGGTAAAAGGCGAACTGGCCCAGAGCGATTGGAGCGCTAGTATGAGAGCTAGTGTGAGCGCTTTTAGGAAAGGAGGTCCGGACGTGTCTGGCGCGTTTTGGCGCGTGCCTGTTCCTGGCGCCACTTGGCAATCGCGGCATGATTTCCACCCAGCAAAATATCCGGCACGCGCAGCCCCTCGAATTCGACGGGACGCGTGTATTGGGGGAATTCGAGAAGGCCTGTGGCGAAGGAGTCTTCGAGCGCTGAGGTGGCGTCGCCCAGGACTTCGGGGAGTAGTCGCACAATGGCATCCACGACGACAACGGCGGCGATGACACCGTTGGTGAGGACGTAGTCACCGATGGAAATTTCCTCGTCCACGAGGAGGTCGATGACGCGTTGATCGACGCCTTCGTAATGGCCGCAGAGGAGGATGAGATGGTTACACTCGGTGGCGAGGCGCTGGGCGGTGGTTTGTTTGAACGGAGCGCCTGCGGGGGACATAAAGAGCACTTTGGCTCCGTCGGTGCGGAGTGCGGAGAGCGCGGTGAAAATGGGTTCGCACTTCATGACCATGCCTTGGCCGCCGCCATAGGGGGTGTCGTCGGTGGTGCGGTGTTTATCCGTGGCCCAATCGCGGATGTTGTGCGAGTGGATTTCCACGAGGGCGCGTTGTTGGGCGCGCCCGATGATGCTTTCAGCCAGAGCGTGGGTGGCGATTTGGGGAAAGAGGGACAGGATGTCGATGCGCATGCTCAGGGTTTTGCGCTCAATCGGTCCAGGGTTGCGAACAGGGAATCCTGAAAGGTTTGGAGGTCGTGCACGACTTTTGGGCAGCGTTCCAGGACGGCTTTGCCGAGACGGGCGTAGTTTTCTGGATTCCGTTCTCCCAGCTCTGCCATGGCCAGCAGAACGGCGAAGACATTGTTAATGTCGTGTTTGGTATCGCGGAATTGATCGCAGAGGACCTGCAACGCTTCTGCGGGATTTGGAGTGGGAGTTTGGTTCATGGCGGAATTCTTACTGGAGAACTTGGCGTAACAGTGGTTTGTTTGCAAACCCGCGGAAACACACCGCACCCCTAGTATGGCACGAGACATCATCCGGATCCTTGGGGCCCGGCAGCATAACCTGAAGAATCTTTCCTTGGAAATCCCAAGGGAGCGCCTTGTTGTGGTTACAGGGCTGAGCGGTTCCGGGAAAAGCTCCCTCGCGTTTGATACGCTGTATGCCGAGGGGCAGCGCCGGTACGTGGAGAGTTTGTCCGCCTACGCGAGGCAGTTTTTGGATCAACTCCAGAAGCCGGAGGTCGATTTTATCGAGGGCCTTTCGCCGGCCATCGCCATCGAACAGCGCACTTCGGGGGGGAATCCGCGTTCGACCATCGCCACGCAGACTGAAATTTACGACTACTTGCGGCTCTTGTTCGCTTCCGTGGGGCAACCGCACGATCCTGTGTCGGGGTTGCCGATCCAGAGGTTGACGGCGCAGCAAATTGTCGACCGGATTCTGGCGTTGCCGGCGGAAAGTCGCCTCGTTCTGCTGGCGCCGCTTGTAGCCTCGGAGGAAGGGGCGTTTCGCGACGTTCTTGAAAAGCTCAAACGCGATGGCTTTTTGCGCGTCCGCGTGGACGGGGAGATCCTCGAAATCGGAGGGCAGGCGCCTGTGACGAAGTTGTCCTCGGGGCGTCCTCATTCCATTGAGGTGGTGGTGGACCGGATTATTCTCAAGGAGGGGGTGCGCTCGCGTCTGGCGGAGTCTGTGGATTTGGCGCTGAAATTGGGGCGGAACCGGCTCTTGGTGCTGCGTCAGGAGACGGGGGAGGGGGCGGGCGAATTGCTCTCGTTTTCAACGGCCTACGCCAATCAGGAGACCGGGTTTGAAATGCCTGAGCTGACTCCCAGACATTTTTCCTTCAACAGCCATTTGGGCGCCTGCGTGGAGTGCCAGGGGTTGGGAACGCGTCTTGAAATGGATCCGGAGTTGATGGTGCCCGATCCTGACAAGACCCTGGCGGCCGGCGCGATCGCCCCTTGGAACAAAGCGGGCAAGCCTTTGGAGGCGTTTTACCAGGCCACCCTTGGAAAACTGGCGGCGCATTTCAAGGTGTCCTTGGACTTGCCTTGGAACATGGTGCCCGAAACGTTTCGCGAGGCGCTCTTGTTTGGCACGGGGCAAAAGGCGGTTTCCTTGCCTTCCTTGGAAGCGGTGGGCGGCTCAAAGCGGCCCTTCGAGGGCATCGTCGCCCAGTTGCAGGCGGTTTATGAAGCTGCGGAAACCGAGGCGTCCCGCGCGCGTCTGCGGCAGTTTATGGGGGTGCGGCCCTGTCCGGCCTGTGCGGGAGCGCGGTTGCGTCCGGAATTGCTGGCCGTCAAGGTGCGCTCGCTCCCGGGCGGAGAGGCGGTGCAGTTGGGGATCGCGGATTTTTGCCGGTTAACCATCGCCCAGGCGCAGGCTTTTGTGGATGCCATGGCGCTGGACGCTTCCGAGGCGTTTATCACCTCCGAAGTGAGGCGGGAGTTGAGCAACCGGTTGCGTTTTCTCAACGAGGTTGGCCTTGGGTATTTGAATTTGGACCGGCAGAGCGGCTCGCTTTCTGGGGGCGAATCCCAGCGGATTCGGCTTGCGACCCAGATTGGTTCGGGGCTGGCGGGTTGTCTTTATGTGTTGGACGAGCCGAGCATCGGGCTGCATCAGAGGGACAACGACCGTTTGATTGAAACCCTCAAGCGGTTGCGCGATTTGGGCAATTCCGTGATTGTGGTAGAGCATGACGAGGACACGATTCGCGCAGCGGACTACGTGCTGGATCTTGGGCCTGGAGCGGGCGTGCGCGGGGGACATATCGTCGCTGCGGGCACACCTGCGGAAATTCAAGCCACGCCTGCCTCGCTTACGGGGCAATATCTTTCGGGCAAGATGTGGATTCCAGTGCCCAAGGCGCGGGTGCGTCCGTTGAGTCCTCGTTCTCAGTTGGATCGGGGGCATCTTCCCCCGGGTTGGCTGAGTTTGCTGGACGTTACGGAGAACAATCTGCGCGGCGTGGATGCCCATTTTCCCCTGCGCTGCCTGACTTGTGTGACTGGGGTTTCGGGGTCAGGAAAATCGACGCTGGTGGATGATGTTTTGAGGAGGGTCTTGGCGCGCAAACTGCACCGCTCCAAGGAGCGTCCCGGAGCGCACAATGCGTTTATTGGGATTGATCAGATTGACAAGGTGATTGTGATCGACCAGTCCCCGATTGGGCGCACGCCTCGCTCCAATCCGGTCACATACGTGGGGGCGTTTACGGGAATTCGAGAGTTGTTTGCGAGCCTGCCTGCGTCCCGGGTGCGGGGGTACAATGCGGGGCGTTTTTCTTTCAATGTGAAAGGGGGGCGTTGCGAGGGCTGCGAGGGGGACGGGGTGAAGCGGATCGAGATGCACTTTCTGGCGGATGTGTTTGTGGAGTGCGAACTGTGCCACGGGCGCCGGTACAACCGGGAGACGCTGGAGGTCACTTACAAAGGGCGGAATGTGGCGGATATTTTGGATATGACGGTGGATGAAAGCAGCCGGTTCTTTCGGAACATTCCTCCGATTGCAGACAAGCTTGTCGCGTTGGAGGACGTGGGACTGGGGTATGTCCGGTTGGGGCAGAGTGGGGCGACGCTTTCGGGGGGGGAGGCGCAGCGCATCAAGCTCGCGGCGGAGTTGGCGCGGAAAGCGACTGGACGCACGGTGTATATTTTGGACGAACCCACCACGGGGCTGCATTTTGCCGACATACACAAACTGTTGGAGGTGCTTTTAAAACTCCGTGATGCCGGAAATACGCTCATTGTGATTGAACATAATCTCGAAGTGATTAAGTGCGCGGACTGGATTCTGGACTTGGGTCCGGAAGGCGGCGCGGCAGGGGGGCAAATTGTGGTGGAAGGCACCCCGGAGATGGTGGCGGCATGTGCGGACTCGCATACGGGGCGGTATTTGGGGAGGATTTTGAAATGAGATGCTGGGCAACCGTTTTGGAACGACGTCGAAGCAGTGTGCTGGGCGCTGTTTTGGGCGGAATGGCCCTTGGGGTAAGTCTGTCTTGTGCGGCGTCAGAGGCGGTTTCCCCCAATGGGGCGCAGATGGCTTTAGGGGCGCGTTTTTTGGAGAATGGAGCGCTTGGGGAAGCGCGGGCTGCTTTGTTGAACGTCCAAGATCCGACTCCGGCGGAGCGCGAGTACCTGCGTCTTTTGGAGAGTCGCATCGCGCTTGCCGAGGGCCGTTTTGAAGAGGCGGCGGCGGGGTTTGCGGAGCGGCTCGAAGCGCGGGTGCCAGCGCCGCCAGAGGTGTTTGTGGGCGCGCTTTTGGGGGCGGTGGAGGTCTTGGAGCGGCAGGGGGACAGGGCGGCGGCGGCACGCAAGATCCTCCAGTTTCTCAAGTCCGGACGGGAGTTGCCTGATGCGGAACCGTTGTTTCAAAAGCTGGTGGTTTTGTGGAGTGAATCGCCTGATCCCCAGGAGGCCGAACTGCGGGATTGTACGCTGCTCGGGCCGGTGGCGCACCGAGCGTTGGCGCGGTTTTATCTGGCCCAGTTTTATTGGAACCTCGGGAAGCGGGAAAAAGGGGCGGGCGAATTGGCTGTTTTTTGCGAGGCCTATCCGGGACACGAGTTGCGGGCTGCGGCGTTGTTGCGTCGCGGGGAGATTGCGATGGAGCTAACGCACTGGAGTGAGGCCGAGACTCTGCTGGCGGAGGCGCTGGCGGCATGTAAAGAACCGGCATTGGTGCAAATGGTGGAACTGCGGCTGGCTTTGGTGGCGTTCAAAGCGGGGGCTTACAAGCGCGCGCTTGAGCGTTTCACGCAGTTGCTCGAGGGTGCGGGAGAAGGGCTTCCCGAGGTCCATTTTAACGCGGGTTTGAGTGCGCTGCATCTGGGGGAGTTCAACCGCGCTACGCTGGAGTTGGAATGGTTGAAGGCATCCTCGGGAAGTTTGGAACTGGCGGCGGAAATGAAGCTGGAGATCGCCTTGGCCCGGGCGGCAGCAGGGCAGCCTCAGGCGGAGGAAGTGTTGTCTGCGTTCCTGAAAGAGCATCCCAAGCATCCGCGCGTGGGGGATGCCAGGGTGGCGCTCGCAGAGCTTTATGCCGCGCAGGCTGCAAAGGCCACAGCGGAAACGGGACAGCGCGGGGCGCGCGCTCTGAGGGAGCGCGCATCCGGCTTGCTCAAGGTGGTGGCGGTGGACCCGCAATCGCCCCAAGCTTCGGCGCAAGCGCGATATCTCGCGATTTTTTTGGCAGACGCTGGACAACCTCGGAATGAGGAAGAAGTGCTTCGGTTGGGACAGGAATTTTTGAGGGATTTTCCAGCTTCAGGGCTGGTGGCGGAAGTCCGGATGAAGCTGGGGGAAGTGTATTTTCGGCGTCGGGATTGCGCCAATGCAGAGCTGCACTTTGCGAGTCTGGCGAAGCAAGCTCCGGAGAGTCCCCTGGTGGAGACGGCTCTTTTTCTCGCCGGTCAGTGCGCTTCCAGTTTGCTGAATCCCGGCTCTGTGGACCGTGCTTTGGCGTATTGGGACAAGGTGGCGGGGGGGAATGGAGACTTGCGCTGGAAAGCGCGTTACCAGCAGGCCGCGGTGAAAAGCCGCATTGGGGATGAGGCGGAGGGGGTGGTTCTTTTCGATGTCATCTTAAAGGCCGGGCAAAGTGTGGCTTTGGATTTGCGGCTTGCCGCGCAGTGTGGAAAGGCGGATGCGCTGCTGGCGCTTTTGAAGAGGGCGGCGGCGTCCAAAGAGGACGTGATTCGGGAGTATCAAGTGCTTGCGGATTTGCCCGAAGCCACCCCGGTGTGGCGTAACCAGGCGCTTTATAAGATCGCCAAGGTGTTGGAACCCTCTGATATCAAGGGGGCGCTGGAGGCTTTTGAGAAGGTCTTGCAGGCGCCGGGGACGGTGGAGGCTGGAGAGTTCTTTTGGGCGTTCAAGGCGGGTTTTGATGCGGCGCGTATTCGGGAAAACCAGTCTGCGTGGAGGGAGGCGATCAACGTGTATGAGAAACTAGCGAAGATGCCGGGGTCGCGTGCGGGCGAGGCGCGGGCGCGGGCGCAGCAACTCAGGTTGGAGCATTTTTTGTGGGACTGAGTGGGGGGGCACGATTTTTGGCGAGGCGCTAGGAGGGGGCGAGGCGCTAGGAGGGGGCGTGGAAATGGGGCACCGGGAGGGCGTGGCTTTTTGTGCTTAACGGTGCGTTCCGTGGCGTAGTGAGGGGTGGAGGCAAGGTCGTGGAGAGGGGAAGGGCTGTGTTTCTACAAAAAGCGCCTCTGGAGTGGCGTGTTTGGGGAGTCGTGTTATAGTGGGGTATGGGCGAGTTTATAGGGCGGTGGGTGTTTGTGGGGGTGGTGAGTGTGGCGGCTTTGGCGGCGATTGGGGTCAGAGCGGGCGGGGCGTTGGGGTGGTTGCTGGCTGGGCTTTGGCTGGGGTTTTGTAATGCGGCGTTGAGGCCCGTGGTGTTGCGGATGCAGTGGAGCGCGGGGGCGTTGTTGGGGCTGCTTTTTGGGGTGTTGGCGATGCTCAACACCGTGCTTTTCATGAGCGCCCAATCTTGGCTGCCTGTGGCGGGTTCGCCTGAGCGGGTTCCGTTGCTGCTGGCCATTGTGGTGGTGACGGGGTGCAGTTTCGGGGCGTCGGTGCGTTTTCGCACCCACGACGGACGTTGGCACTGGATCACGTACCACGGTTGCGTTAGCAAAAGGGAATGAGTCACCCCGAGATTTTTGAGCGACCTGCGGTACCCCCCTCTGGGCCGGAGCCTCCCCCGTCTGGGGCGGAGCCTTTATCCGCGCGGGTCGCGCACGCACCTGCGGGCCAGTTGCCCGCGCACGCACCTGCGGCGTTGGAGGGAGCGGCTGGGGCTGGGGCTTGGAGTGTGGCGGGCTGGTCACAGCGGGTGCGCGTGAAAATTTGCGGGCTTACGAATGCCGCGGATGCGGAGGCCGCCATTGAGGCGGGGGCGGATGCCTTGGGGTTTAACACATGGTCGGGAAGCCGCCGGTTTTTGGAATTGGAAAAGGCGGCGGACTGGATCGCGGCGCTCCCCTCGTTTGTAACGCGGGTGGCATTGTGTGTGAACGCTCCCCTGGAGGAGGCCGCGCGGATTGCGGGGCTGCCGTTTATTGATGCGGTGCAATTGCATGGTGATGAGACGCGCGAGTACTGTGAGGAGCTTGCTGCACTGCGGCGACCCGTGCTGCGGGCGGTGCGGTTGGAAAATTTTGCGCAGGCCGCCACCCTCGGGCAGTGGGGGACGCGGCAGGTGCTCATTGATGCAGCGGTCTCCGGTGCTTATGGTGGCACAGGGGCTCGCTTGGAATTAGAACTTGCGGCGCGTACGGTGCGATTTTGCGAAGGGCTGTGCCTGACGCTTGCCGGGGGATTGGACCCGGACAATGTGGCGGAGGCGGTGCGCGTGGTGCGCCCGTACGCGGTGGACGTTGCCAGCGGAGTGGAGAGCGCGCCGGGGCGGAAGGATGTGACCAAAATGCGGGCGTTTGTGCAGGCGGTGGCGGAGGGCTCCCGCGCCCTTTAAGCTTCAGGTGGCTAATGTTCCGCGGGAGACGCGTTCTCTCTGGATTCTGAGTCTGGTTGCGTTAGTTTGCTCGGATGCGAGTTGAACGTTTGAAGTACATCATTTGGGCGAAAGACATGGCCCGTGCCGCGAAATTTTACCGTGAGGTGTTTGATGGGGAGGTGTTGCGTGAAAACGAAGTGATGTGTGAGTTTCGTATTGCAGATTCGATTGTGGGCATCCACAGCGGGGGAGAGTCCGAGCGAACCTGGACAGGCATGGCCTTCCAAGTGGGGGACCTCTTTGAAGGGTGTGCATTGATCAAGAAGTGCGGAGGACAAGTGCTTCGCGAGCCTGTGGACACCCCTGAAGAACCCGCCCATTTGGCCATGTGCATGGACTCCGAGGGCAACGAAATCATGCTGACCAAGGCGCGTCAGCACTAGGGGATTCGAGGTTTTTTGGCATGCATTCCCACGATCACGCGTCTTCTTCCGAGGAGGAAAACGTCCGTTTGGAGCGGGCCTTGGAGGTGCTTCGGAGCGCCGGTCATCGAATCACGTCTCCCCGCAAGGCGCTCTTGAAAGTACTGATTCAGGAGCACGGTCCTTTCAGTGCAGAGGAGTTGCATCGGATGTTGCCCGCGGGACTCTGTGATCCTGTGACGGTCTATCGCTCGATCGGGGCGCTGGAGGAGACGAATTTGGTGAGGCGCTGTGATTTTGGAGACGGGACTTATCGGTACGAATTTAATACGGGGGAGCATCATCACCATCACATTATCTGTCGACAGTGCTCGAGTGTGAGGAATTTGGAGGTGTGTTTTGCGGATGGCTTGGAGCGGTTGGTGCGTCAAATGGGGTATGCGAATGTGACTCATACCTTGGAAATTTTCGGGACCTGTGTGGCTTGTCAGGAGCGGCGAGCGGAGCCTGCCACAGAGTGAGAGTGAGGCACTGAGGGGGGGGAGGGGGAGCTTGAGTGACGGGGTGATAGTATTTTTAGGGTACCCCAGTAAATGTCCGTGCCCTAGGTGTAATAATGAGGGTAGACGCTGCCGGTGTGTCTTTTTCTGCAGGGTTTGCAGGAGGGAACAACGGTGCGTATTTCCCATCAAATGAAACCCACCCCTGACCAAATAACGGCTGTGAAAGAAGCGCTTGTGTCCATGCTGGACCAAAACAGCGGAGAAAATCCTCCTTCTGCTGATTTTCGAAGCGTGGAATTGGAAGAGGCCTTAAACCGTTTTTTTCTCGAAGAACATGAAGATTCGAGTCTTGAGGAATTTGTAGAACGACTGTGCCGCCACCTGCAGTAGCAGAGGTTCATCCTCAAATTGCTTTCCTCCGGCCTCCAATCCCAGTTTGCTTGTTTTATGGATTGGACTCGCTGGAAACCGTCAGAGCGCGCAAACCTGTGTTTTATCGTAAAAAAGGGGCGGGTGCTCTTGATTCGAAAAAAACGCGGACTGGGAGCCGGCAAGATCAATGCGCCCGGAGGAAAGCTGGAGTTGGGGGAAACCGCCTTGCAGGCGGCGATTCGCGAAACGCAGGAAGAAATTGGGGTGACGCCCTTGTACTTGGAGGAGCGCGGGCTCTTGCGGTTTCAGTTTGTGGATGGGTATTCGCTCAATTGCATCGTTTTTTTGGCGACCGATTTGGAGGGGGAGCCGGTTTCCACGGAGGAAGCCGACCCGATGTGGGTGGGTTTGGACGAGGTGCCTTACCACGAAATGTGGGAGGATGATCAGGAATGGCTTCCCACAGTGTTGTCGGGTGGCACTTTTACGGGCTCGTTTCTTTTTGACGGCGAGACAATGCTCGAAAAAGAGGTCGTTTTTCATGGCCCTTACGCCCCAGCCCTGGGGCGCTCGGCGGTGGTCGCTGGGTGTGGATTTGTGGGGTTGGCGACGGCCCGCCTCCTGCACGCTGCGGGTTGGCGTGTGACGGGGTGCACGTATTCGCCCGAGTCAGCCGTGGCGTTATCCTCGGAGCCTTTTCCCGCGGTGGCCTGCGATATTTCCAGCGAGGCCTCCGTGGAGCAGGCGCTCGGAACTCTGCATGGCGTGGATCTGGTTTTGCACTGCGCGAGTTCGGGAAAGGGGGGCGCCGATGCTTATCGTGCGGTCTACCTTCGGGGGGCGCAGGTGTTGGGCGGTATTCTGGCGCCAAGGCACTTGATTTTTACCAGCAGCACTTCCGTTTACGCCCAAGTCAGTGGCGAATGGGTGAGCGAGCAAAGCCTCGCGGAACCGCCGCGGGAAACGGGACAAATTTTGCGCGAAACTGAGGATTGGGTGCTGGCTCAGGGCGGTGCCGTGGCACGGTTGGCTGGGATCTATGGTCCGGGGCGTTCCGTACTCTTGCGGAAGTTCTTCAATGGTACGGCTGTCATCGAGGGGGATGGGCGGCGCTGGATTAACCAAATCCATCGGGATGATGCGGCGTCGGGACTTTTACACCTGGCGGCCCTGCGGGTTCCCGGCGTTTTCAATCTCGGAGACACACAACCGATTGAACAGCGCGCGCTTTACGAATGGCTTTCCGGCCGTTTTGCCAGCCCGCTGCCGCCTGAAGGTCCTGTGAATACGGAGCGCAAACGGGGGTGGACGCATAAACAGGTGAGTAATCAGCGCCTGCGTGAATTGGGCTGGCAGCCTCGCTATGCGTCTTTTTTGGAGGCGGTCGAGGCGGACGCTGAGCTAGTGGTTTTAGCGCAGGCTCAGGCAGCCGCTGAGGCGTCTGGACAAGAGGGGGAGGGATAACCCATGGGTAAGGACTCAACGGAGCCTGTGCTGGGGAATGTTGCAAATCTTCGGCCGCCGACTTTTGGGGAGGCGGCCCGGTTTTGGTTGAAACTCGGGTTGATTTCTTTCGGGGGGCCGGCGGGGCAAATCTCGCTCATGCATCAGGAGTTGGTGGACAAAAAGAGGTGGATTTCCGAAGAGCGGTTCTTGCACGCGCTCAACTACTGCATGTTGCTGCCAGGCCCGGAGGCTCAGCAGCTTGCCACTTACATTGGATGGGCTTTGCACCAGACGCGGGGAGGGCTTGTGGCAGGTATTTTGTTTGTCCTGCCCGCAAGCATTTTGCTCTGGGGATTGAGCTGGATCTACGTCGCCACGGGGCATCAACCTTGGATGGTGGGGCTTTTTTACGGCCTGAAGCCGGCGGTGCTCGCCATCGTGGCTTCAGCCCTGGTCCGGCTTGGAAAGAAAGCCCTCAAAAACGTTCTGATGTGGGCTGTGGCGGTGGGGGCATTTGTTCTCATTTACGCGTTCCGAGCGCCGTTTCCACTCATCGTCCTGGCCGCAGCTTTGACGGGTTTCCTCAGCAGTTTCTTTGCCGCGGGGGGGGAGGCAAAGCCTTCGGAAAATAAGGAAATGCAGGGAGGGACCTCTTCGAAATCGCTGCCGGCTTTGAGTGCGGTGTTGCGAACTGCGGCACTTGGCTTGGCGCTTTGGTGGCTGCCGGTGGTGGTGGCAAGGGTCCTCGGCGGAGCAGACAGTGTCCTCTTTAAGCAGGGCGTCTTCTTTTCGAAGGCCGCAATGCTCACTTTTGGCGGGGCCTATGCGGTGCTGCCTTACGTGTCCCAGCAGGCAGTGGAAACGTTTGGATGGCTCGGTGCTTCACAGATGCTTGATGGACTCGCTTTTGCGGAGACCACGCCGGGCCCGCTCATTATCGTTCTCGAATTTGTCGGGTTCCTCGGGGCCTGGAACCGTCCCGGGGGCCTCGAACCCCTCTTTGCCGCAACTCTTGGGGCGTTGATGACCGTGTGGTGCACTTTCGCTCCCTCCTTTGTGTGGATCTTTCTGGGAGCTCCGTTTGTGGAGCGGTTGCGGGGAAACCCAAAAATTTCAGGAGCCCTGACCGCCGTGACAGCGGCTGTGGTGGGGGTGATTTTGAATTTGGGGTGCTGGTTTGGCAGGGATGTTTTATTTCCAAAAGGCGCTGGGCTGGATTGGCTTGCCGCGTGTCTCACCGTCCTGGCGTTTGTGGGGATGGTGCGCTGGAAATGGTCGGCCGTACGCGTGATTTTTGGGTCCGGCCTGATCGGGATTCTTTGCATCCTGTTCGGATAGTGCCGGTCGGGTTTGGACGCCGCTTTGTGGCGGGACGCTCCTTTCCCCCCGGGGAAAAGGCCCCTGTGCCCCGGGGAAAGCATTTATTCGAGCAGCCCCATGACGGCGGTGTAGCCGTGCACAAAGTTGCTCCCGCCCACTGGGCCGATTTCGCCATTACAAAACAAGCCAATGCTTGGGAGCGGGCCGAATTGCTCCTGCAGGGCCTGGGCATCATGGCTGGTTTTGCCAAACAAGCTCGAGCCTCGCCCTCCACACACAAACAGCAGCGAGGCAAACGGCTTGATGCCTTCGCGTGCCTTCACTTTGAGGAGATGCAAGAGCTCCTCGTTCGCGGAGTGTTTGTCCCGGAGTTGAAATTGAAGGGTCTGTCCGACACGGGGATACGCGGCCAGGGCAACGGCGCCGGAGTTGGGGTCGAAATCGACCAGATTTCGAATTAAAAAATCGCCTGTTTTGAAGTCGTCGAGGTATTCGTTGACGGCCAGACCCGCAAAAATATTGCCTGCAGCCCGCGCTTTGTCTTCAGCCGAGAGCGAGTCAAAAGATTCATTGAGCCGGTCATAGGCCGGAAGCGAGCCGATGGATTTTACAACGTTTTCGCTCGCGCTCGTAATCGCGTGTGGTTCGCCAATGGGGCGGCAGCCCTGGCTCACGACGGTGTGCAACTTGACGCCGCCCTTGATTCCGATGGCGACACCGGCGTCGACTTCGCTCCGGTTGTGAAACACAAAAACGTCATCCCCGCGTGCGCCACCGCTGAGCAAACCGCCAAGTGTGGGAACCCCGGGAAAAGCTGCGGACCAGGCGTTTAACCAGGGTTCGGCAGCCACTTTCATGGGATTTCCCAAGAAAATCCAGGCCTCCGAGTCTGCGGCTCGGCCGACGGCGCTTCTCCACTGGGCCTCGGTAAAGTCATCGGATTGATCTTCATCAAAAGTGATGGGGCAGAGTCGGGTGGAGGGAAGCGAGAGAAGTTGCAGCGAAAACCCCGAGCAATTCTCGGCTTCCACCCCGGTGCCAATCAGCCCAGAGGCGCTGCCGCCTACGATGAGAGTCGCGTGGGCGTGCAGCTGAACAAGTTCCAGAAAGTCCTGCAGATAAGGTCGATAATCCGCCGTAACAAAAGCAATCACCAGGCTCGGGTTGCGTTTTAAGGACTGCAGGCACTCGCGTGCGGCGTTAATAACCGTGGCTTCCGAGTACGGTTCGAGGACCAGACGTGATGCGGCTGCGTTTGGCATGAGGTGTTTGGGACTCGCTGGATTAAAGCACAGGGCGCTCTTTGTGCCATGGCGTAGAGCTCTCGTACGCGTGCGCGATCTGCAGCAGTTTGGCTTCTTGCAGGGAATCGCCCAGAAGCTGCAGGCCTACGGGAAGGCGGCTGCCCTCCATTTGAGCAAACCCGCATGGCAGGCTGATCCCGCAGTTCCCGGCAAGGTTGGTGGCGATGGTAAATATATCGGCGAGGTACATCTTCAGGGGGTCTCCGGAGCGGTCCCCGATTTTGAAAGCGACCTCAGGCGAGGTCGGGCAGATGAGGGCGTCTACTTTTTTAAAGGCGGCCTCGAAATCCTGGCGGATGAGGGTCCTGACTTTCTGCGCGCGCAGGTAGTAGGCGTCATAGTAACCGCTTGAAAGAACGTAGGTTCCGAGGATGATCCGGCGTTTGACTTCCTCTCCAAACCCCTCGGAGCGGGAGCGTATGTAAAGGTCCTGGATGTTGCGCAAGTCTTCCGCCCTGTGCCCGTAACGGACACCGTCGTAGCGGGCGAGGTTTGCGGAAGCCTCCGCCGTGGCGATGATATAGTACACGGCTACAGCGTATTGGGTGTGCGGCAGGGAGACTTCGACAATTTCAGCACCAAGCGCTTCAAAGTGGCGAATGGCGGCGCGAACGGTCGCATCAACCTGGGGGTCAATCCCCTCAATGAAATACTCCTTCGGCATGCCCAGCTTGATGCCCTTGAGATCCCGGCCCAGAAGACGCGTGTAGTCCTCCGTTGGAGCTTCCAGGCTCGTGGAGTCCATGGGATCCTTGCCTGCGAGCACGTTAAGGAGGCGGGCGGAGTCTTCGACTGTTTTGGTGAAGGGGCCGATTTGATCCAGTGAGGAGGCAAAAGCCATGAGCCCAAAGCGGGATACACGTCCGTAGGTGGGCTTGAGCCCCACGCAACCGCACAGAGCCGCGGGTTGGCGGATGGAGCCGCCGGTATCGGAGCCCAGAGAGGCGAAGGCTTCGTCGGCGGCCACGACCGCGGCGGAGCCCCCGCTGGAGCCTCCCGGGATACGGGTCAGATCCCACGGGTTGGAGGTGCGCTGCAGCGCGGAGTTTTCCGTGGAAGAGCCCATGGCGAATTCGTCCATGTTCAGGCGCCCGAACGGGATCGCTCCTGCAGCGCGCAGTTTTTGAATCACTGTTGCGTTGTAACTCGCGGTATAGCCTTGGAGAATTTTGGACGCGGCCGTGCAGGGGTCGCCCTGAACGTTGATGACGTCTTTAATGGCGATGGGTATCCCTCCGAGGGGGAGAGAAACATCCGCCGCCGCCGCTTCCTGGCGGGCGCGAAGGAGGTTTCTGGAAAGATAACCACCAACTTTGGGATCGACGGAAGCGATTCTGCTCTCGAGCGCTTCCAAGGCGGCGGAGGGGGTTGTTTCGCCGGAGCGCAGCCGGGTTTGCAGGGCGGAGATGGAAAGAGTGTGCAAGTCCATGGATAAGAGGGTTATTCAATCACCTTTGGGACGATGAACAGGTGGTTGGCCTGACGGGGTGCATTCGCAAGGGCCTGCTCGCTGGTGAACCATTCCCTTTCGGCGTCTTGCCTGAAAACGTTGACGGTGTGAGCCGTTTGGGCGGTGGGGTCAACCCCGCTAACGTCAACCTCTTTGAGTTGCTCAACGTAGCTCAGGATTTGGGACAGCTGGGATTGAAACTTGGCGGCCTCGGCTTCTGAAAGTTCGAGGCGGGCAAGGTGGGCTGTGTGACGGACATCAAAATCGGCGCTCATGGAAGGCCCCAAGTAAAGAGGGGCTTGGCCCTGCGTTTCAACCCCCTAATGATGCCTACACGGTGAGTTTTTTTGGATAAGCTCTTGTGTGCTCTTGAAATCCGTTTTGATTTACCCGGCCAACTGGCCTTACATTAGTTTGTGAGTTTCGTTTCTTTCCATCCAGACTACTCTCGAAATACGTTTTGATTCAGTGGATCAACCTCTCCTACAGCACCGCGTGAGTTCAGCCTCCTCCAACCCGAAGTCGTCTCCAGCTCCAGCCTCACCACCTGTGGTTGTGCTCAAGGCGCGCGTCGACAAGTCGGGAGCGTCTGCCTCCCAACAGCCCCCGGCCTCGTCCCCTGGGACTGGGACTGGCCAAAATCCATCTTCGCAGCAATCCGGAGGGGGAAACCCTTTCGTACTCAGAGGAAGCTCGGCGGACGCGGGCCGGAATCTCGTGCTTGCTGTGCTTGCCGCTCTCGCGTTGATCCCCATTGGAGGCATCGCCTTCTGGTGGGCACCCCAGGAGTCGTTTGTAGCATTGGCGACCAGCCTGATCGTGGGGCTTCTGATGGTGTTGGCGCTCCAGTTCCGGCTCTTGTTGCAGAGAAACGGCTTGTTTTTGCTGCTCTCGGGCGGGCTCGCGTTGACCCTGCTCGTGCCCATAGGCGTCCGGTTGATGGCGACGGGCTCGGAGTGGGCGCGAACGCTGTCCGAATTCAAACGTCAGCAATTATTCCGCAATTCCCCCGAGTCCAACGGTGTTGGCTTGGTCGTGGGCGAGCCCAAAGCGGGGGGGGCTCCGGCGCAGGTGCAGAGTTCCAAAAACGACGCAGTCGCGGCGCCGCTCAAGGCGGATGCGGGGCCGAGTCCAAAGCCCGCCGCCGCTTCGAATGTAGAAAGTCCTGCCGTTGTTGAGATTAAGGAGAGCAAGGAAAGCCCTTTGCTAAAATCAGCTTTCGATGTGTCTGCGGTTAAAGAACAATTTCCAGAAGATCCTGCTGCACGCGCCATTCGTGTGACGCAGCTTGCCAAAGACGAAGCCGTCCGGCGGTATCCAGAGTTGCAAATTGTGGGTACCAGGCAGCACACAGCATACCTTGACGCCTATAACGCACTGGTTCGCTCCCGAAAGGACGAGTTTTTCAAGGATCCGCAGTGGCCCCTGAAAATTGCGGAAATACTGGCAGCGGGCGAAGGCTGGATTCGATTTGAGGAGCGATCCGTGCCTCCTAACGGCACTTCCAAGAAAGCGACGATGCCTGGCGCGGAGATTGATCTGAATGTGGCTGTCCCTCAGAAAAAAGGGGAGAGATTCTCTGAAGGTGCGGCTGCAAGAGAGGTGGAGCCGGATGAAGACGGCTTTGCGCAGGCGGTAAAAGCGGCACAAAAAGAGGTGGTTCGCCGGTACCCCGCCGTGGGAGTGGAGGGTTCCTCTGAAAATGAGGCGTATCAGGCGTGTTTTGCAGATCTTAATTCAAGGAACACCGATTTTTTTGAAAAGGCAGATTGGCCGCTGCGTTTGGCTGAACTCGTCGCCAAGCAAGAAGGCTGGAAGCGGCCTGAGGCAGGGGGCGGGGTGGAAAAAGCGGGGGGCGCGAAAATCAGTGTCAATAGGGAAGGAACCGTGACTCAGTAGGTTGAGGTTTTAGGGATCTTTTATTTGCAGTCTTTCAAAGCGCAGTTCTTGACGCCTTGGCTGGGCGTTCTAACTTTGAGTCCCTTTTCTTTCTTAGTGAAACACCACAAACCCACCCACGAATGCGGCGTCTTCGCCGTGTTCGGCCATCCAAACGCAGCCACCCTTACCTACTACGGTCTCTACGCTCTCCAACATCGAGGGCAGGAGAGCGCGGGCATTGTGACTGCAGACGGTCCTGAAACTCAGTTTAAGCGGCATGTGGCGATGGGACTCGTTTCCCAGGTGTTTCACTCAGCCGATTTGGAACGCCTCAAAGGCACCCGCGCCATCGGCCATGTCCGGTATTCGACGACGGGTTCAAGCAATCTCGTGAATGCGCAGCCTTTTGTCGTGAACACGGCTCGCGGGCAGATCGCCATCGGGCACAACGGCAATCTTGTGAACGCCGCTCTGTTAAGGGAAGAACTCGAAGAGCAGGGCTCCATTTTTCAAACCACGGTGGACAGCGAGGTGATTCTTCATCTTCTTGCACAACCTTCCGAACCGGAAGGGGTCTTGGCGGCCCTCCGGAAGGTGCACGGCGCCTTTTCCCTCGTGATGATGAGCGAGCGCGAGATCATCGGGGTGCGGGATCCCAATGGCTTCAGGCCGCTCGCTCTGGGCAAACTCGATGGCGCTTGGGTGCTCTCGAGTGAAACCTGCGCTTTTGACCTCATCCACGCTGAATTTGTGCGGGAGGTGGAACCCGGCGAGGTGGTGATTATTGACGAAAATGGCATCCGCTCCGAGTGGCCCTTTCAGGCGCAGCGCTCGGCGTTTTGCATTTTTGAATACGTCTATTTCGCCCGCCCAGACTCCAATTTTTACGACACAAATGTCGCGCGGGTGCGCACCGAAATGGGGCGTGAGTTGGCGCGTTTGCATCCGGCCGAGGCCGACGTCGTTGTTCCCGTTCCGGATTCCGGCAACTACGCGGCGCTGGGGTTCGCTGAAGAACTCGGAATTCCCTACTCCCACGCGTTTGTGCGCAATCACTATATCGGGAGAACCTTCCTGCAGCCCAGTCAGTTGATCCGTGATTTTAATGTGCGGGTGAAGCTCAACCTCATTAAGGAGGCTGTGGCCGGTAAGCGGGTGGTCGTGGTGGATGATTCCATTGTTCGCGGTACCACCGCCCGGGCCCGCGTGGTCAATCTCCGGGAAGCTGGGGCTGCGGAGGTGCACATGCGTATCTCATGCCCTCCTCACAGGCATTCCTGTCATTACGGCATTGATTTTCCGGATCCCGAAAAGTTGCTCGCCAACCAGTGCTCGCTGGATCAGATCCGGGACTATTTGGGGGCTGATTCGATCGGATATCTGGACGTGCAGTCCATGGTTCGCGCTACAGGAAGACGGGAAAACGAATTTTGCCTAGCCTGCTTTAATGGAAAATATCCAGTCCCTGTCGACCCTCAATTAGACAAGCATATTATGGAGCGCCGGGGCAACCGCCCCAACCTCCTTGGAGCCACTGCTGCCAGTCCCTCTCTTTTCCCCCGCAAACTCTGATTTCTCATGCCTCGGAAACCCGCTTCAAAATCCATCGCCGCCCCCAAGAAAAAAGCCTATGCCGCCGCCGGTGTAGACGTTGATCTTGGGAATCTTGTGAAAAGCCGGATTCATGGCATGGTCAAGGGAACGCACGGTCCCGAGGTGCTTGGAAAAATTGGGGGGTTTGGCGGTCTCTTTCGTCCTGACTTTCGGGGCATGAAGGATCCCGTCCTCGTCTCCAGCGTTGATGGTGTGGGCACGAAGCTGAAGTTGGCGTTTGCCACAGGACGCCATGATACGATGGGCCAGTGTTTGGTAAATCATTGTATCAATGATATCGCCGTGATCGGAGCCAGACCGCTCTTTTTTCTGGATTACATTGGAGCAGAACGACTTGAGCCCAGCGTTTTTGAGCAGATTCTCAAGGGCTTTGCCAAGGCCTGCCGCGAGGGCGGCTGTGCTCTGGTCGGCGGCGAAACCGCCCAAATGCCCGGGATGTACCAGCGCGGCGAATACGATCTCGCCGGCACCATTGTCGGGGTGGTGGATCGCCCCAAACTGCTGGACGGCTCGCTCATTAAAAAGGGCGATCTGATCATTGGCCTACCCTCTACGGGCCTGCATACCAATGGGTATTCTCTCGCCAGGAAAGTGCTCTTTGATCAGTTGAATCTCCCGCTGTCTGCGAAGCCTGAGGGCTTCTCCAAAACATTGGGCGAGGAATTGCTGCGGGTGCACAAAAATTACCAACCCGCTCTTGCATCCCTCCCTTCGGGCCTCGTCAAGGGACTCGCCCACATCACCGGAGGCGGCTTGATAGACAATCTTCCCCGAGTGCTTCCCTCAGACCTCGATGCCGTGATCGATACCGGTTCCTGGAAAGTTCCTCCGATCTTCAAATTGATTGAGTCTGGTGGAAAAATCGACCGGGAAGAAATGTATCAGGTTTTCAACATGGGGATCGGAATGACCGTTGTGGTGCGGCCGAAGGATGCCGCCGCTGTCGCAGGTCCATTGAAGGGAAAGGTGATTGGTCAAATTGCCCAAGGAACTGGAGTGACGCGCCTCGAATTTCGCTAGCGGAATGGCGGGGGTGAAAACCTTTAAGAACTGCACTTCCTGCATCGCTCCGTATCGGACTTGGAAATCGCTTCAGACTAAGAATGGTCAACAGTGCGGCGTGAGAACGCGGCCATTCGGAGCAGGCGAAGCGACTGGTACCTCCGCCACCGGCGCCTCCTAGCCACCGAGCGACGAAAAGTCATTCAGGCGTGCGCAGGTGCAGTGGGGGGCGTCAGAGTTTTTCCGCAAACGATTCGAGAGAGTGTGAACGAAATGCGCTTTCATGAAGCGACTCAAGTTGTTTGGGGTCTTGAATGGCCTCGACGGCTTCCCGAATGCCCTCCGGATATCCGCCGTGCCGGATTTCCAAGGCTCGCAAC
>CANJPY010000095.1 GCA_947476255.1 Chthoniobacteraceae bacterium | reverse complement strand
GTGATTCTGGAGCAAGATGCCCGCCGTCGCTCTTTTGGAGCTTTGGCGAGGCATCCGTCCCACGCCCTGCGGGCTCCGGCATCTCGCCGGAGCTTTCGCAATGCGAAAGCGCAGGCGGATGGTGCCCAGGACAGGACTCGAACCTGCAATACTCGGGAGCCTTGGGAAGGGGACTGCGTTTCCCCTATGAAATACGTCGGTACACATCAAAACCCATTGACCGCTGGTGAGACTGGCGCTGAGACTGGCCCATGGCCTTCCTTCGCCGTTTTAAACGCTCTCCGTTTTGGTATGCCGGCTTTACCGATCACGACGGCGAGCGGGTCCAGAAGTCCACGAAGCAGAGCAACCGAAAGAAGGCCCAGGGGGTTGCTGACGCATGGGAGAAGGCCGCGAAATTGGGCTCGGAAGGGCGTTTGGGTGAAGCCCAGGCGCGAAAGGTTATCTCGGACATCTATGAGGCCATTAACGGCAGCGCGCTTCCTTCTGCAACGGCTCGTGACTTCCTGAAAGGATGGGCAGAGCGCCGCAAAGGAGACACGAAACCCGGCACGGCGCGGGCATACGGCCAAGTAGCGCGTGATTTCGTCGAGTCTCTTGGCGAGAGGGCCGACAGAGACATTTCCCAGATTAACCGTGCCGACGTTGCCAAATACCGGGACGCGGTGCTCAAACGGACTACCCCAGCAACGGCAAACAAGTCCCTGAAATACCTGCGTGTGGCGCTCGGGGCGGCATACAAAGACGGTCTGCTGCAGGACAACCCGGCCGCGAAACTGGACGCCATTAAAAGACGGGAAGGCGACAGCGCCAAACGGAGGGCCTTCACCTTGGCTGAGCTCAAGAAGATCCTGAAACACGCGGACGGAGAATGGCGCGGCTTGGTCTTGTTCGGTCTGTACACCGGCCAACGGCTGAAGGATATCGCCCGCCTCACGTGGGACAGCGTGGACATTGAGGAGCAGGAAATTGAGTTGGTAACGGGTAAGACCGGCCGCCGAATGCAGCTTCCGATGGCGGCGCCGTTGCTGACCCACCTGTCGTCACTTCCGGCCAGCGACGTTCCAAACGCCCCACTCTTTCCAGATGCCCATGCCATTGCCGCGAAGGAAACCGGGGACTCGAGCCTGTCCCAGCAATTCCACGGTATCTTAGTGGCCGCCAAGATGGCAAAGGAGCGGACCAAAGACGCGACTGGCATCGGGCGATCGCAACGGCGGGCTATCAGTGAGATTTCCTTTCACTCACTGCGTCACACCGCGACCTCATTCCTGAAGAGCGCCGGGGTGTCAGAGGCCGTCGCGATGGACATCATCGGACACGACTCGGCCGCCATGTCTCGCCACTACACCCACATCGACCTTGCCGCGAAGCGGAAGGCATTGGCGAAGATCCCGAACGTATCCTAGGCGGCTTCGCTCTTGCCGATATAGGCCATCAGACTCTCGTAATGCACCAAGCGGACGCCGCGGAGTGCTCCCTTGCTGCGCAGGGACACCGACCTGACGGGCGGACTGTGCCCGTTCTCGTCGGAGGCTGTTATCAGGCCATAGATGAATGACCGGCTCAGGCCACAAAGGGGGCAAACGCCCTTACTCGGCAGGCGGATCCACTCAGGGATGAAGCGAAGGGGCGGCGGGGGTGCGACGGCGGCAGTCGTGGCAGTTGAGCGCTTCTCGGTCATGCGCTAACTCTACCACAGAATTTTCCAGATCGGTCTGTGCAGTTTGTTGCGCGAGCGGAAAAGGTTGTGGCGAGATGTTGCAAGAACGCCCTGCCGCCCGCCTAGTCCACCCGCAGCAGGCGGGACATCTTCAGCTTCTCCACGTCGGACCGCGGGATCCTAATGGCTCGAGCAGACAGGAGCATGGCGCCAGGGAACCGGCCCTCTGTCACGTAGCGGCGAACCGTATAAGCCGAATTGCCGAGCAACCGGGCAGCCTGCTTTGGCGTTAGATCGGGGCCCCACGGCAAGTCCTTCAGGAGCTCTGCGGCTTGGCGGTGGAGTAGCTCGGTCGGTGTAATCCCGGCCTTCTTGGCCATCGGCCTCGCTTCGTAAATCTGCTGGGCAGAAAACTGGTGCTCCAGCTTCGTGGTGGGCTTCTTCATTTTGGCGGTGTTGTTGGCGGCACTTGGACCCGGCCGGCGTTGGGTGTGGGAATGCGGAAAACCGGAATCTTGCCTACTATCTCTGTAGGCGCATGGGTGTTGAGTTGGGCAACGCCCTTTGTTGCAGTTGTTTAACGTTAAAAACCGTCATTTACTGATACTGTGTCGCAACAGCCATTTACCCCACGCCTGGGGTACGTTTAAGCCCGGGAACGCCCCACTTATCGCTTTCTATGGTCGTTTTAAGGCGGATCGAAATGCTACAGGAAACCATGGTTCTTCGTGTATACTGTTTGCGCATATCGTTCTCTGGTTGCTACTTCCGGATTTTTTAGCTTGCAAGCGAGAACCGCGGCGCTAGCTTCATCCCGTCGGCCCAACTAGGCCGGCCGCACCGTAGAAAGTGCGACAAAAGGTTAGCGAATGAACCAAAAACAAGATAACAGACACATTGGGCCGCATCAGGCCGGAGCGGGGGCGCGTCTTGTGCCTCCTTTTCTACCTCCGCACTTGATGCGGCCTTCTTCGTGTCTGGGAGAACCCAACAGATGAAAAACGACAATGCCACCGTCAGCCGTTACACCCTGCTCCGTTACCGCCGGCAAATGGAGGCCACGTTAGCCACCTATGCCCGCCTAATCCTGCCGAACGCACAGCCCGGGAGGAACCGGGTTGAGACGCTGGCGGAGTACGCCTACTTGGCCATTGAAAGCCTCCTGCCGGCTGGGGTGCCGATCGAGAAACTGACTATCCCCCAGCTCGAGAAGGCCGGCGCCCTTCGCTTCATCGGCTGGGATGTGGTGGCCTCCCTGCAGCAGGCCAAGGCGGCCGGGGCTTGGAGCGAAGCCGCCTGACCCGACCCACTAGTAGAGCAACAAGGCCCGGACCCAATTAGGGCCGGGCTTTTTCGTGGCCATTGCGGCCGATGACTTGCGCGGTGCGGGGGCTATGCGGCGGCCGAATCCTTAATCCTCACGGTCGGGGTGATGCCGGTCACGGCCGCGAACTCTTCGGCAATCACACTGGCGGCGGTTGTCGTGTGCTCGCTAGGTACAAGGCATCCGTCGTGGAGGGATATCCCGTGGATTCCCAGCGATGTCAGACGCGGAAAGACCCGGCCAAGCATGATGTCGGCCTCGAGCTTTTGAAGTTGAAGGGCCAGGGCGTTGGCCCCCCTAAGCTTGGCGGCAGTGATCGTACCAGCCATCACGGGCACTCTCTCTTGGACTGCGGGCCAGAGCTCGGAACGGCTGTGATCCTTCGCAAACAGCACCCCCGCGAAAACCATCCGCTTTTGCTTCTTGTGCGGAAGATCGCCTTTGCCGGCCCAACCGCAAAGGGCGGAGTAGAACTTGCCGTCTCTGACTAGACGTAACGTCGCGTCGCGCTCGGGATGCTCCCCGCACGCCCGGTAGGCCAGCGAGCAAAGCAGCGTCGGTTGGCTGTTAACTATGTCGCACTCCCTCGTTTGCTGTCCGCCAATTCGCAGGTACTGCCGCAAGTCCGACGGGAAGTTGGAAACATTGGAGAAGCATCGGCCGGTCTTTTCGTCATGGCAGAAGAACCAGTTCCGGTGCTCGATGTGGAAGGCCATGAGGATGCGGTGAACCGTTTTCGCCGTGTCGTGGCCGGTGGTCGGCTGCAGTAGTACGGGCCAGATTGCCGGATCCAGCGTGACGGTCTGCAGGCATTTCCACTGGGCAGCGTAGGCCGGTCCGGCTTTCACGGTAGCCCGTCGCCGCTTCTGCCAATGCAGCCCCAACCGCTCCACGATCACCGGCGGCATCGGCTTCACTGAGAAACCCAACCCCAGCGCACGCCTCGTTAGCAGGTATCCCAGCGCCTTGTCGCCCTTGCGGTATCGGTTGTCACACTCCACGCACTTGAGCCCCAACAACCATTGCAGGACCCGCCGCCCTGGCTCGCCTGCTACCGAGAGGATGTATGCCATGGAGAGTGAGCTGAACCCGTTGAGGCCGCCCCGCCGGTTGTAGATCCGGGCATGGAGAATCAGGTGAATGACGACATCCAGGGCCAGCAGCTCCTTGGCGGTTGGCCTCAGTTCGGACAGGCAGGACTCCCAGTCCACGTTTAGGCCGAGCAATGGCGCTTGCTTTGAGCCCAAAACCCTTCCTCCCGCCTCCCTCCACATCCCCTCCCCCCCTCCTCCTTCCACCATCCCTCCCCTATGAAGATGCATTCTTGCGCAAACCGCTCGCTCACGGCCCTTTCGGCTTTTTAGACGCCTTTGGGACTCCGGGCTGGCCACCAATACACCCTTTCGCAGGCCTTGGCGGCCTAGCTGGGCCGGCGGCGCTTGTTGGTTCAGAACTATCGCCCGTCCCGTTCCCCATACCGGAGACATCTGCCCCACGATTGGCGCATGGAGCATGTCGCCCTGCGGGTTTGCAAAGAGGCTTTCCGTCCCGCCTGGTTGGAATCTGCCCGGGGTCACGGGGCTAAAACTGGACTCTTCATCGGCAACCACGTCGCCCCCAGGCGCCCGCGGTGGGCCCTGACGGCCTTGGCCCCCATCGTATGGGCTAGGGGCTGGAACCGCGCAGGGGGTCACCAATGCGGCACCGTCACGTACCGGGAGGGCTATGGCGGCCGGTTGGGCGCTCACGTGGCACCCGCCTTGGGACTACTGGCAAGCCAGCCCGGGGTCTGCCACTCCCGCGGCGGCCATTCCCCGTAACGGCCCCGAAAGGACGCCGCGGCGTAGCCCTGCTTGTAGCCCTTGGCCCTTTCCTCGGTTGCCCATTGGCGGAAGGCTTCGGCGCGCTGCTCCTCGGTGTGGTTGGGCCGGATTTGACTCAGAAACTTGAAGTGCCGCCCGCAGGTGGGGCAGTAAGCCCCGATATGGGCTTCTCGTCGCGACAAGATTGGAACACCGGTAGATTTACACCTTGGGCAGGTGTCCGCCAGCCGGCGGAGCTCGGGGATAACCGATTCCCACAACGCCAGCGATTCCGGCGTTTCGATCGGTAACGGCCGTTTCGGCTTTTTGACCAATCCCACACACTCCGGCGTGGCCCGTTCCAACTCTAAGCCACCAATGAGGACCGGCAGGGCGCCCGGACTGCGGGGCCGGGGAGTTGGTGCCTCGTGGTAATATGGAGAATCTAAAAGGCCCTTCGCCGGGCAAACGTCAGTCGCCGTTAGTTGTCCAATACCGTCCGCCGCTGCAGCCCCCAAAGGCCGCCGGCGGACGGATTGTTTTCGTCTAGGTCGGCGCCGTCGCGTTTTCTTTGGGGCCGGTTCTTGGGGTGGCGCAGCCTCGCCAGTGCTCACGACACCGCCTCCAGCTTCCGGGCCTTTGAGGCTTGCGGCACGTAACCCAAGAAGCACGCGCACTGGGGGCATTTGGCTGCCACGTAAAGCGAACCGTCCCGCATCCGTTTCTTGCTAAACGTTGGGCGTTCAACCGGTCCACAGACAACGCAGGGACGCCATTTAGCCGTGGGTGATACCCGTTTCCGCAGTTTCTCCGACTCGGTAGAGGAGTCCATTAAGCGGCCTCCTTGGGTTGGAGGGCGGCCGATACCTGGCCGATATTGAACCGGACCGAGCGGCCCAGCCGGATCGGCTTGAGCGTGCCACGGGCTTCGAGGTTCCTTAGGTGTTTGTCGCTAATCTGCAGGCGCTCGCAGAGCTGCGGGCGGGTGATGTATTCAGGGAGTGGTGGATTTTGCATTTGTGAGTGCCGCAGCAAACGTCGGTGCGCCGCGGCGTACCCTATTGTACCAGCCGCTACCAACTCGGCAGCGGTTGGTTTCCCTCCGTTGTTGCAGTTTGTGGCATGTATTCAGATTGCACTCCTGCTGCGCAGCCGGTTAGGAAAGCCGAACGCAGGCGCCCCTGCCTGGCGTGCAACCCCACTGGCAAACCCAATGAAATCTGTACCCCTGCCCGTCCTCGCTGTCCTAATTGCGCCGCTCGTGTTTCTTGCTGGTGGTTGTGCCTCCATCGTAAAGGGCACCACCCAGGCCATTCCGGTGGCAACATCACCATCGGGGGCCGACGTAAAGCTGGACGGAAACAAAGTGGGTCAAACGCCGCTGAGCGTGGCGGTGAAGCGAAAGGGCGATCACCTGATGACGATCGAAAAGCCGGGCTACCAAACCGAGAGTTTCGCGATCACGCGCAACATCGGCGGTGCGGTCTTCGGCAACATCATCGCGGGCGGACTGGTGGGCTGGGGTGTTGATGCGATTAGCGGCGCCCAATGGAATCTGACACCTGTGACCATCAATGTGACCATGAAGCCCGCCACCGGCGCGGATCAGGGAACTCCGGTGGCCCAGAGCAGCGCAGCGGTCTTTGTTGATGAGTTGCGCAAGCTCGATGCCATGCACGAAGCCAAGACGGTCACTGATGAAGAGTATGCCAAGATGCGGACGGCGCTGGTAGAAAAGTACTCCAAGTAGTTTCCTTAAAACGAGTGCCTTAGTGCGGCTTCGTGAAATCGATGCGTCTGGTCCTCATTGCATTTAGCCTGCTCTTTTTCCCGCACCTGGCCGGTGCGCAGGCCGACCACATCTCAGAACTCGCCAAGGCAAATGACGGCGGTGCGTCTCTTGGCATTCAAAAGCTGACGCCTTCAGAACGCGCCGAATGGAATCGGCTGCTGGACCGGATTTACAGTGCCGGGGTCGATTCTACGAAATCCCCTGCAAGTACCCCATCGGCACCAGCGAACAAGGCGCCTGCTATTCCCCTCGCTCCTCCGGGGGCATCGGCGTGGATCACAAGGGCCGAGGTTAATGGCGAGGACATCGTAAAACTTCGGAATGGCGCTATTTTCGAGATATCGTCCGGGTACGTTGGATCCGGCACGAGGGATGCGATTCTAATCAAAGAGGGGTCGCGTTGGTCGCTTTGGATTGAGGGCAAAAGGGAATTTCGCGGGCAGTTGCTGAAGGCCCCCGACGGCCCTCCAACTGCAACTCTGCGCCGATCTAGCATTCAGTCGGTCACGAGTGATGGCAGTGTGATTAAGCTCATCGACGGCACCATTTGGGAGGTAGGTTTTGTCGACCGCATAAACACCGGACTTTGGTTGTCATTCGGTGATGTTCTCGTGCTAAACAACATGTCTTTGGTCAACCTGGATCAGGGAAGCGATGGAATGATCGACGTGCGCCGCCTGAAATAGTCACCCTTCCGTGAACCTGAGCTCCGAGACGACTAACCGCGACGCCAGGGGCACAATCGGCTGCGCACTGCTTATCATTCTGGCGCTCGGCGCCGTCGCACTCGTGTCCCTGTTCGTGCCGCGCTATGACTTGGAGATAGCCACCAAACCGGGCCCGTCGGGGTACACGATCGTTGAAAACAATTTTTGGTCAGTCGGAGCGGCGCGGAAAGCAGCAGCCAAATACCCAAATTACGATTGGGCCGCGCTCGAGAAGACCGGATGGGGGCAGCTATTCAATAAATATTCCCCGTACACGCGGAAGATGAGGTAGGCGTTGCATGCTGCGCGCCCGGGATCGATTCACTTTGTCATTTAGGTAGCCCTGCAGCCCCAATGAAAAAATTCGACGCCAAGAAAGCAGCCGAGGAATCAATACGATTACGCGAGGCGGGCGCCCCCGCCCCTTCCGACGCAGACCTTCAGCGATTTAAGGAGGAGGTAATGGACGTGCCTTTCGACTGGAAGCCATCGGGGGGCGCTAAACGCCCAGACGGGTTTCTTGAAGAGCTGGTAATCCTGTTGCGGGAAATTGACGTGGATAGCCACAATGAGGGGAAATATGACCTCACGTATTGGGTGAGTGTTCTGGCCGACGTGACGGTAGATCTTCATAATGAGCTATCGGACATTCGGGATTTGGCCCGAACGTCTCCGGACGGGGCGATCGCTAAGCTCGACTCCATGCTCGCGCTACCTTTCGGCCCGATCCTCACGGATCAACAAAGGGCGTTCCTCGTGGCCCAGCACCGCGCTCAAGTAGCCGAGGGATCTGCGGAACAAAAGAGAGCGTGCGCGGCCCTCGAAAGGGCTAAGTCATTGGGGGCTGCTTCGGGCCGCAGACAACGGAGACAGCAAAACCTCTGACTTAAGGTGAAACTACGTGGTTACTGGATGAATGCTTTGTGCTCCCAGCCTCGGGAAACCGCGTTGTCCCGCAGTTGCCCGGCACGTTTTTTAGTTTGGCTGTTCCCATGTTGCCGGAAGTCCGAGACGGCATGGGCGAGGTTCGCCGGAAGGGCATTTTCAAGCGCTGGGACTTGGGCGCTGTCGCACTCTGCAACACTGACTGCCAGCACTCCCGAGGATTTTCCGCCGCTGTTCAAAAAACGCTCGAATGTCTCCCGTGGACTGCTGATAGACGCCCTTTCAAGCGAAAGTAATTTATCGTCCTGAGGGCCTGGTTCAAAGACCTGTTTCGATGGGTGTCCGTCTTGAACGAATTCCGCCCGAGCGTTTCTGTACAAAAGCTCTGCGTGATTGCTTAGTGCGGCGCCCGGGGAGGGATGGCCTGAAAGGTAGCTCATGAAAAATTACGCCGAGTATTTGCTATCGTGTCGGCGAGCGACGAAATTTTTTCGGGAGATTGAAGGTCGACCAAAATCTCGAGATCTAAACTTGGGTTCGTTTCTGAATAGGCGAAAAAATCTGCCTTCTTGGTCGAGCCGTTTAGACGAACATCAATAGACAGAGCCTCGATTTTCCATTCTAGCTGGATTTCGCCAGTCGGAGTTGGGAACACGTAGGGAGGCGGCAGCTCGCCTAGATCTACAGTGGTGCGCAAAACATGAGCCGCCCATGCGGCCGTTTCTTGAGAAACTCCTCGGCTGGACAGCCCGCACCAACCGTCTCCGAGAGTTGTCATCGCGTTAATGCGCCTCACGGCTTCTAGCAGCCCAACGTCATTCTGGTCTAATACCTCCATCTCCGTTGCCTCGCTGAGGCGCATGAGCCGCTTTTGCCTGTCAAATAAACCCGAACCCTTAACCCGCAACCATAGCGATTTTTCGTCTACGTATACCTGAACGAGCGCCTTCTCGTGAGAGGGCTGGTAAGGGCCTGACACCGTTGTTCCATCGGGCAAGAGTAGGTCGAAACTGTCGCTGGGAGTGTGATTCATTCCGCTGACTTTGCCGAAAAGGTCGACGTCCGCCTCGATCTGATTTCGCGCCATCAAAACCAACCGTTCGCGCACACTGTTGTCATAGACCGCCGGCGAGTTCGTGTCTGGGGCGAAGTCAATTTCTTCACCAGGTTCCAGATGCCGACCAATCTTTTCGAAGCAGCCGAGAAGATGGACGGGGAATTCCTTCGGCAATTCTCCTCTATGGGATCCCCTCACTGCCTCATCGACCAATCCCTTCGCCTCGTCGAAGAAGGGTTTGAAGGGAATAATTTCTGCATAGGCATCCGTTTCCCAGGCGTCATTCACGAGCTGAGGAACAGCGCTTCCGCTTTTTACATCACGCAGCGAGAGCCGAAACATTTGCTCGAATGCCGAGGGAACCCTGCGCCGATTGGTGCTTTTTCGATAAATGCTTTTGGCTACGTCGCGGACTAAATCCCGGTAAGCAACGAGGTCGCTTAGCAATTCAACAGGTATCGCGTGGCGCTCAAAACGAGGCCCCCTGAACTTGGGGCTCAAATGGGGTAGCTCGGGCATCGCGGTAATCTGAGCTTTTTCAAGCGGGGCAGGCGATCATTAATAAGAGGAAGCGCAGGCCGGGCGCCGCTGGTTTACATGGGCAAACTGATCACTTCCGGGCCGCCGCCTGCGCCATCTGCCGCACGAGCACGCCGATTTTATCCGGCCCCCTGTCGTAACGCGGTTGCCGCTTAGCCAGGAGAGCCTGACCCACCCGCGATAGCACAGCCGCCCGGGTGATGTCATCCGCCACCATGGGCAGGGCCGCCCCGGCTACTGCCAAAGGCGCCCCACCGTGGAGAGCGCCCACCGTTGCGCCAGTGGCCGACAGGACACCCTTGATCTTGGACACGCCTGGCGTCGGCACGCGGTTACCTTCGCCGGTATACGCCGGGAATGCCTGTTGGAATTGGCCGATGGTAGCCAAGTCGTCAGTGAGCGGAGCCCCCTTGTCCATGGCGCGGCCGATCGCTGGCGCGGACACGCTGCCGTCGCCAAGGTTAAGTGCACGCTCCACGGTGTAGGTCTTCGCGATGCGTTGGCGGCCTGCCCGAAGGCTGTCCACGAGCTCCGGTTGGCCGGCAGCCGTTGCGGCCTGCTCAATGGAAGCCTCTAGGGCGTTAGCATCGGCGCCGGCCGCCTGCGCCTTTGCCAAGGACGAGGGATCGGCAGAAGCCCCGTAGTGCTTCCAGTAGATGTTCGCATCCGAGCGCGCCTGTTTCAGCTTCTCGAGGTCGTTGGCCGCCCGCGTGGACATAGCAGCCACCTGCCGGTAGGGCTCGGCAGCTTCGTCGCGGACCTGGCGCAATAGGGCTTCCGATAGGGCGGAATCTTCAGGCAAGCCCAGCGCCCGCTTTGCCAGCATGTCGGTAATGCCCTGGTTCTGGATCGTAGCGGCCTGCTTCACGGCGGCCTTGCCGGCGACCGTCTCGAGCGTGCGGTTAAGCATCGACGGATTCACGGCCGACGGTGGGAGCACGTAGCCGGCTTCCTTTCCTGCCGCTAGGGTCGCGTTGCGGACGGCGTTCTTTGCCCGTTCGGCAGCAACCGCCTGAATGACGGCCGGTGATGCCTCTTGCACGCGCTGTGCGAGCACTCCGCCACCCGCGGGCAATAGACCGGCTAAAGCCGCTTCATCAACGGTGGGCAACCGGCCCTGGTCGATTCCCGTCTGCACGGTCTTGGCGGCTAGGCCCCCGACACCTTGCTTAGCCGCTTCACGGACTGCAGCCATTGCACCAGCCTTCTCCAGTGATGCACCGGGGATCGCTCCGGCTACCATTGCCCCGCCGGCCTGGCCGGGTTGGAACCGCTCCTGCTCGCCAGCCTTAATCCGCCGCACCTGGGCCAGGACGTTGCCGACCAAGCCGCCAACAGCACCACCGGCAGGAATGGTGATCGGTGCGAAGGGGCCGCCCATTGCTCCCACCATTTGCCCACCTGCAGCACCGCCGCCCTCCATGCCAATATCCGCCACCATGCCGGGGACATCCTTGTATCGCTCGCCAGCCGCGGGTCCGAAGCCTTTCATCAGGAGCTTGGCACGCTCCCATGGCGATGCCTTGGCCCACTGCTCTGCCTTTGCGGTGTCCGGGGTCCGCAGTGCTGGGGCGCGCGTACCCGGGGCGACCTCGGCCTCTAGGCGCTTGATGGCCGCAACGATTTCGCCGTCGGTCATGGATCCGGGGAATTCGATTTCGCCAAGTGTTGGGTGGTCGATTACCTGGGGCCCACGAGGACCGGCAATACGCGAGGCTTTGTCCCTGGCATCCAATTCGGCCAATTCCGCCTGCTCTGATGGCGTAAGCCGGGAGCTAATCTGGTAAGCCCTGTCTCGCGCCTCCAGTTGATCCAGTTCGCGCTGTTCGGATGGGGTTAGCGGCATGGGGAAACCGCTCCTTCCGCCGCAATCGGCGCATTCACCAGCTGTTCGAAATGCTCCAATAGGGCCACCAGGCGGGCATTCCCAATGGGCGATAGAAGGGCCTTAAGGTCATCGTCGGCGGTGTTCTCGATATCGCAGGCCAACAGGGCTTGGGCTAACTCTGCAGCCGGGGCGTCCAGCTCAAAGATGGCGGCTTCCAAGGCGCGGAGTTCCGGCGGGAATGGCTGGTCGGCTCCATCGGTAGCTGGCAGGCCTTGCGGGGCGGTTGGAGTCTGCGGCGAATCTGCACGCAGCCCATTTTGGGACGTGATCGTTTTCATCACTTCCATATTACACCATAGGTGGAAGCCCCCACCGCCCCTGTTCTAACAGGAAGCGGTGGGGGTGATGAATAACGACTGGTGCCATCTTAGCAGGTGAACACTAGTGGGCCGGGACGCTTGCGCCGCCGAACAAGCACCCCAAGCGTTGAGCCAACTCAAAGACTTAGTCACAAAAGCCGAGCAGCATGTGCGTAAGGTACACACTCCACGACGTGAATGAAGCCATAGCCGTGATAGCTATGGCCTTGGCGCGAAAACTCATTCCTCCGCCGTCATGGGTGGATCCAAGGTACAACATCACACTAACCAATACCGTCCCCGTAGCCGCATCAGGGTCCGGCGGTGCCGAGATTCGGGGTATGCGCTGGGGCTTCATCCCGACCTTTCAGCGCAAGGTTGAAGACTTAAGAATGTGGCCAAACGCGAAGGCAGAAAAGGCCCAGAAGTCTCCTACTTGGCGCGATGCAACCAAGCATCGCAGGTGCCTCGTTCCCGCCAACGGTTTCTACGAATGGGAAACAGTCGGATCGATGAAGTACCCACATCTCTTCACTCTTAAGGACGCCGTGCCGTTCGCCTTTGCGGGGATCTGGGAGCCTGCAGGCGACGGCCTGCCCGAAACTTTCGCAATCCTCACGACTCAGCCAAACTCATTGGTGGGAAAGTTTCATGATCGCATGCCCGTACTGCTCCCTGCGGATCGCATGGCTAGGTGGATTGGTGCTGACACACTAGAGGACTCTGTCTTCGCGGAGCTCACCCAGCCGTACCCGCCCGAGCGTATGGCCGAGCGCGAGGTCAGCCGATACCTCAACAAATCCAGCAACCAAGGCCCGGAGTGTCACGGTCCTCCAGAGCCGCGGAACCTCAAGAAGCCGGATTCTGAGCCGCAGATGGACTTGGGAATCTGACTCCGCGACACATCAATCAGCGCGAGAGCTTTCGGGGCCTGTGACTTCGTCGAGGAAAGTGGCAAGCAGACCGTGGCGCCACTCCTGGTCGGGTGTTTCATTCCAGCCGAGTTCAGTCATCACGTTTTTCAACCGATAGGCCGCGAGCTTCGCGCTCTCCTGGGGCAACTCCCCCCACTCGGCGAAGAAGGTGGCAAGAATCTCGTGCCGAATGCCGTCGGGTTCGTCCACGGGCTCGCAAATGGAGCCATTGTCGAATCTTTCGAGGCGACCCAGCAAATCTGTCGCTGCTTTTGCAATCTCCTCAGGCATGGGAACATCGTGTGAAAAACTGGGGTGAAAGGCAACTTTGCGTACTGTTTTTGGCTTGCTCGATATGTGCACAGTTGTGCACATGGGCGCTGCATGACCGACACCCAAGCCGCCACGCTCGATTTTATCGGCGCGTTTCAGGAGGAGCACGGTGCGCCTCCGTCGATCCGGCAGATTCAGCGGCATTTCCGACTCAGCAGTCAGACTAGTGTGGCGCGCCAGCTGCAGGCTCTTGCCGCCGAGGGTTACGTCGCCCAGACCCCGAACGGCTCGTGGGGTCTGAAGAACCGCGAGGCCCAGCTGCACCTTTCTTTCCCTGTTTATGGCGAGATCCCCGCCGGTCTGCCGGCGATGCGGGAGCAGACGCCAGTGGAGACCGTGAAGGTCGATCCCTCGCTCTTCGGAGTACACAATCCGCGACGGGGTAACTTCTGGCTCCTGCGCGTCACTGGCGACTCGATGGAGGGGGCTAGCATTCTGCCCGGGGACATCGCAGCCTTCGTCCGTCGGGATCCCCGGCCGGGTGACATCATTGCCGCCCTCGTGGACGGAACGGACTCGACGTTGAAACGGTACTTGGTGGAGCGAGGACGAACTCTACTGCGGGCCGCCAACTCGCGTTATCGGGACATTTTTCCCGAACAGCTGGAGTCTCAGGGGGTGTTGGTCGGGGTGATCCGTCGTCGGATCGCATAAATGAGAACCTGTGCCGAGATCAGCCTCCATCGCCGAATTGCGGACGCTCGTCGCCGCCTGGGAACCCTCGCCGCTTGCGCGTGGGCGGACGGCCGTTGCCTCGGGTGTCGCTGGACTCGATGAGGCCCTGGGCGGTGGCCTGCCTGCTGGCCACATCGTGGAGGTGGTTTCAGCCATGCCCGGGGGTGGCGGCGGTCTCATGGTCGGTGCCCTGCTAGCCTCCACCCGTGCGGCCGGAAAGCGAATCGCGCTAATCGACGCTACTGACGGTTTCGACCCCTGCAGCTACCGCCCCGACCATCTCCGACACCTCGTTTGGGTCCGGGCGCGATCGCTTTCCGAGGCCATGGCTTGCACGGACGTATTGGTGCGCGATGGGAACTACGCGGTGACTGTACTCGATCTGCGAGGCGTTCCGGTCCGTACAATGCGGCAGCAACCGTCGAGCGCATGGCATCGTATCCGGCTCGCTGGGGAGCAGAATCCCGGGGCCATCCTCGTTCTGAGTGCCACTGGCTGCATCCCTGCGGTGCCGTGGCGGTTTATTCTCCACGAAGGGACACCACTGAACAACCTTGGCCGCACGCACGCGGAACGCATGGCAAGGCTTACGCTCGAGTCAGTGCGGAGCCGGGATGCCGTGAAGGAGGAGATGGCAGGATGAACTACGCCGTTTTGTGGGTGCCTGGATTTGCGCTCTGCTCGCTCCAACGACATGAGCCGGGCTTGCAGGGAAAGCCTGTCGCATTGGTCACTGGCGAGGGCCGGAGAGCAGTTGTCGTTGAGGCCACCCGCGAGGCTCAGCACGTAAGGCCGGGACTCGCGGTCCCACTCGCGACCTCCCGGTGCCCGGGCCTTCTGTTCCGCGGGCGCGATCTCGTGGCCGAGCAGGAAACCATGCAGCTACTGGTCGCCTCTGCCTTCACCCTCTCGCCACGGGTCGAATGCACTTCCTCGGGATGCGTCACGGTTGACCTGAAGGGCGCCGACGCAGAGCGAACTGAAGCGGCTATGCGCCTCCATGTGCTGGAACTCCGCATGCTCGGTCTTCCCGTACAGATAGGCGCAGGGGAGACGCCTCTCGTTGCCCGGTATGCCGCCAAGGTGACTGATTCGATAATGATCGTGCGCGATCGCGGCGGTTTTCTGCAGCCGTTGCCGCTATCGTTTGCTGAGCCATCGGCGCGCCTGGCAGAGATCCTAGAGGGCTGGGGAATCCGGACTCTGGGAGCCCTGACTACGCTCCCGAAGGCAGAGATAGGTGGCCGCCTCGGTCCGGAAGGCGCCGCACTCTGGGAGCGGGCCAATGGCGAATCTCCCGGCGTCCTGACACTGACTGAGCCGGCGAAATCGTTTGCTGCGTCATGGAGATACGAGCCGCCGGTTGAGTCGGTCGAGCCGCTGGTCTTCAAGTTGCGGCGATATGCCGAACGGATTGCTGCGGAGCTTCGGGCCGTGTGCATGGTGGCCGAGGAGCTGTCTCTGACGCTACTGCTCGAGGACGAGACGGACCACCTCCGCCAGTTCCGATTGCCCGAACCGGGAGCAGATGTGGACTCATGGCTGCGCGTGCTGCAGACTCATCTGGATTCGCTCCGCCTGGATTCCCGGGTTGCCGGGGTTCGCCTCGTAGCGAAACCAGCCAGGCCAGCACAGGCACAGGGCGGCCTCTTCGAGACCGGCCGAACCGATGCGGCCTCGTTCTGGGAAAACATCGCGCGATTGGCAGTACTGGTCGGCGACGACCGGGTTGGCACCCCTGTCCCCCTAGATACCTATGCCCCGGATGCCTTCAGGATGGAGAGACCGGCAATCGTGGTGCCAGCGGCCGAGGCCCGGCCGGTACACCCACCGCGTGGCGGGCTGCTGCGCCGCTTTCGTCCGCCACTACGGGTGCGCGTGACATGCCAAGGCTCGAGCCCCGTGATGGTGGAAGGAGCCGTGCGGGGAGACATTCGGGCGCGAGTTGGTCCGATTCGACTGCAGGGCGGCTGGTGGATGGTGGCGCCGTGGGCCTTCGACACGTGGCTGGTCGAGCTGGTGGATGGAGGCCTCTATCAGCTGACCCACAACGCAGCCGGCTGGGCGGTCGAAGGAGTCTTGGACTGACCATGTACGTCGAACTCCACGCCCGGAGCGCCTTCTCGTTCCTTCGGGGCGGTTCGTCCCCGGAGTCGCTTGCAAGTGTTGCGGCACTCATGGGCCTGCCGGCGTTAGCCCTCTGCGATCGCAATGGAGTTTACGGTGCTGTGAGACTGCACACGGCAGCCAAGACTTCGGGTCTGCGGGCCTTGGTCGGCTGCGAGCTCACACTCGAGGACGAGACCGTTCTGCCGCTGCTCGTGGCATCGCAGGCCGGCTACCGGCAGCTGTGCGCCTTGCTCACGACCGCCAACCTGCGCGCCCCGAAGGGCGAAGGTCGTGTGACGTGGCGAGAGCTTGAGGAGGGAAACGAGGGCCTCCTAGCGCTCACTGGCGACGAAGAAGGGCCGTTGCGGCGGGCGTGGCGGGAACAGGGAACAGGTGCGGCGGGGGAAGCGGGGGCCCGGCTTCTGGCGATCTTTGGCGACCGGCTTTATGCCGAGATCCAACGCCATCGGCTCCCGGACGAGGAGCACGAAAATGCCTTCGTCGTGGACTGGGCGCAGGCCTCAGGAGTCCCGCTGCTCGCGACCAACGGGGTCAGGTATGCGACCACCAATGCCGCCCACGTATATGATGTTTTCACATGCCTCAGGAATCACGTCACCCTCGACACAGCGGGTCGGCTCCTCGTTGCCAACCGCGAGGCATACCTGAAGTCGGCCGCACAAATGGCAGCCCTGTTTGCTGACATCCCCGAGGCGATTGCGAACACGGCCCAGGTCGCAGATCGGCTCGACTTCACACTGGCAAATCTCGGCTACCGATTCCCGGACTTCGCGCCTCCAGACGGGCAGACCCAGGACGGGTTTCTGCGGAAGGTGACCTACTTCGGCGCCCACCAACGATACGGATCGGCAACCGGGCCGGTGCGGCGACAGCTGGACCGTGAACTCGAGCTGATCGCTAAGCTGGGGTTCGCGGGCTACTTCCTCACCGTCTGGGATCTCTGCGCTTTCGCCCGTGAGCAGGGGATCCTAGTGCAGGGCCGCGGTAGCGCGGCAAACAGCGCAGTCTGCTATTCGCTGGGCATCACGGCGGTCGATCCGATCGGGGCGAAGCTGCTCTTTGAGCGATTCCTGAGCGAGGGCCGAACCGACTGGCCGGACATTGATCTCGACCTTCCCAGCGGCGACCGGCGCGAGCAGGTGATTCAGGAAGTGTACCGGCGCTACGGACGGCAAGGTGCGGCGATGACCGCGAACGTAATCACCTACCAAAGCCGGATCACGATGCGAGAGGTTGGGAAGGTGTTCGGCTTTGCAGACGATGTGCTCGATCGCTTCAGCGCCCTTTTCCATCAAGGCGATCTTCCCGAGACGATGAAGCTAAAGGAACAGCTGCAGGCGGCCGGCGTAGGTGGCGACAATCCACGGTACGAGAAGCTCCTCCAGACGTGCCTGCAGGTTCGCGGCCTGCCCAGGCATCTCGGGCAGCACAGCGGCGGGATGGTGATCAGCCGCGGTAACCTCTCGCACTACGTCCCGCTTGAGAACGCGCAGATGCCTGGACGTAGCGTGATTCAGTGGGACAAGACCGACTGCGAGGAGATGGGAATCGTGAAGGTGGATCTGTTGGGGCTCGGCATGATGGCCGTCTTGCAGGACACCATTGAGATCTGCGCCCAGCGTGGGCAGCCGGTGGATCTTGCCGGCCTACCCAAAGACGACCCCGAGACGTTCAAGGCGATTCAGGCTGCCGACACCATTGGCATGTTCCAAGTGGAGAGCCGGGCGCAGATGGCAACGTTGCCAAGGATGAAGCCGCAGAACTTCTACGACCTCGCTATCGAAATCGCGATCATCAGACCGGGTCCTATCCAAGGCGAGGCGACGAACCCCTATCTCAATCGCCGGCAAGGCAAGGAGCATGTCACGTACCTTGATGAGCGGCTGCGTCCGATTTTGGAACGCACACTCGGCATTGTTCTCTTCCAAGAGCAGATCCTAAGGATCGCAATGGAGCTCGGGAGCTTCACCGCGGCGGAAGCAGACGAACTCAGGCGGGCAATCGGCTTCACCCGCTCCCGCGAAAGACTCGAGAGAATGGAAGCACGGCTTACCGCGGGCCTGAAGAAGAACGGCGTCAGTGATGTGGCCGCTGAGTCGATTCGGAAGTCGCTCGGTTCGTTCGCCCTCTACGGCTTCCCGGAAAGTCATGCAATTAGCTTCGCCCTGATCGCCTATGCGAGCGCCTGGCTGCGTGTGCACCGGCCGGCTGAATTCTACGCCGGGTTGCTCAATAACCAGCCGATGGGGTTCTACTCGACCGCAACGCTGGTGCAGGACGCACGGCGGCACGGCATTCGGGTGTTGCCCGTAAGCGTTCAGGAGTCCGACGAGAAGTGCCAGGTGCTAAACGACACAACGCTTCGGCTCGGGTTTGCTTCGGTAAAGGGGCTTCCTCGTGCTTCGGTGGGTCGTCTACTCACAGTCCGCAAACAACAGGTGTTCTTGTCGGTGCAGGATCTGATTCAGCGCACGGAACTCGCGCCACCAGAGCGCAGACTCCTTGCCCGTGCCGGCGCGTTGAACGGACTTGCCGAGCACCGCCGGGCCGCCCTCTGGCAGGTGGAGACCATGGACGCCGGGGACGAATTGTTCCGCATGGCTGTTGCCGATCCTGAAGAACCGGCGCTTTCCCCGTTGGAGCGAATGACCCACCTCGAGCGACTGCAGGCTGATTACGAGACCGTGGGGCTCACAGTCGGAGCACACCCAATGGCACTACTGCGTCCCCAGATGCCCGGGATGCGGACGGCGGAAGAGCTAAAGCGACTACGCAACGGCGAGCGAGTCGTAGTGGCGGGAAGCGTTATCACACGGCAAAGGCCCGGGACTGCGAAGGGCTTCTGCTTCATAACCCTTGAGGATGAGACGGGCCACATCAACGCGATCGTCCGCCCCCAGTTATTCGAGGCGTCCCGCTTGGTGATCAACCTAGAGCCTGCGATGGTGATCACTGGGCGACTGCAGAACGAGGGTGGCGTTGTTCATGTCATGGCCGAGCAACTAGAACCCATGCCCGTGCTGGGGCTCCCGGAACAGGCGAGCCACGACTACCACTGAGGGCTTGAACAACCAGACCACTTCTAGGTTGCCCAGAACTTCCACCAAGGACGGCTTGGGGCGCCTTGGGGCGACTTTTCACCCGCGCCTGCCAAAAGCTGTTCACGGCTAAGATGCGGAGCTGCCATTCCCATCTCCGCGAGCTTTCTAAGCGAATGGTCAGGCTTCATACGTCCCGCAGCAATTTCCCGTGAGGTAGCCACTACTAAGTCGTCAATAGAGACGTTCCCGTTAACGCAGCACTCCTCCACGAGACATGACTTGTAGTCTAGCTCCTGCGCCTCGATCAGTCGCGTCTTTAGGTCGCCGGAGGCCGCCGCAATAGCGATGTCAGTTACAGTTCTAAATACTGAATGAATTGCCCCAAATTGATCTTGGGTTTGGGCACGGCCTATTTCCTCAAAAACCTCTGCTCGTATCTCGGTGAGAACGCTCAATGGGGCTCCCGGCGCATCTAAAAGTTCCATGAGGCGCTTGCCGGGTTTTGGGGCTGGGGCGACCATGTCGTAAGCTTTGCGGGCGACAAAGAGGACGGCGAGTAATTTGAAAATGTGTAGCAAATCCAGACGCTGGGCACTTAAACAACCACCCGGCCTTGGGTGGTGGTGGGTGCCCCGGTGGTCCCCTTTGGAAGCCGGAAAACGTCGGTGGATCTCGGCGGAAATCCTTGGACTTGCTGAGACTTTGCGCTGAGACTCTGGCCACCGAAAACATTAACCTGTTATATTACAACAGAATGCCCAGGACAGGACTCGAACCTGCAAGCCTTACGGCAACGGCTTCTAAGACCGTCGTGTCTGCCAATTCCACCACCCGGGCGACGGGAATGGCCCAGCTTGGATGGTGGAATGCGGAGGGGACAATCCCCGATTGCGAACATCCCGGG
>CANJPY010000094.1 GCA_947476255.1 Chthoniobacteraceae bacterium | reverse complement strand
GCCCTTGATCGCTTCCAATGCCACTCGCGCCTTGAACTCGGCACTGTGTATTCGTCTTTTGTTTTTCATGTCTCTGGTTGGTTATTCCCTCCCAGAACTCTCCCCTCAAGCTTACGATCTCACTGGCTCCGTTTCCCCGCGCCGGCTCTCCCCACGGCATCGAAATTTTCGAGGCCAAACCCGATTGGATCAATCTTGCGATGACACTGAGCGCACTGCGGTTGTTCCTGATGCGCCAGGAGGCGCTCCCGGTTTGTGAGAAGCCTGGACTCTAATCGGGAAAGCTGAGCCACATTCGCCGGAGCAGGAGGCGGCGGTTCATTGAGAACCTTTTTTAAGATCCACCCCCCCCTCTCCACGGGGCTGGTGTGTTCTCCATTGCCGCCCATGGCAAGAATGCCAGCCATTCCCAGCAGACCACCACGCGGACTGTCGGGAGGAACCGGAACCTTCCGGAAATGATCCCCTGTGACATTCGGAATCCCGTAATGATTCGCCATCAATCCGTTCACCACCACAAAGGGGCTCTTTAGAAGGTGTGAAATCGAGAGGTTTTCGCGGAGCAGCAGCTCGACAGTCCGGTACACCTCGTATTTTGCCGCCATTTTGGTGCTATCGTCAAAAGTGGGAAAAAGCTTGGAGTTAAACTGGAAGAAATCGAGGCGTTCCATTGCCAGCCATTGCCGGGTAAATTCCTTCGTAAACTCAAAGCTCCGGTCGTCTTGCAGCATCCGTTCCACTTGGGCGGTGATCACTTCCGGTTTTGTCAGTTCCTTGGAGCGCACCAAACTCAGGAGCGTTTCGTCCGGGGGGGCACTCCACAGAAAATAGGAGAGACGCACGGCGAGCTCTCGCAGCGTGAGCCAGCGGCGGCTCGCGTCAGAAGCCGGTTCACTCAAATAAATAAAGTTGGGGGAAGCCAGAACCACACTCATGGCTTCCTTGAGCGCATCTTCAAAAGCCGCCCCCTCAGCAAGGGAGCGTTCGTAAAGGTGCACAAGCCCGTCGAGATATTCGGGCTCCGGCTCGCGCTCGCGGAAGGCAGCGGTCGCAAACGCTTCGAGGGTCTGCCGGGCCCGTTGAAGCTCCGGCGCTCCCGAGGCCCCGAAGTGTAACGCAGTGGATGCAACAGGCAGCGGCCCTTCGAACTCCACCCAGTCCACCCAGATTACAGGCTTCGGGCCGAGACGTGTTTTATAAAAGGATTCGTTATACAGCTCCTGCTCTGTGCCACGCATGACGCGCCGCTTTTCACGGATGGAAAAGGTCCTGTTTCCTGTTTTTGGAACGCTGACTCGAACCTCCAAAATTTGCGGCTCTGCCATGGTTCCCGTCACCTGATGACTGCTGAAAATCTCAAAACTATCAGGGCGCGTCGTATCCTTGACCCCAACCTGCACAAATCGCCGCTCAGGCGGGGCAGCGTCTGAGGCCGCAAGTCGGAACCGCATGAGGTAATCCCCTGCAGGCCACTTTGCGGGAACGGTATCTCCAAGGGCAGGGTTGATGGCCGTAATGCCCAAAAACGCGCCCTCTTCGACATTGGGCAGTTCCAGATAAGCCTTCATATCGAGCGCGTTTCGCTGATAGCGAATCCGGCCGTCAAAATCGGCGGCACCTTCATCTTTGAAGCCAAACTCCATCGGCGGCCTCGATCCCTTAATCTCCTTCCAGCCTAGTGTGTAGAAACGCGTATCAGTGGGGTTGGGAACCTTTCTCCGAAGCTCCGCAACAATCGCCTGATTTTCCGGCAATTGAGCAGCAGCATCAATCGTATCGGTCCATTGTTTGTACCTCCCGTATCTTTCCTCCAGGATCCGGAAGTTCTTCTCCATCGACGCGTTGACCGAGGTTTCAGGCTCCAAATGTTTTTTCAGGAGCTTTGGACCGGGGGGAAACACGGGGTTCATCCGTGCAAACGCTTCGTCGAGCGCTTTTCGGCCAACAACAAGATACTGCTCAAACTGCTCGGAGGACATGAATAACGAGGAGCCCACGGTATCGAAGGTTCTGGCGTCCCCGTCCGCAGGTAATTCATTGGCAACGTCCATCTCTACTCCGAGAAGCGCACGGATCGTGTTTTTATATTCGCGCCGGTTCAACCGCCGCATTTCGATTTTTCCAAACTGATCCCCAAGGACCTTGCGTGCCGTAACCAACGTCATCGAAAGTGTTTCCAAAAACTCCGCTTTCGCCACGGCCTCCGGTTGTTTTGCGTCGTCCGGCGGCATTTCACCCGAGTTGAGCTGGGTTAAAATTTTCTGCCAAACGTCCGCAGCCTCAGGCGTATTGAGCAGGAATGAAATGTCATCCAGGCGCAGCTCGCCTTTCTGTTTCTTATCACCGTGGCATTCAGTGCAATTGTTCTGCAGAAAGGTACGGTGACGCTCGTCGATACGAGCTTCCGGCAGCGCTGTTGCCGCGTTGAGATTTGCGGACCAAAGCAGCGCCAGCACGGCGGCGCCGAATCGTATTTTTGGAAAAAAGAGGACAGTCTTCATAACAGGAAAATAGACGGCAACATGCTCTGGTTATTGGGCTTCTGATGCGTCTATCGGCGACTTAGCGAGGCAGTTCCTCTACGATGATGTCATCGAGCAAAAAGGGTCCGAAGCCGATGAAGTTGACGGATTCCTTGTCGCAATCGGACCGTTTGAGGTCGAGTGAAATGGCTTCCTTCCCGTCCACCCAGAGCGTCCACTTGGTACCGATATTCTCCACCACAAACTGGTACCATTTGCCCGTCACAAGGCCCAGCTTTGCATAAGTCGAGGCCCCGGGGATTCCGTACGCACTGCCAAATGTGCCCTCTGGTTTCTCCAGGATCGCCGGATCGAGTTTTTTCCGACCAGCCCCGGATGCTGAACGTCCCTCGTAAAATCCCGCTCCCCAATGCTAACATCATCGCGTGCGCCAGGCTTGGTGACCTTCGTCACCACATCGCCAATGTGCCAGAGCACACTCCCCGGTTGTCCGGGCTTGAGGGGCGCGTTGATGATCATATCCATCATGGCTCCCTCACCCTCAAACTTGATCCGGTAACTCACGCGGACGTTGTGCGCCCTGAACTTCGGATCGATGGATTTTCCGTGGGCTTTGCCGGGATGCGCTTTGCCATCGTAAATGCATGCCACGGCTCCATCGCGGATTTCCCAGGTGTCGGGGATGTTCCAGGTGAGCCCGCCGCCCCAAAGCTGAGGCGCCGCGCGCTTTTCGCCGCCGCTGAAGTCTTCCTTGATCAAGACGGTGCCCTGAGCGCTGCTCTGTGCGCGAAGGGTTGCGGTTGTGAGCAAACTGGAAAGGACAAGAAGTTTGAGGGAGATGATTGTGTTCATGGATGGGGGGAAGGAACGGAGGCTGAGGAGATCAAGGCTGCGTGAGGCGCACCGGCAGGACGGGTTGGGTTTTGAGGGTAAGCTTTACGTCATCGGCGAATTGCTCCCCAAACTCGGCGGCTTTTCCGTTTGCGTTTTCGGTTTGCCCAGTCACGAGTTGCACCACGGCAAAATCAGCCTGCGGCGGCAAAAGCACTTTGGCGAAGACGTCTCGCCACGTTTCGGGAGTCCCCCCGCTGGACTGGTAAACACCCTGGCCAAACGCCAGTGCCTTCTCGCGTATCCAAGGCCATTGTCCTCGAGTCGATTCAGGAGAACCGGAAAAGAGATAAATGCGGCAGCAAAAATTCAAAAGCGGGCCTGCTCCGGATCGGCCATCGAGAAACTGCGCCGAGACTTCCAGCATCGCATCGACCCCTACTACCGAAGCCTTCAGAGGACGCAAGTCAACCAACCGGTACACGTCGCACGATTTCGCAGGACCATTTTCCACTCCCTCGTCCCCCTCGGCCTTCACAAATCGCAGAGCCTGTTTTCCTTTCAAGGCCTTTGCCTCCACCACGTCCGCCTCATCTCCGCTCCAAACATCGAGCAACGATGGAAATCCGGAAGCCAGCCGGCCGGACTGCCTTTCAAAACTCCCATCCAGCCATTGAGACAACTGGGAAACCCTGGCCCGAGATGCAGGCGCGGCGACGGCCCATGCCAGCGACGCGCTGAACAACCCCACCACAAGACCCGCCGCAGCCGCCGCAAGCGGAGTCCACTTCCAACTCGCGCCCCATTCCCCGGGGGTGAACGGCAGCTTTTCGCAAGACGGGAGCGCATTTAGTTTGGCGACACCCGCCTTTTCCTGTCCCCACTCGCGCAGGACTCCGTGCAGATGCGCCTCGTTCCAGAAGCGTTCCCTGGCCCCGGCGCTCGTGCGCAACGAGACGTCCAGCTCCTCCATTTCACTTCCGGAGATTTCTCCGTCGAAGTATTGTGTCAGTAGATGTTCTAAGCGTTCGGAATTCATCACTTGGCTTCGTTGAGTTGCGTCGTCTCGATGCACTTGCGCAGTTCTTGGCGGGCGCGTGAAGTGGCTACGCAGATGGCATTCGGAGTCCATCCGATAAGTTTCGCGATTTCTGCGGGTTTGAGCGCGTCTTCGTACCGAAGTCGCAGCATTCGCTGAATGGCCGGGGTCAGACGTGCCATACAATCACTGAGCCAACGGGTTCGATAATCGGGCGCCACGGCCGCTTCGCTGGCCGCTAAAAGTTCGAGGGTCTCAGAGTGCAGGGCAGGCCGGTTCGCCCGTTTTAGCGCAGCAAGCGCCTCGAACCGGGTGATTGCACACCCCCAGGCCAGAAAGCTGGTAGACAGTTGAAATTGCCCCGCTTTACGGGTGACCGTCAGAAAGGTCTCCTGAACCACATCCTGAGCGAGAGCAAAATCCCGCACGATAGACAAGGCGTAAGACCTCAACGCAGGCTGATTCTCGATAAAAAGCCGCTGAACCTGTTCGAGGTGCTTTTGAATGTCGGGGGAATTCATCTTCGCGGATAACTGCTTGGCAATGCCCGATCCTTAGCACTGAAGTGACGCTTTGCGGGAATTGTATTTAAATTCGGCCGATTTGGAGCAGTACTGACCAATATTTCCTAAGCACGCATGAAGGCCCCCCTGCCCGATCCTCAGTTCATCACACCCCTTCCGGCGAATCGGAATCTGATTTTCGGATTGTTCCCCAGCCGGGCTCCTTCCCTCACCAAAGCCGAAGATTGGTTTCGGCAGGCCTGTATGACGCCGCGGGATATCCGTGAAAAACACGAACCCGCCATCCAGACGGCGGCAACGCTCTAACGCACCTTCAGGCTTACCCAATGAACTGTTTTTTTATAAACCAAAGGACCCGTCTTATGAACTTCTCCCGTCTGGCATTCTCCCTCCTGATGTTTCTAAGCATGCTTTCAGTGGCGATGGCGGCGCCAGCACGCGAGAGCAAAGGGCCGGATCTGATGCTGGAAATGAGGCCAGCGGACATCGATTTTTCCGCGTGCAAGGCCTGGGTGGACGGGAAGGAAGTCGAGGGCGACGTCAAGAATGGGGTTCTCGCCACGTTGGGCGTGGCCGCGGGAGACCCGTGGTCCGCCATCCACTACAGCAAGCAAAACGAGACCAAACTCATCCAGTACCTCGTCGTCCTCAAGCGACCAGTCAAGTTCCAGTCCGTCCTCTTTCAACGCAATGGCAACCTGAAATACCTCAAGCCGGACGCCAAGGTACCGGCGGATCTTTCCAACGCCACCGGATGGATTGATGTGGATTTCCCGCCGGGGCAGTCCGGCTGGAGGCTGGCCACGGTGGGCGCGGAGTCGCGGGCTTTCCTCTGCTCCGTGGAGAAAACCGGACAGGAGTGGTACCGCTTTTCCTCCCTGCGTCTCCTGGGCGCCCGTTTGCACAACATCGTGCCCGAGGGCATCGCGAACGGGGATGCCGAATACACGCGACGCAGCATGTTCAGTCCGCCGGAGACGTTTAAGGCGTCCCGCATCACCACCGGAGCCGGCCGCTGGCAAAGTCACGGTCTGGATCAGGACGGCCACGTCCCGCGCGCTCCCGTTTCAGACGTCGCTCCCTCCTGGTTTGTCGTGTCTTGGGACGAACCGCGGGAGGTGACCGGCCTGCTGTTGGGGTCGAACTTCAAAAAGTTTCAACTCTACACCTATCAGGGCCCGGCAGGTATCAACCCGGCGGTGGCTCCAGATTCCGACTGGGAGCGGATTAAGCAGGAGCCCCAGGCAGACGCCGGCGGCTTGAGAATCACCTTTCCTCCTTTGACGACGCGCGGCCTGCGACTCGTGGCCGAGGCGACCGCAGGGCACCGCGGGGGCAGCGAGCCTTGGGGCGCAATTGACGGGCTCCACGTTTTCACCAACCTCAAGGACGCCCCGGTGCCACAATCAGTGGCGCTCAAAACGGAGCCGCCGCTCTCGATCAAGTTTACCCTGCCCGAGAACCGGACCGTCTCCATGGCCGTGGACGGCGCGGATGGCCGCCGGTTGCGAAACTTTCCTGCACGCCTGGAGATGAGCGCGGGCGAACAGAGCGTGGGCTGGGATTTGAAGGACGATTCGGGGGCGTTTGTGCTGCCGGGAACCTACACTTGGAAGGCTCTTACGAACCCTGGGCTGCGACTCAAGTATGAGATGACGCCCTACCCCAACGTCTCCATGCTCACCCCCGACAACTCCCCGTGGCTAAACGGCCCGAGCGGTCCCGGCGGCTGGATGGCCGACCACTCGCCCCCGCGCGCCGTGTGCGCTGTCGGTCCGGACAGGGTTTTTCTCAGTTCTCAAACGGCCGAAAGCGGCGTCGCCGTGATCGAGTGCGACCTCGAGGGACGCAAGCTCTGGGGACACCACAACATCATCGCATGGACCGGCCCGGCCTTACTCGCCAGCGACGGCAATGCCGTTTACTCGATGCCCCAGTCTCTGGGGCACTATGCGCTGAAGGGGCAGACCGACTATGTCTGGCGCTTCACCCCGCCGGAAAACAAACTCGACACCCCTTTTGAGTTGTCCGGCACCGCCATGCGTCGGCGCGGAGCCAGCGGCCTCGCTGTGCGGGAGGGCAAGCTCTACATCGCGGTGAACGCAGGCGAGGACTGGCTCGAAAACGCGTTCTCAGGCTCGGACGTCGACCTCGACCAATGCGAGCCCAGATATGGCAAACCCCCGAAGACAAACAAATACGACGACCCCGACCGCCGTGCGGATTTTCTACGCATCCTGAGGCTCAACGGCACGCCGCCCGGATGCAACGGCCTCACCTATCTCGAAACCGCGAAAGACCAGTCCGAGCGACAGCACATCGTCATCGCGCTGGAACGCGAGGCGCCGGTCGGCAGTTTTGCCTTTCCCCTGCCGGAAACCAAGGGGCTGCGGCTGTTGATCAGTGTTCTCAAACCGGGTGCCGCCTATCCCCCCAACCCCAACGACGAAAGCCAGTGGACGCGGATCTACAAGGGCGCCGGCAAGGGCTGGACCGTGGTTCCCGCCCCGGAAAAAACGCTCACCCGCGCCGTCCGCCTGAGCTTCGACCACGGGCTGGACGAGTTCGACGAGGCGCTTCTGGGCGAGAAAAATACGAAAACCATGGCTTCATGGTCCGCCCAGCTCGAGGGCATGAAGATTCTCAGGCGCCGCTTCGAGAACCTTTATCCCTCGTGCAAGGTCAAGGTGAGTTCAGGCACGGTGACGCCCGAAGGCGAATGGGATGCACGGCGCGACGAGCCGCTCAGCCCGGAAAACCCCGGGATCTTTATGATGGAATGGGACGCAGCGCAGCCGGTCCGCGGTCTGGCCATCAAGGAAATCGACGGCCGTTTTACCGACATCGAGGCTTGGACCGGCGCGGGCGCGCCCAACCTCAGCGCCAGCGAAGGCTGGGAGAAACTGGCAACCTACGAACAAAAACTGCGCTACTACTACCAGCCCGATCAGGACCACAACAGCGCCGCCCGCTACATGGACGGCTACGTCGATTTCGGCCGTGAGGTCACAACGCGGGCGCTTCGGCTGCGGGTGACCGAACAGTGGATGTGGAGGGAAAAGGATCGCGCCGGCCTCGGGGGCGTCCGGAGGGACCGGGGCGCTCAGACGCTGGAGCCGACCCGTTGCAGGATCTATGGCGTGGCCCCGCTCAAGGTTCTTGGCGGCGAAACTGCGGTGGACATTCTGGCGACCCAGCGTATCGAGGTGTACGACCTGGCGTCCAAGAAACTGCTCCAAGAGCTGCCATTCCCCAAAGGCAGCGACCTGGCGTTCGCGCCCGACGGCACGCTCCACGGCATCTCCGACACCAAGGTGGTTCGGGTTGACACTGCGGGCGGGAAGATTGTGCCGTTAACCTTGGACGTCCAGCGACCGACGGCGCTCACCTTCAACAAAGCCGGCGATCTCCTCGTGTTCGACGGCGCGGCGGACCAGCGCGTCGTGCGCATGTTTGATCGCTCGGGCAAGGCGCTGCGCACCATCGGCACGCCGGGAGGAAGAGTCGTCGGTCCGTACGATCCGACCCGTTTCACCAGTAGTCCGCGCGTGGCCGTGGACCTCGCCGTGGACGGACGCGACCAGCTCTGGGTGGTGGAGGCCGACTTCTCCCCCAAACGCGTGAGTCTCTGGGGCATGGACGGCTCCTTCAAGAAGGACCTGCTTGGCAACACGGCCTACGGCGGCGGTGGCTGCCTCGACCCGTACGACAAGTCGCGCCTCTACTACAACGGTTTCGAATTTGCGCTGGACTGGAAGACAGGGGCCACGGCCTTGAAAAACGTCCTCTGGCAGGGCAGCACGCTTCCCGGCGAACAACCCATCCGGCTCAAGGACCGCCTCTACCTTGTGACGCGCCCGCAGTTCACTTCCCAACCCGTGGGCGTCGTGTACCTCCACAATGGGGACAGGCTCAAATGCGTCGCCGCAGTCGGCGCCGCGGGGAACTTTCCGCTGCTGCGCAACGCAGCCATCCTCAACAAGGTGGGAAAGAAGGCCCTCGGCAACCTTGATTTCGTTTGGAGCGACCGCAACGACGACGGCCTCGCACAGCCCGACGAGGTCGAGTTTTTCGACGCGCCAGATCCCCGCGCTTCACACCCGGGACGCTTCGACGAAACCCTCGGCATCGACTCCCCAAAATTCCGCTATGCGGTGAAAGAAATTCTGCCCAACGGAGCGCCCGTCTACGAAAGAACGCCAAAAGCCCTCGCCTCCCGCGCCGTGCGGATGGACGACAACCGTTTTCTTGTGCTCGGCGAAACCCAGGGCATGGCCGCAGTCGACGCCGCCGGCAAGAAATCGTGGACGCATCCGGCCGAGGGTTGGGGCGTGCAGGCGATTACCGCCGCCAAGCGGCCGTGGTTTCCCGGTCAGGCGGTGGCGCAGTTTGACGTGATCGGCCATGAGACGGCGTCCGCCGGAGATCTGGGCGAGTTCTTTGTCACCAACGGCAACACCGGCACCTGGCATCTTTGGACGGCCGACGGCCTGCTGGCGGGGCGCCTCTTTCAGGACCTGCTCGGGCCTGAAAAAAATCCCTGGAGCATGCGGGAACATGAACGCGGGCTGGACCTCACCGGCGTCACGGTCGGGCAGGAACATTTCAGCGGATACTTCTGCAAGACCCGGGAGGACGGCAAATTCTACGCCGTGGCTGGACACAACCACATCAGCGTGGTTGAGGTCCAAGGGATGGAGCAGTTCAAACGTCTGGGGGGGACGCTTACGGTGACCAGAGAGGACGTGAACGCGGCCATGGAGTGGGACCGCAAACGGCAAGCGCGGAGTCTTTACGAATCGGCGAAAATTCTCGAGTGTCCCCGCGTGAAACGCGCCGTCAAACTCGACGGTGATCCCGGTGAATGGGATTTCACAAGTGCGACGCTTGAGGGGCGCGACGCCTCGCTCTCGATGTCCTACGACGACGCGAACCTCTATGTGTGTTTCAAGATCCGCGGCGCGGGACCGCTCAAGAACACCGGCAACGACTGGCGCCGCCTGTTTAAAACGGGCGCGGCGGTTGACCTGAACATCGGGCTCAATCCAAAAGCCGATGCGAAGCGTCACCAACCCGGCGCGGGCGACATTCGCCTTTTGATCACGCTTGTAGAGAACGAGCCCGCGGTGGTGCTTTATCAACCCGTCGCCCCGGGTTCAAAGTCCGAGGAGGCCTGGGAAACCAGCACTGACGTGGCCAGTTCAAAGTTTGACCGCGTGACAAAACTCAAGGATGTCCAAGTGGCGGCATTGAGCGAGAAAAACTCGTACTGCGTGGAAGCCAGCATCCCTCTGAAGACCCTCGGCCTGAGCGTGGATCCGGACGCCCTCTACAAGTTTGACTGGGGCATCCTTGTGAGCGGGCCCGATGGCACCGAGGTCCTGCAGCGGCTCTACTGGGCCAACTCCCAGACAGCGGTGCTCGCCGACGAAGCCATAGAGTCCCAGCTGCATCCCGATCTTTGGGGGATGGTGCGCTTTCAACCCAGCGCCGAGCACCAGAGCCAAAGCAAACAAAACATCGACGATCTTCTGGATGGCAAGGACCGCCCCAACCGCTCCAAGCAGGACCTGGACGATATCGTCGGCGGTGGCAAAAAATCCGAGCCGAGCTCCAAGAAAAAGTGAGCCTCCCCCCCCCGCAAAGGAACGTCGGCAGCGCTGGGTTTAGAGCGCCCTGCGATGACCATTGAGCGAGATCTGTAGACTGAGGCGAAAAGCAATGCCCCGCGCTTTCCACTCGAACATACCGGACGGGCGCGCTGCGGAAATGAGGCCAAGAGGAACCCCCAGTTGATATCAGACAGAATATCAGACAAACTCTAGTATGGACACGACGGTCACCGAGCTGTTGCGGGAATTCCCTAAGGTTCGGAGGGCTGTGCTCTCCGGAGAAACCGTCATCATCCGCAGCCGTGAGGGTAACATGCGCCTCACTCTGGACCACGGAGAAGACCAGCCGCGGGTAGGTGCGCTCCGGGGCTTGGTTCAAACTCTGGAGGACCTTAGCGCTCCAACAACCACGTCTCCTGAATGGAGTCCGTCTCTGTGAAGTATCTTCTAGACACCCACGCCGCCATCTGGGCGGCTGAAGAGGATCCAAAGCTTGGCCAACGTGCGAAGCTCTCCCTCCTAGCCTCAGCCACGAGCGACGCTTTGATTTCGGAGATCACGCTCCTCGAAATCTCGATGCTGGTGAAAAAGGGTAAAATCCAAATTCAAATTTCCACTTCGGAGTATCTGCGACGCCTCCAATTGCTTTACCCGCCGGTTCGAATCACACCAACCATCGCAACCCTTGCGATGGACCTCCCTCTCCCACACGGAGATCCGTTTGACAGGATCATTGTGGCAACGGCCCGAGAGCTGCAGTTAACGATGGTCACCAAAGATCAACACATCATGGAAAGCAAACTCGTGCCCACTCTGTGGTAAGCTCCGAGGGCCCGCGCGCCGGTTGCAGTCCCTTGGCCCGGCAGAGCGCCTATCATTTGACCACCCACAGAGGGACAACAGAGCCAAGGGTGCATAAAGGGTCTGTCCCCTGCAGCACCTGCTGAAAGTCTGAATAGATAAATTCGATACAGGGAAGCGAGCGACCCTCATTTTCACTTTTGACGGCGTCGAGCAGCCGAAAGAGAGTACGACCAGTATGGCTGTGAGCAGGCGGAGCTTCATGTTCATTCGCTGTAGCGACTGGTTCGGCTCGTTGGCCCAGTGTCTGAGCGCCAAACTATGGAAAAAGGGTTAGCGGCCAGCGATCAGCTGCACGAGCTTGTAAGGCCTATTCTCATTTTATCAATTTGGATGCCGTGAGCCATATTTGCCACAAAATCTGTCCGCCTACGGCTACAACGAAAAACAAAAACGAATCCATCCACCCCAAAAGAAACGCAAAGACCCATATCATAGTCAAGCCATTCAATACCTTGAAATATCTATGTGCGATGTGTTGTGAGGGTGAACCAAACGCCCAGTTGCGCGTTCTAAAAGAAACCATGATATTGGCGATGACTGCCATGAAAAAACAAATGGCAAGAATGATGATAGTAGACCTTTGCATTTATAATTATTTTGCAAGAAGATTTAGGGATAGAAATATTCAAGGATATCAAGCTTTTTAATAACCCCCGTGTAACGAAGTAAATATTTATTGCCATAGCAACGCCAGAACTGAGCCGCGCCCGGAATGCGGCGGGCTGGGCGCTGCGCCGAGCAACCGGCGTGACGCATGTAGTAAAAGGTCTGTCCCCTGCTGCAACGTTGTTAGGCTTGGTTGGATGCACGGAATGAGTGGCATTACAGTTCAGGAGAAATGTGGATCTATCTTACTCGTATTGGGTCCACATGCGGATGACCTTGATCGTTTGCTCCTCTGCATAAACCTGATAGACGAGGCGATGCTGAATATTGATCCTGCGGGAGAACGCTCCAGACAGATCGCCGACGAGCTTTTCGTAGGGTGGCGGATTCTGGAAGGGGTTGTAGGTCAGAATATCGAGAAGACGGGTCGCCTGAGATTTGAGATTTGAGGCAGCGATCTTTTTAGCGTCTTTCTGAGCCTGTTTAGTGAAGACGATGGACCAAGTCACCAGCCTGGAGATATGGAGGATTGCTCCAAGGGTTCAGCCAAGCCGTCACATATGGAATCCCGCATACCTGGGACCGAGAGCAGAAAGAGAGTTTCCTGAATGCTGCGCCAATCGTCTTCAGAGATAAGAACAGCGTTTGAGCGTTTGCCCGTGATTTGGATGGTCTCGTGCGAGGAAGCGGTGAGGTCGAGAAGCTCGTAGAGTCTGGACCTTGCTTGAGTGACTGGGATAGATGTCATGCCAGAAGCGTCCGCGAAGGCGTACGCTTTGTCAATGCTCGCATGGATAAACTGATGTTTTCTTATCGCTCATTTGGCAGTCGGGTTAGGGCAAAATAAATAACATAGATCCATGAAAAAATGCCGGCAAGAATGGCCAATCGAATAGAGCGGTTACGGTGCCAAGAGAGTGTAACAGCGAGAATAGAGCCTAGACCAATACCCGCATTAGTGGTTTGAGAAGTGACTTCAGCGATAATCATATGGTCAGACCTGTTGTACGGAAATGGACATTTTGGTTTGCGAGCGCTTAACGCCGAAGCTGAGACACGTGTAGGTCGTCGATCTCCAGCGCATTGTTAGCCTCGCGTGGGGTGCTATGGAGAGTGTCGTAATGGCTGCTTTCTGAGGCGCATTTCTCCTCGCATGACGTGAAGAACAAAGACTTTCGTTCCATCGAATCTGTAAAAAACACGGCACTGTGGTTCCACGATTTGGCGGTATGGAGAGTTGGGAAGCTCTCTTACGATGGAACCACTTTCTGGGTGTTCTTGGAGCTGCTCAATCTGGGAGAAGACCCGCTGGACAAAGGCTCTTGCTGCGTCGGATTTGTCGAGGGCGATGTAGTCGGCGATAGCATCCAGATCGCTTAATGCGGGTTCTGTCCAAATTAGTTGAGCCATCGTCCCATTCTGTTTTTGGCTTCCTCATGGGAGATTACTCTTCCTTGATCGATCGATTGTTCAGCTCTTGCGATGCCTTCAAGTACGGCTATCCGTTGGTTGAGTGCTTCAAAAGAGTCTACATCGATCAAGTATGCAGCAGGTCTGCCGTGCTGGGTGATGAGGACGGGTTCGTGATCCTGTTTGAGATCAGCGATTATCTCGGTGGCTTTGCGTTTGAGGGTCGTCACGAGTTCGGTTCTCATGAAGTGATACTCTAGTGCCATTGTCCCCGAAATCAAGGCAGGATCCGTCTAAAACCCCGGTCCATTCACGAGTCTGCGAACAAAAAACGCTTAAGCTCACCCGCGCCGAGAACGCGCCGTCGGGTGCAGCGCCTGGTTAGGCCTACAATGGCTCCACGACAAAGATTCAACTACACAAAGACGAGTCGGCATTGGACGTTCCATCGAATAGAATCGAAATGACAGACGGCGATTGCAAGGTTCGGCGGGGGGGGAATAAACACGAACAAAGACCTTCCGGTTGCTTCCACTTCGTTTGGAAAGCCTACGACCTGCTGCCCGGCGGGAGGCGATGCTACTTTAGAATGCGGTCCCATCCGTTAAGCCGGTTTACGGATCGACGGTCGTGAAGATGGGTTTGTTCTTTCCACTCCACCCGATTGCACTCTGGCGGGCTTACCACGGTTAGGTTCTGACACATCTCGCGAATACTTAGGTGCAACTGGTTCGCCGCATCGAACTGTCCGTGGTTGCCAATTTTATGCGAACAGCTGGTCTCCCCTCAGTGGTGACCTTCTGAGGTGAGGGTTGACGGGAGGGGCTCGAGGTTCACGGACATTTTACCGCTGCATGAAACTCACTTATCAACAAGACAGCAGCGATGTTCTCAAAGGCCTCGGCACGTCGGAGCTGGGCCTGTCATCGATGGAGATCTCAAGACGGCTCGACGAGCACGGCCCGAACCGACTCGGGGAGGAGGACCGGATCGGCATTCTGCGACTCCTTGCCGGGCAGTTCACCAGCCCGTTAATTTACATCCTCATTCTCGGCGCCTCAGTAACCACCCTGCTCAAGGAGTACGTCGACTCGGGCGTCATCTTAACCGTCGTGATCCTGAACGCGGCGATCGGCTTCTTTCAGGAATACCGCGCCGAAAAAAGCGTCCGGGCGTTGAAGAAACTGCTCGTGCCAAAAGCGCGGGTCGTACGCGACGGCAAGGAACACGAAATCGACAGTGCGGATCTTGTGCCCGGCGACATCGTACTGCTCGCCTCGGGGGTCAAGGTGCCGGCGGATATTCGCCTAACGAAAGCCCTGGAGCTCAAAACCGACGAATCCATGCTCACCGGCGAGTCTCTGCCGGTGCACAAGAGCGTTGCGCCGATTGCAGAACCGGATTTGCCGCCCGGCGACCAGCGAAACATGACCTTTCTCGGCACTGTCGTCGTCAACGGACGGGGGCGCGGCGTTGTGGTCGCCACGGGCCCCCGCTCCGTCCTAGGAAGCATCGCCCGAGAGATGCACGACGCTGAAACGGCCCAGGCACCGCTTCAGCAGAAGTTTCACCGCTTCTCGACAACCATCGGATACGTGGTGCTGACGGGATCGTGCCTCCTATTCGCCATGGGATTACTGGTCGGCGAATCGGGGAAGGACATGTTCATGACCTGTGTTGCGGCGGCCGTCGCCACCATCCCCGAAAGCCTGCCCGCCGTGCTGAGCATCGCACTGGCCCGGGGGGTGAGAAACATGGCGCGCCGGAACGCAATCGTGCGAAAATTGTCCGCCGTCGAGACGCTCGGCAGCACCACGGTCATTTGCACCGACAAGACCGGCACTCTCACGAAAAACGAGATGACCGTCAGGGCGATCCATGATGGCGAGCAAGTCTTCGAGGTCAGGGGAACCGGCTACGAGCCTGTCGGCGAGATCCTTCAAGCTGGGCTTCCGATTGCGGAGTCCGCACAACAAGAGCTGTTTCTGAATCTGCGGATCGGGTTGCTCTGCAATGAGTCGGAGATCTACGAGGAAAACGGCGCGAACCACGTCGACGGCGATCCGACGGAGGGGGCACTTATTGTCTCGGCAATGAAAGCGGGCCTCCGGCTCGAGGAGGAGAAGCGGTTATGGCCACTCGTCTCGATCGTCCCCTTTGAGTCCGAGCGCGGCTACATGGCGACCTTGCACCTTCACGCTGGAAAGAAGTACATCTTCGTCAAAGGCGGACCGGAGCGGGTTGTCGACCTGGGCTTGGCCGGCCACCCGATCGCCGCACGCCGCGCCACGGTGATTCTCGAGACGGCGCACCGCTTCGCGAGCGAGGGCATGCGGGTGCTGGCTATGGCCTACAAGGAGGTGTCTGCAGATCTCGCCGAGTTGACCCACCAAAGGGTGGAGGGAAATCTCACTCTTGTGGGCCTCCAAGGCATGATCGATCCGCCGCGACCCGAGGCCGTCGACGCAGTCAAAGCGTGTCGGAATGCAGGCATCCGCGTCGTCATGGTCACGGGGGATCATGCCAGCACGGCGAAGGCCATAGGGACCATGATCGGCATCGCGGACAGTTTCGGAGCGACACTCACGGGTCGAGAGCTCGAGGAGATGAGCGACGACGCGCTGTTCGAGCGGGTCAAGACCGTCTCGATCTTCGCCCGTGTGGCGCCGCACCACAAACTGCGCATCGCCCGGCAGCTCATCCGGCACGGCAAGATCGTGGCAATGACCGGCGACGGGGTCAACGACGCGCCGGCGCTCAAGGCGGCGCACATCGGCATCGCCATGGGCGGCACAGGGACGGACGTTGCCAAGGAGGCGGCGGATATGATCATCACCGACGACAATTTCGCTACGATCTTCGCGGCGGTCGAAGAGGGCAGGATCGTATTCGACAACATCCGCAAGGTCGTCTTTTTCCTAATCCCGACGGGCGTAGCCGCTATCCTTTCGATCTTCGGAACGATCGCCTTAGGGATTCCCATGCCCTACACACCCTCGCAGCTGCTCTGGATCAATCTTGTAACAAACGGCCTCCAGGTCCTGGCGCTCACTTTCGAGAAGGGCGAGCCGGGCATCGGCCTGCGGCCGCCGCGGGATCCGAAAGAAGGGGTGATGTCCGCCATGCTGGTACAACGCACGGTGCTCGTCGGAGCCCTTATCGCGGCTGGTGTCGTCTACAGCTTCCACCACGCGCTCGCAATCGGCGAGGACTTGGAACAAGCCCGCAGCATCGCGGTAACCACAATGGTCTTCTTTCAGTTTTTTCAGACGTGGAACAGCCGGTCCGAAACACAGTCGGTGTTCCGAATAAACCTCCTTAGCAACCCGTTGCTGGTATTCTCCATTCTGGCGTCGATCTTGGCGCAGCTCGCGATCCTGTACGCCCCGGTCCTGCAGTGGATGTTCAAGACCGAGCCACTCACGCTTTTGGAGTGGGCACGGGTAGGCCTGCTTTCCCTTACCGTTGTGCCTGTCGTCGAGATCGATAAATTACTGCGAAGGAGAAGGATACTGCATGCTTGAATTTCTGAAGACTTTTGAAAGGGCGATCACATCCACGTTGCTCGGGCTGATGATGATCGTGGTATCTCTGGCAACCCTTGAGCTGACGTGGATCATCCTTCAGGACATCATTAGCCCGCCGGTTTTCCTCCTCGGGATCAGTGAGCTCCTGGACATCTTCGCGCTCTTCCTGCTGGTGCTGATCGGCGTGGAGCTGCTCGAAACGATCAAGGCCTATTTAAAGGAGTCCGTGGTGCACTTTGATGTGGTCCTGAGTGTTGCCATGATCGCTATCGCGCGAAAGGTCATTATTTTGGACGTCAAAGAACTCCCGGGCATGACCCTCGTGGGCATCGCGGCCATCATTTTAGCGTTAGCGGCGGCAAAATACTTCTACCGGCGGGCCACCTGAGTTCAGGGCCAGGTATCCGTTCCGTGACGCCCCTGCGCCAAGCCCCCTTGTCAACGTTGCGGAGCGACGCCCGCGGCGCACGAGCGCTCAAGTCCGTGCGCATGGGGATCTGCGTTTTCAGAAGTCCTCCGGGCTTGGTACCGCAGCGGCGCCGGTGCCCGACACGGGATTTGCGTGCAGCCAGAAGCCGGTCGGCCTGTGCTGCGCTAATGGAGAGAACACGGCTCCGGAGATCTTTCCCAAGCCGCCCATGTTCACCTTCGTAATACGGAAGCCACTGGGGCAACAGCGCCTTGAGTCTTTTGCCACAGGGCTGCTCGGCCACCTTCCAAATCCGCCGCAGCACCTCCCCCACCTTGCTGTCATACTTGGGAGGACGTCCTTTGCGAACGCCAGGATCGCCACCCCAGCCTGTTTTGGCCCCCAGCAGTTTGATGGGGTGCTTGCGGCTGTATCCCCATTGTTCGCAAAGTTCGTCAATGAGACGCGAACGCCCCTCACGACCACGCACCATGTAGCGCTGACGCAGGCGCGGCAGCAGTTCTTCGGCTAACTTTTGACTCATCGGCATCCCTTTCGGTTGCCGGTGTCATCCTTTTTGAGTCAACGCCCTTCTCCAGCAGCTCCCAGCCAACCCTTCCAGCTGTCAAAACTTTTGAGGCAACAGCTGCGCAGAGTCGTTTTTAGAATTCAATTGACCGATGCATGATGACGGCATATGATATCACATATGCGAACCATCATTGATTTACCCCAAGAACAACTGGGCGCGCTTGCTCGTCTGTGTGAGGTGGAGAAGATTTCCCGTGCAGAGGCGATACGCCGCGCCGTTGATCGTCTCCTTAAGGATTCACTGGTTGAGGAGAAAAACATTGGCTTTGGGCTGTGGCGCAATAAGGGCATTACGGCGAGAGTGTACGTTGACAATCTTCGGGATGAATGGAGCGCGTCATGAGATCCGTAATCGACAGCGATGTTCTCATTGATTATCTCCAGGGCCTCGAGAAGGCGAAGGTTGAAATTGACCGGTATGCTCGCCGTGAAATCAGTATTATTTCATGGATGGAAATAATGGCTGGCGCTGATAGTCCAGAGGAGGAGAAAGAGTGTCGTGCTTTTTTATCAACGTTTACCATTCATCAATTATCTGTTGAAATAGCGGGGGAAGCGGTAAAATTGCGTCAGAAATTTCGTATTAGATTGCCGGACGCGATTGTCTGGGCGACGGCCAGGGTTAATGATTGCCTTTTAGTAACAAGGAACACCAAGGATTTTCCAACGGATGAGCCAGGCGTGAGGGTTCCGTATCGTCTCTAGTGGCCGAAAGACGAATCTTCACGAGTCCGCGAACTCTGTTCAACGACCCCAAGCTCAGCGACGGCGGAGCGTGGCGCGGCGCGTGCCCAACGGTGAAACGAACGAGCGGCGCCCAAATGGAGCTGGCGCTCCGCTCGCAGAAAGCACGCGCCGTGACACGCGGAGCCGTTCGCTGCAGCGCATGGTTAGGCGTTGCGGTCATTCGGAGCCGCCGCGGAATTCTGCAGCTCCTGCGTTATTCGGCTATCGCGACATTTTCACGGCCAGTCCGGCATTTGCAGTTCGAAAGATGCCGCACACGCCGCCGCTACCAGTCGGATCCCTAAACAACTCTCCAGCTTCCTTAAAACCGCAGGCTTCGTGATGCCCCAGAGTCTGCCTGCCACGACTTGTTGAGCCGGTTTGTCATCATGGTAGGGGAGCAATTTTGGATGGAGCTTCCATTGCTTCCGCTCGGCGGAAGGCTTCACGTAACTCAGAGCCGGCGGGCGGGCTGCTGCGAAGCGAACAGTCCGAATGAAGCATGTAGGGCGTGGGTGCAGCGACTGGTTAGCCAGCAGGGCGTGGGGAGCCGAAGAAGTGCGCCCCAACTGAAGCTTAGATTCGCTTGAGTGTCCTTTTAATGAAGGATGGCTTTCTTCGGGAATCAAGGACTGCGTAAACCCTAACCTCGTCGCCTTGAATTAGATAATAAATCGCGAATGGAAAACGACGTGAAAGGCATCTTTGGTATCCATTAGAGAATGGATGAATGCCTGCATAAATCGTTAATGAATCTATGTCCGCGAATAGAGAATCCAGAAAATAGCTTCCTAATCCCGGATTCTGGGGCTCATAAAATGAAAAACCCTCGATTAAGTGCTCCTTGGCGGAGTCTAAAATAACGACTTTCACGAGACGCTTCGTCGGATCTCGTCTTTGGCAGTTTCCCAGTCTGTAAATTTTTCTTGTCCTGATTCCGCTCTGGCTCTGCATTCATCAAGAACTTCCTTATGCCAAGCGGGAGATTCGAATGAATCTGAGGATTTTGAAAGATTGTCCCATAAGTCCTCCATTAGTTGGAGTTTTTCGGGCAACGTCATCTGGTCGAGTGGCAGAACGACAGTCATGGGCTGAATTTTAATCCGGACGGGGAAGGAAGGCGAGAATTTTGGGGAAAGAGAGCGATCTGACTGAGTGAATTTGCTCGAAGCGCTTCGATTTTACGAATCTCTGCTGCTGGCTAACGATTGCAATCAGCGGCTCGCGACCTTGGGCTTTCTATCAGGACCGATTTTATCGCGAGTCCGCTACATTGCTTCTCTAGCAACTTACCGCCATTCTTCGTCAAGGATTCCGTAGATTTCGAGATCCTCCAACTGGCCCCACTTT
>CANJPY010000093.1 GCA_947476255.1 Chthoniobacteraceae bacterium | reverse complement strand
CGCTGCGCCCGCACCGATCGCCGCTGCACCCGCACCGATCGCCGCTGCGCCCGCACCGATCGCCGCTGCACCCGCACCGATCGCCGCTGCACCCGCACCGATCGCCGCTGCACCCGCACCGATTGTCGCTGCGCCCGCACCGATTGCCGCTGCGCCCGCACCGATTGCCGCTGCGCTTCCTAAGCTCTCCCCGCCTACAGCTCCAGGAGTCCCACCGCCAGCTCCAATCGCTGGTCCGAGCGCTCCTATTCCGCCGACTCTTGGAGTGGCTGCTGGAGCACCGCCGCCACCACGGGCTGCACTAGCTCCCGGAGGTCCACCGGCAGCCCCAATGCCGCCCTCTTCTCCGAGCGCGGGTTCCAGCCCGTTGCCTCCTCCAGCGCCTGCCCCAGTGCGTCCCTCTGCTATAACGCCTCCCGCCGCGGCATCGGCATCTGTGAGCACATCAGGGGTCCAGACGGTTCCTCTTCGTGCTTCCGTTCCTGCTGTGCCAGCGTCCGCGCCCTCCCTGCCTGCGGCCACGGTTGCCATTTCTGGACCCCAAGGCGACGTGCCAATGAAGGCAGCGGCCGTGGCAAGCGCGTCTGAACCCGCAGGCGAAGTCAAAGATCTGCCAAAGGCCACGGTAAAGCTTCAGTCTCCTGCTGGAGCTTCTCCAGCAGGGCCTCGGCCAGCCTCTGTCCCAGCGCCAAAAGCGACTGTTCCCTTGGCAAAGTCCCCTGTTCCTGAGAAAAACGCACCCGCTGAAGTCGGTGGCGTTCCTGCTCGCGGGGGAGCGCCTGCGATGCTGGAATTAGATGAAGCGGACGAGGAGCAGGATCAGGTGCAAGCGTCTGGGGCAGGCGGGATGGATAAGTGGTTGGCGATTGCGGCGTCCATTGTGGCGCTGCTCTCGACGGTCAGTACATTCCTTGCTTATTCCTCGATCAAATAACTGACAGCAAATAATTTATGGCAAGTTCAAACGTTATCACAATCACAGAAGCGAATTTTGACTCTGAGGTCCTTCATTCGAGCGTTCCGGTGCTCGTGGATTTCTGGGCTCCTTGGTGTGGGCCGTGTCGGATGCTTGGTCCCGTTATTGATGAAATAGCGGATGCCAAGGTGGGGCAGGCAAAGGTGGGCAAGGTCAATGTCGACGATGCGCAGGCACTGGCTGCGCGCTATCGGATTAATTCCATTCCCGCGTTGTTGTTCTTCAAAAATGGGGAACCCGTTGACCAGCTTGTGGGAGCGGTTGCGAAAGCCACACTGACGGCGAAGCTCGAAGCGCTTGTGTAAGGGGTCCCTTTTTGATTGAATCCGGCCTGTCTTCTCCATGAGAAGGCAGGCCTTTTTTCGCCCCAGATTGATCAAAAATATTCCCCCCCTTTAAGATGCCTTTGCCCACCCGCCTTTGCCGTCTTTTCCTCCCGCTTTTGTCGTTCGCTTCCATGGCATCGCGGGCTGCCGAGCCCATCACTCTCAAGTTGTGGAGCGAGGGCGCTCCTGAGAAACCGGGCGTTGTGATTGAGGCTGAAAAACGGATGGAGCCCAAAGGTCCCACCGACGTTTTGCGTGTCACCAACGTTTCGGATCCGACCATCACGGTGTTCAAGCCCGAAAAAGCAAACGGCACTTCTGTGGTTGTTTGCCCCGGGGGAGGCTATGGAATTCTTGCGTTGGAGCATGAAGGGACGCAGGTCTGCGAATGGCTCAACTCTCTGGGGGTGACTGGCATTCTTCTCAAGTATCGCGTTCCTATACGCAACAAGGCGGCTGGTTTTGAGCCGTTACAGGATGCCCAGCGCGCCATCGGGTTGGTACGCCACCATGCCTCCGAGTGGGGGCTCAATCCTCGCCGCATCGGGATTTTGGGTTTTTCCGCAGGAGGTCATTTGGCGGTGATGACCGCTCTTAATGCGAATGAGCGCACGTATCGCGTCGATCCGGCTTCAGACGTGGACGATGCCACGCCCGACTTTCTCATTCCTGTGTATCCTGCCTACCTGGTGACTGGGGCTGACCCTTTCACCCTGTTGTCCACAGTAAAGGTCACCCCAAAGGCGCCGCCGGTCTGTTTGATACACGCCCACGATGACAAGGGGGCGACGAGTCCCAGTGCGAGTGTGCTCCTTTATTTGGAATACAAAAAGCTGGGACTCCCCGCTGAGTTGCACGTCTACCATACTGGTGGACATGGCTTTGGAATGCGCAAGGGGCAGAATCCTGTTGCCGCTTGGCCGCAAAGAGTCGGGGAATGGCTGGGGGCCATGGGATATTTGGAGGCGCAAGCCTCGGTAAAGTAGCCCTTGAGGCAGTCTGGACAATGGCGCCGAGTTGCGGGATACTTGGCCGCAGATGGAACTTTCCTTATGCAATTGAACGACGAGCAGAAAACTAAGGTGGCCCAGTGGATTGCCGATGGGATGAAACTTTCTGACATTCAGTCGCGGATGGGGACGGAGTTTGACCTCCGCATGACCTACATGGAGGCGCGAATGCTTGTGGATGACTTGAAGTTGTTGCCCAAAGACCCGGAAGAACCAGCCAAGCCTGCGGTTCCCGAGAACGAGCCTGTGTCTCAAGTGAACGAACCTCCCGCAGATGCGCCCGTTGCAGCGACTGGACAGGTGACGGTTTCGACCGACACCCTCGCACGTCCCGGCGCCATGGTGAGTGGAAAGGTGACCTTCTCAGACGGTCAGCAGGCCGCGTGGTACCTTGACCAGTTTAACGGTCAGTTGGGAATGGTGCCGCCATATCCTGGCTTTAAACCGTCTCAGGAGGACGTCAGGCAGTTTCAAATATTGCTTGAACAGGAGTTGGTGCGTCAGGGGTTATAGCCCCCTCGCGTTTTTGGAGAAGGGGGCGAATTTTCCGCACGCTCATGAAGGGGACGCCATCGGAGCGCTTGATTCAGGTTTTGTTGGGAATTTTGATCCTGACAGCCAGTTTCCTGTTTCTGTGGCGCAATACGGTGCGTCCCATTCTCAAAGCAAGCCCCAGCTTGGATGCAGTTGTGGACACCGTGCGTTCGGGGGACCGGTATACCTCTTGGAAAGACCGTATGGAGGAAGTCCGAGCCAAGGCGCTTGAGGCAGATCGGGAGCGCTTGAACAGCAGAGAGAAGGCAGGGAGCGCTGAAGACGCCGCTGGAGATGCCGTTGGGATTGCTCCAAAAGGGGCCGAAAGGACGGGGCGCGAACCGTGAAGAAAAGGTCGGTTGGCCTGCGCTGCTTTTTCAAGCTGGGTGGGTGTTCTAAGCGGGAACCTGCACCCGCAAAGAAAGCGCGCGCTGTGACGCGATAATCTAGCACTGGATCTTGTCTGAAAACTCCCTCAGGCTGCCCCTCCTCAATGCTAAAAACTTGCTCAAACTTATGATTTGCCCCCCCCGCTTCGTCCGATTTTTTGTGGCTGCAATGTGCGGATTCGTTTCCGTCGTGTTGAGTTCCCCGGCGGTGCAGGCGGGTGATGTTGAAACCGCCAGGGCTCTGGAGGGGCTTGGCGGGAAAGTGACCTTAAAGGAGAATTTTGTCACCGAGATCACCTTCACGGACTGCAGCAAAATTGGCGCAGGGGAAATCAAGGCGATCGGAGAACTGGCCCGTCTCAAAAGCCTGACGCTTTACGGGAAAGTGAAGGGGTTGAACGATATGACTGTCGACTCTCTGACGGGACTCCATGCGCTTGAGTCCCTTTCCACCGAGGGCGCTGAGCTTAGTGATGCGGGGTTGGCGCGTCTCGCCGACCTGAAGAATTTGCGGAAAGCCTCGTTTTTTCATCTTTCTTTTCGCAAGGAGGGGTTTACCGGAAAGGGCTTTGAAGCATGGAAAGCGCTGGCAAAATTAGAACGGCTTACCGTGGCTGGAATGTCCATGGGGGACGATGGATTTGCTGCCATTGCGACCATCTCAAGTCTGCAGGAGCTGTCGACATGGCATACCTTCCAGACGGAGGCCGGCAACGCGCTGATCGCCAAGCTGCCAAATTTAAACACTTTGAAAATCGGGCAGCGGCTTCCCCGCGCCGGCGCGCAAGGCCCAAGTCTGAGTGATGCGTCCATTCCGGTGTTCGCAGGCATCAAGACACTGGAAGCCCTCAAGCTTGGAGAGGGCCGGTTTTCGTACAAAGCTTTGGCGGCCCTCAAAGACCTCCCAAAGTTGAAGTCGCTTTTAATTTATGAGGCGGACGTTTCCGAGTCAGATCTGGAGCAACTCAAGACCGCATTGCCAGAGGTGAAGATTGAGTTTCAACCCCTCACCGAGGAGCAGCGCAAGAAGCTTGAGATGTATTTGAAGTAGCGCGGGACTACGGTGGGGCATTAACGGGGGGGAGGGTGGGGGGCGAGAGATGCCGGACTAGTTTGCTATTGGGCCGCCGGCGCTGGCGCTTTCCAGCTTAGATACTCCGGCTTTGGCCCCGCGGCTTTGCCTTCGAGTTGTGCGGTTAGCCAGGAGAGACCGTTGAGGTTGTCCTTCAAGCGGGCCTCTGCGTCTTCCCCTGTATGGTTGAGAATACCTATGGGACCTTGATAGCCGGAGTCACGGATGACGCGCAGAAGCTGGAGATCCTCGGTTCCGGCTGCGATAGGCATGATCTTCCGGCCCTTCGTGTCGCCCTGGATATCCATCCCGTTTAAGTTCAGGTAGATCAAGTAGGGCAACATCTTCTGAAGCAGTTCCGGGAATCGCTCAATGTGTCCATGCCCGTGGTGCTGGTTATAAACGATCCCCACGTTGTTTATGCCCTCTGTCTTGAGGCGTTCAATGATCGCGATCTGGTTTTCGGGCTCGCCGAACCAGCTCCCGTGATTGTAGAGCGCCACTTTTAAGTTCTGCTCTGCAGCAGCTTGCGCGATGACTCGGATGCGCCTGACGTCTGCTGAAACCCGCTTTTCTTGCTCTTCGGGTGAATCTGCTGAAAGGGATCCTCCACCCCCGCTAACCCAAAGCTGCGGTTTGACGCCGTGCTTTTTGAAAAGCTCCAGAGCCTTCTGTGCGTCCGAGTTCAGACTGCCCGGAAACCACCAACCGGTGAGCTCAATGCCGTGCCGTTTCAGCGCCTCCATCTCCTCGTCCCACTGGGGAATGTGCTCCGCGCGGTAATCGTAAACAAACTTTTTCACGCCGATTCTTTCCAGCATCGAGGCGCGTTCTTCAGGACCGCGTTTGGCCCTGTCAAAAGGAACGATGCACCACGCGGCGAGATTATCTTTTTGAAACAAATTTTGCTTCTGAACAATGGACGTCGCGGCGGGTTCTGCTGCGGTGGTTCTTGAGGGAGCCAGTGCAAGGACGCCCGCGGCAAGGATGCTGATGGTGTGTAGGTAGGGAACTTTCATGGGTGAGGATTGTTGCGGATTTTAGCAGGATTGTTTCGCGGGTTTTGTGGGATGTGTGGGATGTGTGGGATGTGTGGGATGTGTGGGATGTGCGGGATGTGCGGGATGTGTGGGATGTGTGGGATGTGTGGGATGTGTGGGATGTGTGGGATGTGTGGGATGTGTGGGATGTGTGGGATGTGTGGGATGTGTGGGATGTGTGGGATGTGTGGGTTTCAGCTGACGACCATCTGATCGGAGAAGTTATAATCCCATTGCCATGTCTTAGACATCTCTGGGTACTGCTTTTTACAATCCAAATATTCGTCCATCATCGTGCGCAGTTGAGGACTGAGCGTCGCCTTGTACTCGGGAGTCACCAAGTCGGAATTGAGCAGATAAAAGTGCCACGTGGGAGGATACGCGGCGCTGTGGTAACCCATGTGAAGGGTCCGTCTGGGCTTGTTCATTTTCTGCGTGAACCCCCTATGGATAAGATTGTTGTTATAAAAAACTGCCTGCCCGGCTTTGAGCGGCACGGGGATCCCTCCCGGCATTTCTGCACCCACTGGTGCGTAGTGTTTTGAGCCGCGGAAGGCGGCGTTCTCCTCCGGAGTATTCGGCTTGTGGTGGCTTCTTGGCACGACCCAGAGGGAATTTTCATCCACCAGTGGCAGATTAATCTGCACGCTGTTGTGAAAGCGCTCCGGTGAAAACAGCCAGTCTTCAATCTCGTCCTGAGGGATTTGAATGATGTCCCGGTGCCAGCCCAGCGAATACTCCGTACCTACGTTCGCGGCCAAGATGGAGGCGTTGTTGATAATCAGATCGGGGCCGAGCAGTTGTTCCACTGTTTTCAAAATCACAGGATGGTGGAAGGCGTGGAGTATTGGCTGGGTGCCCGGCTTGGTGAGGAGGTGAAAATAATACTGGCGGGCTTCCTTGCCGAATTCGGCGATTTCGTCCCCCAGATGCTGGAAGGAGGCGGAGCGGCTCTTGGTGTCGCTCGCTCTTTTTTCAGGGCAGATCAGGGCATCCATAAGGACGCGGAAGTCAGCGACTTCCTTTTCGGTAAGAACGTCTGCGATGAGGTAGCCTTCGGTGTTGAATGTGTCTTTGGGATTAGGGTTCATTTTTTGTTGGGTTATAGGACGACTTGTTTTTGGGTGAGAGCAGACTCCAGCCCTGCTTCCAGGACTTTGAGAATTTGCACGCCGCTCGCGAAGTTAGGTTCGATAGAGCTTCCGGAGGCGACGGCGCGTATGAAATCGACCGCAGCGTGCACGAAGGAATGTTCGTAACCGATGATATGGCCTGGAGGCCACCAACTGGCGGCGTAGGGATGGGAGGCCTCGGTGGTCTGAATGGTGCGGAACCCCTGACACCCTTCTCCATCATCGGAGGAAAAAAACTGAAGTTCGTTCATGCGCTCCAAATCAAACTTGAGACTGCCCTTGCTTCCGTAAATCTCGAAGGTGAGTGCATTTTTTCGCCCCGTTGCGAAGCGGGTGGCCTCAAAGGAGCCCACGGCGCCGTTTTTGAACTGCACCATCATAAGCGCAGCGTCCTCAACAGTGACTTTGCCCATCGCTTCACCGAGCGCATTCGCATGGAGATTTCCCGAGCTGGCTTCGTCTGCTAATGGCCGCTCGGCTACAAACTGTGCTGTCAGTCCGGAGACCTTGGTGATGGGGCCGACAAGGTAGTGGGCAAGGTCTACGGCATGCGAGTTCAGGTCCCATTGCGGACCGGCCTGGGCCGTTTCGGCCCGCAGTTGCCAGGTGAGTGGAAATGCAGGGTCCACGATCCAGTCTTGTTGGTAGGCGGATCGCCAGTGAAAGATCCGGCCCAGTTTGCCGTCGTCAATCAGTCTCCTTGCGAAGGCGATGGCAGGTGTGCGGCGGTAGTTGTGATTGAGGTAGTGCACCACCTTGTTTTGCTCGCACACGTGCAGCATCTCTTCCGCCTGTGTGGTGTTCATGGCCAGAGGCTTTTCACAAAAGATGTGTTTCCCCTCTCTTGCCGCTGCAAGCGCAACCTCGTAGTGCAAATGCTGGGGCAGTGCGATGTCGACGACATCGACGTGCGGGCTGCTGACGACCTTTTTCCAGTCCGTCTCTATTTGCTGCCAGCCCCATTGCGCTGCAAATTCGTGCAGGGAATTCTGCTCTCGAGCGCAGACCACCTGAAGCACGGGCTGCAGGGGAAGTTCAAAGAACAGTCCTGCTTTTTTCCAGGCGTTGCTGTGTGCGCGCCCCATAAACTTGGAGCCGATCAGGCCGATACAAAGTTCGCTCTTCATAACCTAGAGATTGGCTGCAATGGCTCTGAGCTCACGGATGCTTTCCCGCACGACCCAGTCCTCTCTGCCTTCGTAGGCTGGGTGCAGGAAGTCGATTTCCACCGCCAAGAAACCCTCGTAACCGTGCTGGCTCAGGATCCGCGCCAGGCCTTCGTTTTGGATGAGGCCGTCTCCTGTGGGGACGCACGAGAAGAAGTGCCAGGCATCCGCCGGGACCCCCTTGACTGGGCGAAGGTCTTTGATGTGGGTGGCGAGCACGTGGGGCGCAAGCTTGTGCATCGCCTCCACGGGGTCGTCCAGAACACGCAGAAAATTTCCAGAGTCAAAATTCACCCCGAGGTTGGGCGAGTTGACATCCTTGAGGAGTTGGAGGATTTCGTCGGAGTTGTAGTCGATGTGGTTTTCGATTGCCAGTTTGACTCCGGCTCTCCGAGCCAGCGCGGTGGCGTCGGAGAACATGCGGGTGAGCTTTTCCAACTGCGGACCGTGTGGCTCAGAGCGGTAGCGAAGGCTGCTGCCCACCACACGCATGACACTCGCGCCAATAGCGCTGGCGTGTGCGATGTGCTCGATCATTTCGTCGTAGGCCGCCTCGTTTTTGCCGCCCTCGAGGCCGTCGGGATGGCCCCACGCGTAAACGCGCTCCATCCCGAGCTCATCCAATTGAGCCTTAATAGCGCTTAGATACGAGGCATCGAATCGCGGAATAAAACAGGACTCAAGGGAGATGCCATCAATTTCGAGTCCTTCGAGAGTGAGCATGAAGTTTTCAAAGGAGAGGAGAGTTTCCGGCGCAGCCTGTCCGGGGTAGACCTCGCCGAAGTGCCTGTGGTAGCAGTAGCTGTCGATTCCAACTTTCATGGTTATAGGAGTGACACGGGTGAAGGAGATGGTGGTCGGGCGATCTGTTTCTGGAATCCGGAACGTGCCTGTACATGAGTTGGCGGGTGGACGCTCCACACGTTCTCGCGGGTATCGATTGAGGTGTTTGGGCGGGGCAAGCGGTTAGGCGAGATTGCCGTCGTAGACCGGAACGCCAGCGAGGTGGATGCGCCGGTAAAAGGCAGGAGGGATGAGCTTTGAATCACAGCCCTAAGCTACTTTGCGGAAGCCCCTGGGGGATAGATTCACCGCGGCATGTTTTGTGATCAAAGCGGCGCAGTTTCGCTGGTACAGCGGTTGCAGCAGGAGCGTCGGAGGATTTGCAAAAATCCGCGTCTTGCCAGCATCCGAAGTTCGACTTGGAGAACTCGCGGGAGGCGATGGCCTGCCCGTGCCGTGGAGGGACAGAGGGCGTAAAGGTGGCGCCGAGTACTTTCCCAAGATGTTCTTGTTCTGAACGACGGATGGCAGCTTGCTGCCAAGGCCTTCCGGAGCCGAGGGCTCCTCGCAAGAAGCACCTCCAGGGCTCTTCCCGAGAAGCCGCCCATTCCAAGAGCTCATTCCATGCGCCCAGAGCATCCGCAACCGGAGCACCTCCGCCACCACCATTCGCCAAGACGCTCTTTTCCTGCCGAGGAATTAGGGCTTCATGGGCGCTTCACAAGATCGACCGGCAAAGCAAACGCAGTCCAGGCATCCCCCGCCGGCCCCCCCAATTTTCCACCGCCTGTGGCCGGCAGCACCACGAATTGCCTTCCCCCCACTTCATAGCTGGCGGGAGGCGCCGTGCCATACAAGGCCATCTTAAACGACCAAAGCTCTTTTCCGGACTCCGCGTCAAACGCCCGGATCTTTCGGTCGCTGGTGCCGCTCACAAACACCAACCCCGAGGCCGTCACCATCGCGCCCCCAAAGTTTTCCTGCCCCGTCACGGGCACCCCTTTGGCAGTCAGTTCATCATATTCCCCCAGAGGAACACTCCACGCCTTGCGTCCCGTGTTGAGGTTGATGCATTGGAGCGTCCCCCATGGCGGGCTGCATCCCGGATAACCCGCCGAATCCCTCACCTTCACAAAGCCCCCGAAGGTCCAGGAATTTTTCGCCTTGGGCTTGGCTAGAGCCGACTCCGGACGGTCCCGGCAGAGCAGAAAATTCACCAAGGGCTTGATCTGGTCCTCGCTCAAGAAGGCCAGCGCCGGCATCCCGTTGCGACCATTTTTAAGCACCGCCCGCACCTCGTCTTCCCCCATCCGGTGGCGGAGCCCGCGCAACGGGGGCGCATGTCCAACTCCGCGCCGGTCCGCCCCATGGCAGGCCACGCAAAGGGTCTGAAACACCTGCTCTCCGGCGGTGGGCGGTTTGAGCGGATCGGGGTCATCGTCTCGGAAACAAGTGATGCTCCATGGGATCTCATTGGAGCTCACAAACAGGAACCCCTGAGGGTTCGCCGCCGCACCCGTCCATTCCGCTCCGCCGTGGATATTGAACATCAAGGTGGGCCGCGCCTCGTCAAAAGAAGGGAAAGGCCCCGAGTTGGCTCTCTGGAAAAGAGGGAGCAACGCTTCTTTCGCCCCGGGCAGGGTGGGCAGGTCCGCTTCGGTGTACGCACTGCGTGCAAACGGCTCCGGCAACTCCGGAGCGGGCTGATACCGCGCCGTTTCATCCCCCGGCAACCCGTGCGTATCCACTCGGACCAAACGAAAGTCGTACAACGGCTCGCCTGTCACCCGATCCAGCAACAGTGTATTCCCCAACTTTGTGACCTGCGCCACGGCGTCCACCTTCATACCATGCCGCTCGACCGTCACCAGATTGGGCGGCGCGGGAATGTCCCAGTCCCAGATATCGTGACGCAGTTCTTGGAAGTGCCACTTGCGCGTCCCTGTGAGGGCATCTAAAGCGATGACGCAGTTGGAGAACAGGTTGTCCCCGCGATGATTCATCCCAAAGTAGTTCGGCTTGGGGGATCCCGTCGCCACAAACGCGATGCCCCGGGATTCGTCCATCGCGATGCCCCCCCAGCAATTCGCGCCACTTTCCAGAGTGCTCCAAGTTTCCGAACCATACTCGCCCGGCTTCGGCCTTGTCGAAAAAGTCCACAGTCTTTTTCCATCCCGGGCATCAAACCCGTACACATCGCCTTGGTAGCCAGGCAACACCAGCACATGCTCGAACATCGCCCCCGCCGCAGTGGTACCCATCGGAACCCGCACCTTTCCCGCTTCCCCAAAACTCTCCACTGGCTTGCCGGTCTGCGGATCGAGGGCAAACAGCCACGAGGCATCGCCAACAAGCAGCCGGGGCGAGGTTTCCCGATCTCCCTTCCAATACAGCAACCCCCGGCGGGCCGGATCATGCCTCTGCGATTCAACCCCAATCATTGGGGCTGAGGAAAATCGCCAGCGCTCCTTGCCCGTTGCCGCGTCGACGGCCACCACATACTTGCCCGGAGTAGGTATGTACATCGTTCCCTCCACGATGATTGGGTTGCACTGGATGTTGCCGGCGCCATCCCCGGAATGGTAGGTCCACGCCTCCTGCAACTGCGCCACGTTGGAGCGGTTGATCTGACTCAATTCCGAGTAACGATTGGAGGTGCCTCCCCCGAGGGATCTTTCCCAGTTGGCCCCGTTGCCCCGCAATGACCAGCCATTCGTCCGGGTCAAAGCCTCGGGCTTCGCGGCCTGCAACACATAACTCGGAGGCAGCTTCTCGCCCGTCGCATCGCCGTTCCCAGCCTCGGAGGAAGCGCGGGCGTTGGCGCCGCCTGCCATGCCCAGAGTTGTCAATAGACACACCAGCACCAAAGAAGAATTCCAGAGGGGAGCCATAAGGGGGTTAAGTTTAAAGGAATAAGCAGACGGAGGGTAGATCAGGAGCCCGCAGGCGCAACTACGGATTAGCCGGCGGATTCGCTGGAGGCAGCGTCTTCCAACTGCGATAGACGGGCAGCGGGCCAGGGGCGGCTCCGTCCAGTTGCCGGTTGGCCCACTCCAGTCCGTCGAGGTTATCCAAAAGGCGCGCCTCGGCGTCCTCGCCCGTGTGATTGAGAATGCCAATCAGCCCGCGGTACCCGCTGTCGCGGATGATCTTCAAAAGACCGACGTCCTCCGTTCCGACTCCGATAGGGAGAATCTTGCGCCCCCTGGTTTGCCCGGCGATGTCCATACCGTTGAGGTTTAGGCAGATCAAGTAGGGGAGCATCTTCTGCAGCATTTGTGGAAACCGCCCCAAGTGGTCGTGACCGTGGTGCAGATTGTAGACGATGCCGACGTTCTGGATGCCCTCTTTCTTAAGGCCTTCGATGATCTCGATCTGGTTCTCGGGTTCACCCCACCAACCGCCGTGATTGTAGAGACCGAGTTTTAGCCCATGTGCCTGGGCCGCCAGAGCCGCCGGTTTTAGAGAGGCGACCTCACCCCTTACTCGACGCTCATGTTCCTCCCGGCTCGGCATCGCTATTTGACCATCCGCCTTGATCACCCACAGTTGCGGCTTGAACTTATAGCGACCGAACATCTCCAACAACCCCTCGGATTGGGCGTTTAACTTGGAGCGATCCTCCTTGTCCGGGGCGGAGTTAAACATCCACCCGCTCAACTCGATACCGTGCCGCTGCAGCGCCTGAAGCTCCTCCTCCCACTGCGGCACGTGCTCGGCTCGATAGTCATACACAAACTTTTTAAGCTGAATGCGCTCGAGCATTTCAGCACGCTGCTCGGGGTTTCGTTTGGATCTGTCAAAGGGCACAATGCACCAAGCCGCGAGGTTCTCTTTGCGGAAGAGGTCTGGAGCCGTTGCGCTGGAGGCCGCATCGGCTGCTTGCGAGGCAACCGGAAGGCACAGGCTCCAGAGGCTCAAGACGCTTGCGGCTGCAACAAGGGCGGGGGGATTTTTCACCCCCTATTTCTCACACCAATGACCAGTTGGAGATAGAAGGAGGGCGGCGTTTTTTGGAATGGAAACGACACCCTTCATCCGGACAAAAATGACAGATGACATGAAATTGTTGAGGATCAGGGTTTTCACGGGAAGTTGGGAACACGTTCGGTGCGGCGCATCACTTGGCCGCGAGTGCTTCGGCACTCACCTCAGAGATCCAGGCTTCGGCGCTCGGGTTATCGGAGTCATTGCTGACAGAAACACTTGCTGCCCAATTTGGTTCGTCGCCCATGAGCGCCCAAAAAGCAACAAAGCTTGCGAAAGAAAGAGAACTAACCTAACCAACCCAATCTTACTTGGAACCATCCGGAAAGCTGACTTAAAAAACGGGCCCGTTGGCTCCGCATACCCAGCCAACTCAACCCCTAGAACCCCAATCCCACTCCTTTCACCAGATGAGCACGGTTCATCCAGCTGCGGCCTCCTCCGATCTCGTCGCCGAGGCGGGCTCCACTTTGCTTGTACTTCTAAACTTCGTCGAAGGCGTCCAATGTTGGGTCAAGGATCGAAACGGAGTCTATTGCTGGGTGAACCGGGCGTTCCTTTTGAACTACTCCATGGACGCCAGTCCGGACGCGGTCGTCGGCAAGACCGATTACGACCTCTCCCCCAAGCATCTCGCCGATCAGTTCCGTCTGGACGATTCACAGGTGATTGAGGGCGAATCCATTCTCAACCGACTGGAACTGGTGGGCCGCTTCGACCACATTTCCAACTGGTGCCTCACCACAAAGATTCCCGTGCGGCTTGGCGACGGCACGATCACGGGCACCGCGGGAATCACCCGTGCTGCCAACGCTCAGGAGCTCACCGCCCCCTCACACCCCGACCTGGGGCTCAGCCGCGCCCTGACATTTGTGCGCGAGCACCACTCGGCTCCTATCTCAAATCATTCGCTGGCGGAAATTTGCGGTCGCTCTGTGCGCGCTCTCGAACGGCTTTTTGTGAGGGAACTTCGGCTCACTCCGCAGCAGTATCTGCGCCGAATCCGTGTCCGCCTCTCGTGTCACGACCTCATTTTCTCGCAGTGGAGCCTGAGCGAAGTTGCTCTTCGCCACGGCTTTTGCGATCAAAGTCATTTCACAAGGGAATTCCGCCAAGAGACGCAGATGCCCCCGAGGGCCTACCGTCTCCGCTATCGCTGCACCGCAGAGCCGGCACCGCTTTGATTCCAAAAACTGCCGCCCCGCGAGGGCCAGTTCCGAGGTCAAGGGGCGTATGAAGCCACTGTGCCCTGAGTCGACCGCGCCGTTGTTGAGGGGGCCTCGTGATCCAACCCGAGTTCAGCGTGAACGTTGGCTCCGCCACTTTGCAATGACCTCGATAAAGGGGCCCGAGAAGTCGCGGAGTTTGCGTTCGCCCACGCCCGGAATTTCGGCGAAGGCCTCTTCGGTTGTGGGTTGTCGTGCGGCCAGATGTCGCAGGGTGACATCTGCAAAAATGATGTAGGGAGGGACGTTTCGTTCGTCCGCCATTTCGCGGCGAAGAGTGCGAAGTTGGGCGAAGAGGGCTTCGTCGCAGACGATGTCGCCTTCGATTTTTGGCCGCGGGGTTCGGGCCACGGAACGCATGGGCCTTGTGAGGGTCAACACCTGCCGAGACTTGAGCCACGCCATGCCCGCGGGGGCGAGTTCGAGTGTGCTCATGCGTTCGACGGTTTGTTCACAGAAGCCGAGCCTGATTAACTCGCGTCCGATGGACAGCCATTCGCTCCGGGAATGTTCTTTGCCGATGCCGTACGTGGTGAGACGGTCATGGCCCCAGCGTTTTACCTTTTCGGAGGAGGCGCCGGTGAGCACCTCTACGATGTGGTTCATTCCGACGCTGAAGTTTGAGGCCTGCTTGAGGCGGAAAATGCAGGACAAAAACTTCTGAGCTGCCACGGTTCCATCGAAACGTTCGCGGGGTTCGAGGCAATTGTCGCAGCCTCCGCAGGGTATCTCTGCGTAGGTTTCGCCGAAATACGCCAGCAGGGTTTCCCTCCTGCATTCCGAGGATTCGGCGTAATGAATCATCTTTTGAAGTTGCTCACGCGCAATTCGTTGCTCTTCAGGGTCGGGTTTTTCGTCGATGAAGGTCTTTTGCTTGATGGCGTCCGCCGAGCTGTAGAGCAGAACGCACTCGCTTGGAAGACCATCTCGCCCCGCCCGCCCTGTTTCTTGATAATAACCTTCGATGCTCTTGGGTAAATCAAAGTGCAGGACAAACCTCACGTTTGGTTTGTGGACGCCCATTCCAAAGGCGACAGTGGCGCAGATGACCCGCACCTTATCCTTGAGGAACTTCTCCTGCGTTTTGTCGCGCACCTCCGGGTCGAGCCCCGCGTGGTAGGGCAGGGCGGAGACTCCTCCCGCGCGCAGCTTTTCGGCAACGGATTCCGTCGCTTTGCGGCTGTGGCAGTAAATAATGCCGCATTCTTCGGGGCGGTCCTTCACCCAGCGCACCACTTGTTCGGAGGGTTTCTCTTTGGGGAGGATTTTGTAGGTGAGATTCGGGCGGTTGAAGCTAGCCGTGTAACAGCGCGGTTCGTGCAGCGCCAAAAGACGCACGATATCTTCGCGGACTCTCTGGGTTGCCGTGGCCGTGAGCGCCATAAACGGAACGCCCGGAAGGAGCGGGCGTAGTTCCGCGAGTTGGCGGTATTCGGGTCTGAAATCGTGCCCCCATTCGCTAATACAATGGGCTTCGTCGATGGCAACTTGTTTAACGTTGAGTTCTGGGAGTCGTTCGGTAAACCCCGGCATCATGAGCCGCTCGGGGGCGATGTAGAGCAACTTGTGTTCGCCCCGGTAGAGGCCGCGAAAACGAGCTTTGGATTCTTCCGCCGAGAGCGTCGAATTGAGAAAGGTTGCCGCGACGCCACTCGCTTGGAGTCCCTCCACTTGGTCCTTCATGAGGGCGATCAGGGGGGAAACAACCACGGTGAGTCCATCCTGTGCGAGGGCTGGCAGTTGGAAGCAGAGGGATTTGCCTCCTCCAGTGGGCAGCAAGGCAAAAACATCCAGTCCGGCGAGGATGTCGGTGATTATTTCCTCCTGAAGGGGACGGAAGGAGGAATAGCCAAAGGCTTTTTTGAGGAGTGCGAGCAGACTGGCGCGTTGCATGCGGCGTTTGGGGGCTAGAGCGGTGTCAAACCCCGTTTTTTAGAGGGCGGCGCATGCTTTTGGGGGCAAGGCAGGGCGCACTGTGCGGGCGTGGCTGCCAGTGGGGCTGCCAGTGGGGCTGCCAGTGGGGCTGCCAGTGGGGCTGTGCCTTCGTCCGGTCTTGCATTGTTTGGTTTGCCACACCGTGGGACAAGCGAGGGAGATCTTGGAGTTGGAGTTTGAGTTAAAAGTGGAGCAGCCACTATCGCTCTAAAGGGACGAGAATACAATCCATACCCGCGGCCTGAGCGGCGGCAAGACCGGTGACGGAATCTTCAAACACAAGGCAGCGTGAAGGCTCCACCCCCAACCGGCGGGCAGCCTCTAGGAAAGGGTCCGGTGCGGGTTTGCCTCTTGAGTAATCTTCAGAGCAGACGATGGTGTCAAACAGCTCCACAATCCCAATGCTCATGAGGGTTCGCATCACGATGTGCCGGTGTCCGCCGGAGGCAACCGCCATGGGCTTTGTTTTGTGAAAGCGGCGGGCGATGTCCACCACGGGATCGATGGGCACAACGGTGGCGCTCAAAGTCTGAAAGACGGCCTCTTTTTGGGCCACGAGTGCGTCCACCGGCAATTGGAGGTTGTGTTTTTCGTTGAGTATTTCGACGACTCTGCACGTGGGCACGCCTCCGAGGTCATTGAACATGGGCTCAGGAAAGAGGGCTGCGTGTTCCCCTAGGGCATGGCACCAAGCCCGGTAGTGGATGGGCATGGTGTCTGCTAAGGTTCCGTCGCAGTCGAAAATAAAGGCGTCAAACTCCTTTTCGGGCAGGGTGGGACGCCAGGCGGTTTTGTTTTGCACGCGGCCCAGTGTAGGTGTGGGCGGTGGAAATGCAAAGAGAAGCCGTGGCCCGTGTTTCTACGGGCAGTCTGATGCGTCCGTGTAGGGCGAGTGGGTTCCGAATTGCGTGGAGAGATCAGTTTTTCTGGAACATGGCAAGCGGCGTGCTTTGTCGTGAGAGACAAGAATGCGTGCTCCTTCAGTACTATCACTTTTGGCTTTTGGTTTTCTGGCCGCGACTCAGGCTTTTGCTCTCCCCGGGGATAGTGCGAGCCCCCGTGACACAGGAAATCTCCCCGCGCTTCGGCAAGCTACACCTTCGGGAGACCGGAACCAGGCCCAAGCTTACCCCTATGTGTTGAGGCAGGCAGGTTATCTATCGAATATGGGGCCGCTTCCCATGCGTTTCGGGCCGCCTTCTCCGAGCGGTAACGAGAGGACGCCCCCGCGCGTTCCTTTTGCGAACAAAAAGCCGGAATTGAGCCAGACTGCAGAAGCAATGGCGAGAACGGAGGCGATTGAAACCTATCGTAGTATCCATGGACGTATGATTCCGGTTCCTGCGGGATCAACCTCGGGCAGTATGCCCGGGGCGAGTTCCTTCATGGATCAGGGTAATATTTCAACGGGTTCAAACGAGGTGCTGGAGTTTTTTCAGCTTCCCCAAGCCGAGCCTGACGTTCAAAAGCGCCAGAACAGGTTTTTATTTGACCCGTTGCCGTCTTTTAACGCCGCACAGCCTCCTGCGGTAGGAACCCCATCTTCCAGCCGTGCGACTTACCAGAAGAACTAGCCCGACTCGGGAGTGGCTCCTGTTGTGCCTGAGCTTCACGCTTCCCTTTGGGGCTTTGGCAGCTCCGGCGCCCGCCGAACAGCAGACGGCCCCCAAAGATAGCGCTGCTGGCAAAACGGCGCTCTCAGACGAATTGCGTGATTCCAACGCGTCCGCAAATGACTCCGCCAAGAAGGCCATGGAGGCTCTCCGTGCCGCGCGTGCGGCGGTGGAGGAGGCTCGGGCGATGGACGAGGTCAGTAAATATGAAAGTAAGCAGTCCAAGCCAGACCCGCTTCCCAAGAGTGAATCGTCTGGGCGGGGGGTGGACAAAAAAGGGGGCGCGGATGCAGGTGCACGGCCCTCGAAGGCTGCTTCCAAGGAGACGCCGCCAGTTTCCAAGGAGAAACAGAGTCAGCGCGATAGTTCGCCTCAGACGCCGGACGCTGTGCCTAAGGCCACCGTGTCCAAACTAGAAATTCCAACCGCTGCACCAACCGCTGCACCAACCGCTGCACTCGACGGCGCCTCCAAGGCGCCGGTGGTTGCGCCTTCGACACCCCCACCTCCCTCCGAACCGGTTCCCGCCGCGCCTGTCACAGGGGATGTGCCGAAAGTCGATGGTGCCGCTTCGGCGGAGGGAGCTGCCCCGCAGAAACGGAAGTCGCGTTTTGCCTCCTCTGATGACGGGACCGACGAGGGATCCAGCAGAAAGAAGAGCAGGACCAAGAAAGAACCAGCAGTACCCCTGACTCCAGAACAGGCGAAGGCGGCTGAAATCAAGGCGTTTTGTGACAAGGCGAGAGCTGCAATCAAAAAGGGCGAGTTTGAGGTGGCCCAAGGTCTTTTGGAGTCCTTGGTGGCTGTAGACTTGCCTCACTCTGAGAAAAAGGGAGCGCTTCAGGAAGTGGCAACCGTGTACGAAGAGAAAGGCGACCTGACAAAACCCATAGCCATTTACGAGAAACTTTGCTCAGTTCTAGACACGGATGCTGACGTTCCCGCTTGGTTGCTGAAATTGGGACAGTTGTATCGTGACGCGGGGGCCTATCAGATGGCCATTTCCAGATACTACGGGGTGATCCAGCTGGGGATGAAAATGGGGAGTTCGGATTTTACCCGTTATCAGGGTTTGACGCGGCAAGCCCAGCGCGAGGTGGCCAACACCTACTTCATGAAGGGTGACTTTGAGCAGGCTCAGAAGTTTTATAACATGGCTTTGCGCTCGGACTTGTCCAAAGAGGAGCGGGCGGTTGCCATGTTCCGTTCGGCGCACTGTACCTTCATGAGGAGTGACATGAATGGGGCGGCCAACGCGCTGGAGCGGTTCTTGAAAGATTACAGCCGACACGCCTCCGCTGCCGAAGCCCGGTACATGCTGGCCACGGCATACAAGAATTTGGGGCGTCCGCAGGATGCCTATGACACCGTGATCGAATTGCTCAGGGAAGCGAAGGGGAAGGCGGATGCGGATCCGAAGGCGTGGGCGTTTTGGCAGAAGAAGGCGGGAAATGAGTTTGCGAATGACTATTACCAGCGCGCGGATTTTGTGAATGCAGTGACGATCTATCAAGCTCTTGCAGCACTCGAGGTTGCTCCCGAGTGGCGCTGGCCGGTGGTGTACCAGATGGGCCTGTGTTTTGAGAGGCTGCGCATGGAGCCGCGCGCCGTGGAATGTTACAAATACATCGTTGACGAAAACACGAAGCCGGAATTCCGGTGGAAGAAAATGCCGCAAAGCGTCGGAAACCTTGTGAAGATGGCAGCGTGGAGAGTCGAGCAACTGGCTTGGGAAGGTGTCACTGTTAAACAGTTGCGCAGTACCGCCGGGACGGAAGTCATGAGGCCTCTTTCGCGCTAATTATCGCATGGAAACAACAGCCAACCCTCAAAATTCACGCTCGCCGGTGGTCGACCTTATCTGGTCGCATTCGACTCTCTGTGAGGAGGTTTACAACCTTCTCTTGGATGAGAACAGGATCCTGCGCGGCAGCGGTGAACTCGCAGAGAGCGGTGTTTTGGACAAGAAGCGCATGCTCTTGAGTGCCTTGGATCACTCCCTCCAGCAGATGCGTCAAGCTGCGGGTGCCGCCAAGTTGGTGAAAACGCCGGCCTTGAAGTCCGTGGCGACCAAGGCGCAGAGGGTTTTGCTAAAGGCGATGCTGTTGGATAAGGAAAATGAGCAGCTATTGTTAAAGCATGCTTTGTCCTCTTCGTCCGGCGAAGTGCAAATAATTCCCAAACCTACAGCAAAACAGGTAAAGAAACGTTACGAGACGCAGAATTAGACATGACTTTTTTGCCGAGTGGGTGCATGTAATGGGGGTCCCTCCCCAAGTGCTACACTCATGGCTGTCGAAAAAATACTCGTCATTGATGACGAACCCTTCATTCGCAAAACATTTGAAGAAGTTTTGCGGGGCAAGCGCTACGGCGTAAGCAGCGCGGCTTCCATTGCGGAGGCGGAGCGGATTATGAAGCGGGAACAGTTTGACGTCGTCTTCGTCGACGTGCGTTTGCCGGACGGAGAGGGCATGACTCTTTTGGAACGTGTTTCAAAAGGGAAAACGCCCCCTCTGGCGATCATGATGAGCGGCTTTGGCACCATCGAATCCGCCGTGGAATGCATGAGGGCGGGAGCTTTTGACTACCTCACCAAACCGTTTTCAATCAGCCAGATCGAAGTGCTGGTGAAAAAAGCCGAAGGTTACCGGCAGATGCTCCAAGTGAATGAGTATCTCTCGGCGGAACTCGCTGGGGCGAAAGATCTGGTGGGCAACAGTGTGGAAATCGGGCGTCTGCGCGAGATGCTTCGCAAGGTCGCGCCAACGGAAGCAACGGTACTCATTCAAGGTGAAAACGGGACGGGCAAGGAGCTTGTCGCCCAGGCCCTTTATCATGCCAGCACGCGTTCACATCTCCCCTACATCCGTGTCAATTGCGCGGCTCTGTCAGAAAACCTCATGGAAAGTGAATTTTTCGGACATGAAAAAGGCGCTTTTACGGGAGCCATGGAACGCAGGGAAGGGCGCTTCGAACTCGCAAACGGAGGCACTCTCTTGTTGGACGAGATCAGCGAGATTTCGCCCCGCCTGCAGGCGAAGTTACTGCGTGTTTTACAAGAGCGCGAGTTTGAGCGGGTGGGCGGCGTCAAGACCATCCAAGTGGATGTCCGTGTGCTCGCTACAACCAACCGCGACTTGAAAAAAGCGGTGGAAAAGGGCGATTTTCGCGAAGACTTGTACTACCGCCTGAATGTATTTCCTGTGTCTGTACCGCCGCTGCGCGAGCGGGTGGGGGATATCCGAGTGTTAGCCAACTATTTTTTGGAGAAATTTGCCAAGCAATACCACAGGCCTGATCTGAAATTAACACCAGAGTGTACGGCAGCGCTCGAGGGGCACCGCTGGCCGGGCAATGTGCGCGAACTCCAAAACGCGATCGAACGGGCCGTGATTATGAGTGAGCCCGAAGCGCCTTTGATTTCATCCGTCCCCGGGCTTCTCGGGCACACTTCCGCGCCCGCTTTGGGAGATGCCTCAAAAGTAAGTGAACCCCACGGAGAATCCGCACCCAGTGCGACAGCTGCCGCCTCTTCGCTGCTAGGGGATGCCCAAGTTTCTCTCGCGGCGCTGGAAAAGGAGCATATCCTCCGCGTTTTGTCCGCCTGCGGCGACAATCGGACGCGTGCCGCCGATGCTTTGCAAATCAGCATACGGACTTTGCGCAACAAGCTGCATGAATATCGGCTGAGCAACGAAGACTAACGGTTGGCTTTAGGCGTTCAGACGTATGGGACCCGGCAAACAGCCTTGGCAAAGAGCTTTGGCAAAGAGCTTTGGCAAAGAGAAGGGCTGTGCTCGGCAAAGAGGCGGGCCGTTTGCGCGGAGAGGTAAACTGTGACTCGGTTTTCGCCTGTCAATATCGCTCACCCAAAGGTGCCGAGGATACAGCGTCAAATTCCAAATTCTCGCTCGTACCCGATCTTTCTGGGGATCCCTTGATCCTAAATGCGGCAATGAAAGCGCGGCGCACTTTATGTAAATATTTGCGGAAGAAGCTGATGCATGTCAATAGAACCTCTTTTGGGCCTCACCCACTGGGTGAGCCTCCGTGCGCTGTCTCCAAAGCCGGGGAAGACAAGACTGTCTTCCCCATGTGCTCACTTTCCCATGGAGCGCGAAACTGACTGAACCCGGAGGGTTCCCAGCCATTAGCCGGCGGTTGAGCGAAGCGACACCACCGGT
>CANJPY010000092.1 GCA_947476255.1 Chthoniobacteraceae bacterium | reverse complement strand
GCACCCTCGGAGCACCCTCGGAGCACCCTCGGAGCACCCTCGGAGCACCCTCGGAGCACCCTCGGAGCACCCTCGGAGCACCCTCGGAGCACCCTCGGAGCACCCTCGGCCCGGCCTAGCCGCTCGCCCCTTCCCGACCCCGCTCGTTTTCCTCAATTTGCCTCAAAACGTCAGACCGATCTTCCACCTCTTCCCAGACAGACTTCGAAACGTAGATCGGCGCCTTCTGCGCTATCGCCAACGCAATGCAGTCACTGGGGCGCCCATCCAGTTCGATGATTTTCCGCTGAAACAATTCGTTTTCACAGCTTATGATCAAACGCGCAAAATACGTTTCACTCTTCACATCATTAATCACCACCCGCTCCACCTTCGCCCCCAAAGCCGTCATCAAATGCACCGTGAGATCATGCGTCATCGGACGCTCCCGGGTTTCTCCCTTTAAAAACATCGAGATCGCCAAGCCCACTGATTCGTCGACGTAAATCACAAACACCTTGTCCTCATTGCCCAAAAAAATCGCGCGCCCCGCATTCATGGGCAAAACTGACCGCACTTCCACTGGAACCACTGACTTGTTCATGAGGTGAACATACATTCAAGAGCGCAGTTTCTCAAGACCCGCTCGCCGCTTTACTTTCGTGAGCAAGTCATCGCCTTTTTTTCTCCATTCACTAGCATGGTCATTCTCTCTCCGAATGAAAAAGGCCCTGCAACTTCTCCTCTGGATCGCCATCGCCCTTCTGGGCGCCGGCGCGTACGCCATCATCGCCTCGCACCGCACAGAGCCGGTCAATTCCGTATACCTGCTCACAGCCGCAGTGTGTACCTACGCCATCGGCTACCGCTTTTACTCCAAATGGATCGCAGCAAAGGCCCTTGCCTTAAATGACCTGCGCTCCACCCCCTGCGAACAATTCGAAGACGGGCGCGACTTTGTCAAAACCAACCCCTGGGTGGTTTTCGGCCACCACTTCGCCGCCATCTCCGGCCCCGGTCCGCTTGTAGGGCCAGTTCTAGCCGCCCAATTTGGCTACCTCCCCGGCACCCTCTGGATCCTGCTCGGCGTCGTCCTCGGCGGAGCGGTTCAAGACATGGTGATCCTCGCCGCTTCCACACGCAGGGACGGACGCTCGCTTGCGCAGATGGTCCGCGAGGAAATAGGGCAGACCGCTGGCATTGTGGGCACCGTGGCTATTCTGGCCATCATGATCATCCTGCTCGCGGTTCTTGCCCTTGTCGTGGTCAACGCTCTCGCAGAAAGCCCCTGGGGCGTCTTCACCGTGGCCGCGACCATTCCGGCCGCCATGTTTATGGGTGGCTACATGCGCTTCTTAAGACCCGGCAAGGTGCTGGAAGCTTCCCTTATCGGAGCCGTCCTGCTTCTCGCCTCCGTTTGGGGCGGGCAATGGATCCACTCCAACCCCGCATGGGCGGCGATATTCCGCTTAAAAGCCCACTCGCTCGCCTGGAGTGTCATCATTTACGGCCTCGCAGCCTCGGTGCTTCCCGTCTGGCTCCTCCTCGCTCCACGCGACTACCTCAGCACCTTCCTCAAACTCGGAACCATCTTTGCTCTGGCCATCGGTGTCGTGATCGTCCTCCCCGACCTCCACATGCCGCCCCTCACCCAATTCATCGATGGCAGCGGTCCTGTCATTCCTGGAAAACTTTTCCCCTTTTGTTTCATCACCATCGCCTGTGGAGCCATCAGCGGCTTTCACTCCCTCATTTCCAGCGGCATTACGCCGAAAATCATCACCCGCGAACGCTTTATTCGCCCCGTCGGGTACGGCGCCATGTGCCTCGAATCCCTCGTGGCCATTCTTGCCCTCATCGCCGCGTGCACCCTCGAACCCGGAATTTACCTGGCCATTAATATCAAAGCGGCCGGAGCCGAGGCCGCCATTGCCAAAGTCAACGGCTTCGGCCCCACCTTCGCCGTCACACTCGAACAAATGGAGCACCTCGCGCACACCGTGCAGGAAGAAAGCCTGTTCGGACGCACAGGCGGCGCCGCGACCCTTGCCGTTGGCATGGCCAAACTCTTCGCTTCGGCGTTTGGCGATAAAATGCTCGGCCTTTGGTACCATTTTGCCCTCATGTTTGAGGCCCTCTTTATCCTCACCACCCTTGATGCTGGCACCCGCGTCGGGCGCTACCTCCTTCAAGATGCCCTCGGACGCATCTGGCCCCCCATGGGCAACCCGTCCAACCAACTCTCCAACATTCTGTGCAGCAGCCTCATCGTAGCCGCCTGGGGGTTCTTTCTGCTCAACGGCGTGGCCGACCCCGAGGGCGGCACCAAAGCCCTCTGGCCCATCTTTGGCATCGCCAACCAATTACTCGCCAGCATCGCCCTCTGTCTGGGCACCATCATCCTCCTCAAACACCAACTCCGCAAACCCGACGGACGCCCCGCCTTCGCCCTCGTCACCGCCCTTCCCCTCCTCTGGCTTTTGAGCGTCACCATCACGGCCGCCACGGAAAAAATCGCCCACCCGGACCCACGCATCGGCTTCCTAGCCGCCGCGCGCAAGGCGGACGGAGACATCATCGCGCTTCAACAAGAAAAAGAAGCCGCCCCGGATAAAGCAGAAGCTCTTGATAAAAAAATCAAGGCAGCCGCCCGTCTGCGCCTTAATATGCGCACAGACGCCGCCGTCACCGCCGGTTTCTTAACCCTCGTCGGCATCCTTTTGGGCATCACACTCACCGAGTCCATCGCCCTCCTGCGCCGCAAAAAAGAGGCCGTTCTTTCTGAAAGCGAACCCGTGTGGTTGCCCCAACTCGACGCCACCAAATCCGGCGTCCCTGTCGCTGGGATCTTGGGTCTCAGCGTCGCCATGATCCAAGAACTCTCGGGACAAGCCGCCATTGAACGGGAGAAGACCGTTCAAATGGCAGAATGCACCTGTCCTCCCAACACCAATCCCCGCGCCAACGCCTTCCTGCTTTCTGCCGACAGACGCTTCAACGGCGTCAACCGGTGCTGTTAAACCGAGAGGGGCTTGCCCCGAAATCCGTTCGTTGGTTTCTTATCCCCACCCCATGAACCCTCCAAGCCCACCCATTGCCATGCTCTGGTCAGTGGCATTGGTTTTCCTACTGCCGACCGCTCTGGACGCCGCCACCCCCATTGCGCCTCAGGCACTGGACGACTTCGAAGCCAAAGTCCGCCCGCTTTTGATCGCCAAATGTTACGAATGCCACAGCCTCGAAGCTGGGAAATCAAAGGGCGGCTTGCTGCTGGATTCTAAAGCTGGCTTACAAAAAGGAGGCGAAACCGGCCCCGCCTTGGACGCCGTTATTCCCGAGAAAAGCCTCCTGCTCGCCGCGATTCGCTGGGAACAGAAGGAACTCCAAATGCCGCCCAAGGAACGTCTGAGCCGGGAGGAGGTTCACATTTTGGAGACCTGGGTCCAACAGGGAGCTCCAGACCCACGGGAGGCACAGCCTGCGGGCCACGCCGCCAAGCCGTCGCGCTTGGAAACGGCCAAGTCGCACTGGGCTTTTCAACCACGCCGCCTGGTCGGGGCACCGGAGGTTCAACAAGCGGCGTGGATCCGGACGCCTGTTGACCGATTCATTCTCGCCGCATTGGAGGAGAAGAACCTCACACCGGCGCCACCAGCAGACCCGCGTACGCTCGTGCGCAGGGTCTATCTGGACCTCATCGGCCTCCCCCCAACGCCCGGGGAAGTGGAGAGTTTTATCAACGATCCCAGTGAAGCGGCCTTCGCCACCCTCGTGGACAAACTCCTCGCGAGCCCGCACTACGGAGAGCGCTGGGGACGCCATTGGCTGGATCTCGCCCGATACGCAGACACCAGCGGGCTCCACAACGACCTCGACCGCCCGCAGGCCTGGCGTTACCGCGACTATGTCATTCGCAGCTTTAACGAAGACAAACCCTACGCCCGCTTCATCGCAGAACAACTCGCCGGCGATGAGGTGGAAGGCGCCAACGAGGAGTCCCTTGTCGCCACCGGCTTCTGCCGCAACGGTCCCACCAACGATGACAACATGGGAAACAACAAGGAACAGTACCGCCTCGATGAACTCGATGATGTCATCTCCACGACTTCCTCCGTATTCCTCGGTCTCACGGTCGGCTGCGCGCGCTGTCATGACCACAAATACGACCCCGTGACCTCGGCCGACTATTACAGCCTGCTGGCGGTGTTCAACGGCACTGAAAAACTAGGCGTCCCGGGCGACACCAAAAACAAGGCTGAAGCAAACACCGCGAAACGCATCGAAGTTCAGGCCTTGGTCGAAACAAAAAGCCGCGTCCGCCCCACATTTCTGCTGCGGCGAGGCAACCTCTCGACCCCCGGCGCAGAAGTGCAGCCGGGCGCCCCGAGATTTCTAACGCCGATTGCCCTGGAGTTTCCGACTCCACCTGCAAACTCGAAATCATCGCTTCGCCGACTCACCTTCGCCCAGTGGCTTGGAGCGGCCGACAACCCGCTTACGTGGCGCGTACACGCCAACCGCGTCTGGCAACATTTCATGGGCAAGGGCCTCGTGCTTTCTTCCAGTAACTTTGGGTTGAGCGGGTCCGCACCGTCGCATCCCGCACTGCTTGATTATCTGGCAAACCAACTCGTCGCCAATGGAGGGCGGCTCAAACCGCTGCACCGTGAGATTCTGTTGTCTTCCACCTACCGGCAGGCCTGCACCCATTCCGAAACCGACGCAGCGGTGGATCCCGAAAATACACTCTTGTGGAAAATGAACCGCAGACGCATGGAAGCCGAAGTGTTACGGGACAGCATTCTCTCGGTCTGCGGGTCGCTCAATCCGGCCATGGGAGGCCCCGGGATCAAGCCTCGGATTCGACCTGAACTCCTCGACGCCAGCCAACGCAACAAATGGCCCGTCATTGACCAGGAAGGCCCTGAACACTGGCGGCGCAGCGTGTACATCTATTCCAAGCGGCAGCTTTTGATGCCGTTCCTCGAACTTTTCGACGCCCCCACCACCACCGAAAGTCTTCCCTCGCGCGCCCAAAGCGTGGTCCCAACGCAGGCACTGCTTCTCCTCAACGACGAATTTGTCGAACAACAGGCGCGCAAAATCGCGCGAATCGTCCTGCAGGAAACCGCTCCCGGAAAAACCGCCTCGCTGATGCAACGCATTCTCTCCAAACCACCATCCGCCATCGCTTTGCAGCAGGCGGAAAGCTTTCTAACCACCCGCCGGATGGATTTCCTGCGTGACGGACTCGAATCCTCTGCCGCCGCCGAAATGGCTTTTTCAGACCTCGCCCACGTCCTTCTCAACGCCAGCGAATTTCTGTACATCGAATAACGGTTACCTTCCCAAGATGCCCTCTCCAGACCACAGCGGACTTTTTCTAAACCGGAGGCAGATGCTTCAACGCTCTGGCGCAGGCTTTGGCACACTTGCTTTACAAGCCCTGCTGGCCGCTGAAGGCCTTGCTGCATCCGGAGGCTCGCAACTCCCCAATCCCCTGTCACCGCGTCCGCCACACTTCTCCCCACGCGTGCGCTCGGTGATTTTCCTGTTCATGTATGGAGGTCCGAGTCACATCGATCTGCTCGATCCCAAACCGGAGCTGGAGAAGTGGCATGGGAAAGCCATTCCCGTGTGGAAACCCGAAGACGCGTTCATGGGCCGCAAGACTCAGAACCTTGCGATGCAGAGCTACTACTCCTTTAAAAAACACGGGCAGTCTGGAATCGATTTTGCAGAGGTCTACCCCAACCTCGCAAAACATGCGGACGACCTCTGCGTGATCCGCTCCATGCATGCCGAGAGCAACAACCACGGCCCTGCACTGCTCCAGATGAACTCGGGATTTATGCAACCGGGCCGGCCCTCGATGGGTTCCTGGGTCACCTATGGACTTGGATCCGAAAGCCAGAACCTTCCCGCGTTTGTCGTCCTGCTCGACCACCAGGGCGCACCGGTCAACGGCGCCTTGAACTGGTCCAACGGCTTCATGCCAGCCGCCTTCCAAGGAGTGCCGTTGCGCTCAAGCGGCGAACCCATCGCCTATCTCTCCCCGCCCAAAGGCGTCAGTACTTCGCAACAACGCGCCCGTCTCGATCTGCTCCAGCAGTGGAACACCGAATACGCCAGAACCAACCCGGCAGACTCTGAGCTAAGCGCCAGAATCGCCTCGTACGAACTCGCCTTCCGCATGCAAATGAATGCCGGCGAATGCACCGATATCGCGAAAGAACCGGCTTGGTTACAGAAACAGTACGGCCTCGAGAATCCTGTCACAAAGCACTTCGGCCGAAACTGTCTGCTCGCGCGCCGCCTTGTGGAGCGAGGTGTCCGCTTTGTCCAGGTGTACTCCGGTGGCAACGACGGCCCAAAGGCCTGGGACGCCCACGACGACCTCAAAAAAAATCACGACCTGCACTGCGCCGAAACCGACGCCCCCATCGCCGCCCTCCTCTCGGACTTAAAGGCACGCGGCCTCTGGGACTCCACCTTGGTCGTCTGGGGCGGAGAATTCGGACGCTCGCCTGTGGCCGAAAACGGGAAAGGCCGCGACCACCATCCCAAGGGCTTCTCCATGTGGCTCGCCGGCGGCGGCATCAAAGGTGGCATCATCCACGGCGCCACCGACGAATTTGGTTATAATGCCGTCAAGGACCGGGTTTCGGTGCCCGATCTCCACGCCACCATCCTCCACCAACTTGGTCTGAACCACGAACAACTCACCTACCGTCATTTCGGACGCGACTTCCGCCTGACAGATGTGAGCGGCGAAGTCGTCCGCTCCATCCTCGCCTAGAGCGCGCTTTTACACCGCACACTCACCTTCGCGACTGCACCCGGCCAAGACTCTCGGCTGCCTCGGACTCAAACCGCAGGCCACTCGGCGGCATGCTGCGCGAATGCAGGCTCGGCCCGTTCCAGCGCCTCCGCCACATCCGCCTTGGTGTGAGCGAGACTCAAAAACCAAAGCCCACGCTCGATCGCCCGCACCTTGTGCAACAAAAGACAGCGCCGCAAATGCGCCCATCGGGGAGCATCGTGACGCTTCACGTAGTCACGATAAGAACGCACAACACCCGTCTCGGCTCCAGGCTTCAACATCGTGCAATGAAAAACCTGACCAGGCCCTTGCGGCACCATTGGAATCCCGTACCTCTGCGCAAGTCCCGAAAGTCCCTCCATTAATTCCTTCCCCAGTGCAACCAATGCCTCGGGATGTCCTGGTCCCAGCGCCAGCACCGCATCAAGACACCACTTGCTCGCGGCAAGGCACAACGGATTGCCGTTGAGCGTGCCCGCATGCACCACCCGCCCGCTCATCACCGTTTCAAAAAAACGCTCTTTCCCCACAAGTGCGGCAAAGGGAACACCGCCCCCAATGGCTTTGCCAAGCACAGTCAAATCGGGAGACACCCCGTAAAAACTCTGCGCACAGCCGGCACCAAACCTGAACCCTGTGATCGTCTCATCCGCAATCATCAACGCGCCCTCCGCATCACAAAGCTCGCGAATCGCCTCGAGAAGCCCTGGCACAGGCTCGATACAGCTTGTATTGCAACCACACGGCTCAAAAACAATAGCGGCGATCTGACCGTGATACTGGGCAACACGTCGACGCAGATGCTCCACGTCGTTCCAACGAGCGACCACAAACTGCTCTGTGACCTCTGAAATGATCCCGGCGCTCGGATGCAACCGCGCAGGCTCCTCCTCCTCCCCCCACTTGTCCGCGGGAGCCGCGAACCCAACCAATCCCTCGTCCCCCCAACCGTGATAATGCCCCTCAAACCGCAATATCAAACGCTTCCCCGTGTGCGCCCGCGCGATGCGAAACGCCGCAATCACCACCTCCGTGGCAGAGCTGTTAAAGCGCACACGCTCCGCCGATGGGATCATTTTTTGCAACCGTTCCGCCACCTCAATCTCCAGCTCCGACTGTGCCGCCCAATGCAGTCCCAAACGCGCCTGCGCTGCAATGGCATCCGCCATTCCCTCAGGCGCATGGCCATATAAAATCGCACCCTGCCCGCACTGAAAGTCGATGTACTCGTTGCCGTCCACATCGTAAAGACGGCCCCCGCGCCCATGCGAAAAGTAAAGCGGCACAGGCACCTCCAGTTTGCGAATACCCGAGTTCACTCCGCCGGCCACGGAGTTCTGCGCGCGTTCAAAAAGGGCTTGGGATTTAGGGAAAGGAGACGTCTTCACATTCATTTTCAAAATTTTCAGATCTTATGGAACACTCTCGGTGCCCCAAACATGGTTGGAACCTTACTACATTAACGCGTGGCCGAATAGGCTTCAAAAACAGCATCCAGCTTCGCCGAGGCGGGCTCGCCCTTCTCAATGAGAATCCGATAACGCTGCGTGAGCGATGTACCTCCGGCAATCGTGTGACTCACTTTGGAAACTCCCCTCTCGCCCGCTGTCGGCCCCTGATTCAGCGCCTCCCCGGTCGCTTCAAAATCAGAGCGCCCAAACGGATTCGCGGCAAACAAACCGTAGTCCCGCACATGCCACCACGTGGGATGGTTCAGGTTCAAGGGGTGGTCCATCATTGTCACAGAGACGGTTTCCCCGCTTGGATCCGGCCCGAAATAGGACGTCCAAGTCCCGCGCGTCCCCCACGCCAACCCATCTCTTTTTCCGGCGCTGGTCAAAATATGCCCGCGCCCCTCTTCCGGCGCGAACTTATGCCCCGCCATTGCCATCGAACGGGCCACGCGAATGCCCATCGCCCCCTCCTTGGTGTCGCGAAAACGCACCTCTCCCGCACTCGCCACAAACGTCAGCCTTACATCCATCTGCCGCGCCCCTCCGGGCAAAGCCTTGAGCACAAAATGACGCTCGTCCTCCAACACAAGCTCTCCCCCAGCCGTCAACCACCTCGATTTCGCGGAAAAAGACGCCGTGTTTCCCTCCGCTTTCACCTCCGAAAAACCCGTGTTCTCCACCCGCCCCGCACCCGCGGAAACCCCCCAAAAATTCACGCCGTTCATGCCGTCGTGTCCAAACCAGATCGAGCTGTGGTGGACATGGTCAAACTTCACTCCCCCGGGCGTCGGATATTCACGGGTGACCCCGGCCGCATTCGGCCCAATCACCGGATAAAAATAAGGCCGCTGCGTGTCCCTGACCACGTACTCCGTGAATAGGGCACCATCTACCTCTATCAGCATCCCCCGTTCGGATGGGCGGATCGAAACGTTCTGCGCCTGCGCCGCAGCGCTGATGACGCCCAAAACCAAAACAACAAGGGATCGATTCATAAGAGAAAGGGTACGAGCAGAACTCACTGCACACTCAAACGCCGGCCAGTGCACCAGCCAAGCGCCTCCGCAAACCGGGGACAGATATTTTCGTAAATCAGTTTAGCCATGGACTAATAAAGGGGCCGGTTCAGGGGGTGGATTGCTTCGACGCTTCGAGCACAGCTCCAGCCATTTCCAACACAGCATCCAGCACCTTCACCGAGGCCCCACGCTCCAGGTAGTTGGTGCCCGGCCACGTCTCATAGCCTCCCAATTCAAAATGCCTCGGCGTCGGAAGGTAGCCGTAATAGCCGTTCGCAAGCTCGACCATGAACGCGTTTTTAAACGGACTCCGCTTTTTAAACTCAAGCCCAGTTTCCGCAAACGTCTCGCAGGGCGATGTCCCGATACACACATCCCCAATCCTGAGCACCTGTACCGGCGCCTTCGTTTCCGGGGATGCCGCCTTCAAGCGCAACACCCTGCCGGCATACAACGTGGAAAGATCTGTCTTGGTCGGGCGTTTGCCCCAAGGGTTAGGCTCCAGCGTCTCCGCCCAACGCGACAACTCCGGCTCCACAACGCGCCACCGAATTCCTGGCTCCTGCTTGCGCGCATCCAACGTGATGGCAGACTTCCATTCTAGGCCGGACAACGCCGCATTCACCTTTAACGCAATGTCCTGGGCCACATCCGCCATCTGCGCGTAGGGCTCCCTCCTCGGGCGCGGGTTGGTGAAATTAACATTGTTAACGTCCCCACTCGTTCCGTTGGCCATCATCGCCACAAAAGCGGGCTCCTGCTCCGCACCCTTTTGCATTTTCTTGAGCGCCTCACAATACATGCCGAAATAATCAGCAGAGATATGAGCGTCACCACACCCGCCCACGTAATGCAGCGAGTACGCCGAGTACACAGACAGCATCCTTCCCCCAGCCTCGCGCACCGCCACGAACGAGACAGTAGGATCTGTGGGCCCTGCGGGTTCCACTAAGTTGGAACTCCCGCCGCCGGGGTTCATTTTCACGCGCTCGGTTGTCTGTCCAAAAGGGTTCACAGGCATGGTGCCCTCTTTGAGAAACCATCTCCGGTTAAAAACGTGTTCCGGCGCTTCCACCGTGCCAAAGGCCATCTCGGCAGGCCGCAACACGTGGAGCGCGCGCCTGACACCATCGGCAATACGCCGCGCCACAAACCGCTGGTAACTGGTAAGTTCAACATCCGAGTAATAACCCCTCGGAAAACCGCCGATCGCACTCGTCGCCGAATGAGTGTGCGTCGCTGAAATCAACAAATGCGAGGGAGGAATCCCCGTCGCCTCCTCCACAAGCTTGGCCGCCTCCTGACACAAACTACGATGCACTCCCAAAAGGTCACACACCACCAGCGCCACCTTGTTTTTTCCATCGTCAAAAACAAGACAGCGTGCATGCAATTCGTCGTGCACATATGAGGACGGCACCGGCAGAAACCCGCCTACAATCTCGTCGCCCAAATCAGGCGTGATATTGCTGATGGCGGCACCGGCCCGCAACGATGGCTTCGCTGCCTGCGCACACACCTGCGGTCCTCCCGCGACAAGAACTCCCGCAAGCACCGCGGATGCGAACCTTAAGGGTCTCATACAGAAAGTGCCTCCACGGGGTGTTACCGCGCCGCCCCCGAGAACCAAACCCGCTTTCCATCCATCCACGTTTCACGCACCTGCGTCGTCCTAATGTCATCCACCGGACAGGTTAAAATGTCCCTGTCGAGCACGATGAAATCCGCACGCTTTCCAACCTCCAGTGAGCCGGTCTCCTGCTCAAAACGGAGCACCTTTGCGTTGTTGCTCGTATACAACCGCACCGCCTCCTCCCGCGTCAACCCACCCTCGGGATGCAGGGGACGGTCCAGACTCCGGCAGTTTCTTTCAACCGCTATCCACATCCCCAACCAAGGATTGTAGGGATTGATCGCGCGCAGACTCCCGATCTTCTGCATGTGATCGCTCCCACCACCCACAATCACCTTTGAATCAAAAAGAGTGCGCAGCGGCTGGAAACGGCTCATCCGTGCGTCTCCGAACTGTTTCAAGAGCGTCGCGCCATCGAGATAAAACCAGATCGGCTGCATATCCACGACCACCCCCAGTTCCCCAGCTTTTGCAATGCTCTCCGGTGCCATGAAATTACTATGCGTCAGGCACGGCCTCGAGTCCTTGATCGGCCGCTGTTTATTCACCTCCGCGTAGGCTTCCAAGAGCAACTTCACAGCACCGTCACCCACCGAATGTGCCGTAAACTGCATCCCTGCATCGGCCACTTTTTTGATCATCTTCGTGAGATGCTCGCTCGGTGTCCGCTGCACGCCGCGATACTCCTTGTCCGTGATTCCGTAGATTTGACTCACACCCCAGGGTTCAATCATCAGAGCACTGCCCGTAAGCATCCCTCCGTCCAACCAGATCTTGGTTCCGATGATCTGAAGCAGGGGATCAGGCTTCGCCAGGGGACTTCCAATAATCTCATCCAAAGCCAGATCCGTCGTACGCCACTGCCCCCCGGCAGCGAAAGTATGGGACAGACGCAAACGCACACTCAGCTCTCCCGCATCCTTGATCTTCTTGTAAATCTCAATTCCGGAACCGCTCGCTCCTCTGTCTGCAATTGTCGTAAAGCCGACGCTGTTGTAATCGGCAAAGAGCTTCTTCACCAGCTCCGCCGTTTCACCCGCATCCGGCTGGCGCTTGATTACTTTGGCGTCGATCTTCGGACTGAACGCATGCATGAGCCCCGTGGGCTCTCCGTCCTTGTCGAAAACCACAACTCCCGTCGAGGTTGCCGGCACCGTAAAGTCACGGCCTATCCCCGCGAGGCGCAATGCCATACTGTTGAGCATCGAATCAGGCCCCGTGCTAAATTGCACAGGATGTTTTGGCGCTGCCCTGTCCAACTCCTCCCGCGTCGGGTAGCGCTGCTCCCGCAACCGGGTGATGAAAATCTGATCAATCCCGATCAGCGTCCCTTCTGGAAGCACTTTCGCCCGGGAGGCTATGTACTCCAACAACTGGGAGATGTTTTCGATCTCCGGAATCACATGGTCAAACTCCATCTTCGCCGCCCCCACCGGGTGGGCGTGCGAATCCATGAGCCCGGGCAACACCATCCTCCCGCCCAAATCCACAACCTGGGCGCCAGTGCCTTTCCCTCCCATTTTTTTTGCGGCCTCACCCAGTGCCACGATTCGCGAACCGTCTACGGCCATGGCGTCGGTAATCGAAAAGGCATCGTCAACAGTGACTATTTTGCCGTTGATGAACACCATCGGTGTGGCGGCCATGAGTGAAGTGCAGCCAAATGCGAGGAGAATCCTGAGTGCGAACATGGAGCGGGGGTGAGGGGTGGGGTGGCGCGCTCACGGGAAAACAGCGCCAGATCTAAAGGTATAAATCCAGTTGTTTGAGAAATACTACAAACTAAATGAACCTTCCCCTGATTTTTTGGGTGTCACTTCAGGTCCGCCACTGCGGGCACCTCCTAAACGACCCGCCGAGCGCTTAGCGTAAAACCTCTTATTGAACCTTTTACGCAACCACATTTTCCTCTCTGTGCGTGCGTCGGAAACAAACCACAGAAATCCTTGCAGTCTTTCTTTACTCTCTGGCTAAACTGAATTCGTGAAAACAGACCGCCGCTTCTTCAAAGAGCTCCGACTGCGCCAACTCCGAGCCCTCGTTGAGCTCTCTCACAGAGGGAGTTTCTCCGCTGTCGCTGCGTTTCTGCGGTTGTCCGTGGTTTCCGTCTGGAGACAAATCCGCTCCTTGGAAGACGAATTCGGAGTCAAACTCGTCGATGCAGACGGTCCCCAAGTCAAACTCTCCGAAGACGGACTGATGCTGGTGGAAATGTGCGAACCGCTCGTGGAAAGTTTCCTTTCATTAAAAACGGCATTCATCGACCGCAGAAACCGGACTCCGCAAAAACTGACGGTGGCAGCCCCCGCCGACATTCTGAGCGACGCCCTTCCGGAAACCGTGAAGGGCTACCGCAAACAATTCCCGCATGTCGAGTTGCGTCTTCTGGACAGACCTTCCCGGAGCGCCACTGCAGCCCTTTTGGAAGGACAGGCAGACATCGCAATCGCCGGCATGGGCATGGGCCAGGACGTGGAGGGTGCTCTGGAGTTGCAACCGCTGATTCGCTACTCCATGACACTCTTGTGCCCGGCGGAACACCCACTCACGGGGGTTAAAAAAATCACACTGAAACAAATCAGCCAGTACCCTCTGGTATTAAGCAGCGAAGACACCTCGGATCGTCCTTTGGTCGACCAAGCCTTCAAGCGCGCCGGCCTCGCAGACAAACTCGATGTCGCGCTCAGCGCCACCCGCATTCCTCTGATCATGCGCTACGTCGCCCTCGACTTTGGCGTCGCAATCATCACCCTTGGAAACCATGCCCCGTTCAAGCCAAGGCGTGGAGAGAAGGCCATCACCGCACTGGACGTCAGTCATTTATTTGGATTTGAGGAAACCGTTCTCCTCAAGAGAAAAGGGGTTCTGGCGCGCCCGCATGTCGATGCGTTTTGCGATATGGTTGCCAAAGCTTTCGAGGGCCTTTCCTGAAAGATTCAACGTTCCCCTCCGGAAACCACTACTCTCGGAATTCAGGAATAGGCCCGTCTACCTCACAAAATCTATTAGCCGCAGGCTAACCTTCTTTACCTAAATGACCGTACACAAAAGCTGCAACCCGCCCTTTTTTGTGGGAAGATAAAAAATCTCGTCTGCGCCCAGTTCCACCCCGTTATGAAATCCACCCGTTTTCTGGCCCTTGGCACCCTCCTACTTTTTTCTCCATTGGGAGCGGACCTCGCCGGTGAAGAAACCGCGTTCATTGACGGCCAATTCGCCGTACGCTCCAATCTGCGCGCAGGTGTCGCCAAAATTGACATCACTCCAGCGGACCCAGCCTCCATCACGGTGATCGGACACAGACGCCCTGTCACAGGCATTCGCGACCCGCTGCGCTCGGGAATTCTGCTGCTCGACGATGGAGAAACGAAAGCCGCATTTGTGACCATGGATACCATCGGCGCATGGGACGACATGGTCAAAGTGGCAAGGGAGGCCATTGAAAAGGAAACGGGCGTGCCGGCCGCGAACATCATGGTCACGGCCTCGCACAACCATTCCGCACCCGGCTACAAAGAAAACCCCCAATGGGCTGCCGAGCTGATCCAAAAGATACGAGCAATGGCGCAAGAGGCCGTCAAAAACACCCGTACCGTGAGCATAGGCTATGGCGAAGACACGGTGGGATTCGGAATCAACCGCCGCAAGACCATCGATGGCCGGGCCGTGGTTCGACTCAATCCCGAGGGACCCAATGACCAGCGCGTCAAAGTCCTGCGCTTTGACGACGGCAAATCACTCACCCCAATGGCAATAATGATGCATGCAGTATGTCATCCCTGCTTCTTTACATGGGGCGACAAAGGTTCCCTGCCCTATCCCGCGGGCTACCCGAAAATCTCAGCGGATTTCCCGGGAGAAGCGCAGACTTTCGTGGAGTCCGTCTACGCCAACAAAACCTCCGCTCTTTTTCTGCAGGGCTGTGCAGGCGACATCCGGCCCAACCTCCCGGGTTACCCATACCGTTGCGCCGATGAAGCCGACATTCAATGGGCGGGCCGAGACCTGGGCGGCGCCGTGGTGCGCACACTCGCTCTCGGAGTGACGCGGGAAAAACTCCAGCAACGGGAGACGTTTTACAAAATTCGAGTTGCCAATGAGGTGCTGGACCTCCCTGGAAAAGAACAACCCGTTCGCGCCGAATTAATGGCAATCAAGGTCGGCCCCTTTCTTTTTCTCAGCATGCCCGGCGAACCCATGGTGGAATACGGATTCAAGCTCGAGAAGGCCATCGCAGACCGAGCGACCCCCATTATCGTGGGCTACGCCAATGGAAACATCGGTTATATCGCGACTGCCGATGCTTATACCGTGGGCGGATATGAACCCAACCGTTCGTCCCTGAAACCTGAGGCGGAGGACATCATCCTCAAAACTCTAGGCGCGCTCGCAGACCGGGTGGTTGGGGACGTTTTTGAGTCGTTCTCCAAATACACCGCAGATGTGATCAAACGTGAAGCCGCTGAAAAAGCGCGGTTGGAAGCAGTCCGACCTAAATCACCCTAAAGGCCAGCGCCCGCAATGACCGCTACACAAACCACTTCCAACATACGCCACCGCATCCTATGGGTCACGATGCTCATGGCGTTTATTCTGTACCTCGACCGGATCTGCATGGGGGAAATTGTAAAATCCGTTTCCTTCAATGCGGAACTCGGTCTCAACAAGGAACAAATCGGCGAAATCCTAGGCGCCTTCTTCTTCACCTACGCCCTGTTTCAAGTGCCTGCAGGCTGGGCGAGCGACCGCTTCGGCGCCCGCCCGATGCTCACGCTCTATATCGTCTTGTGGTCCGTTTTCACCTTGGCCACAGGCGTCGTGAGCACCTTTGCGGGCCTCATGGCAATGCGTCTTTTGTGCGGAGCGGCCGAAGCGGGTGCTTACCCTACATCCATGGCGCTGATTCGGAAGTGGGTTCCGCTCGAAGGCCGAGCACGCGCATGCGGGCTGGTTTCATTGGGTGGCCGCATCGGAGGGACACTCGCTCCTTTTTTAACAATCTGGCTCGTAGTCTCGCTTGGAAACTGGCGCACCACCCTCTGGATAGACGGCGTCGTGGGCTTGTTTATCGGCGTGCTTTTCTGGCGCACCGTGCGCTCCTCGCCCCATGAACACCCGCGAGTCAACACCGAAGAACTGCGGCTCATCGGCCACCCTGAAACTGAGAAACCCCTGACCGGAGCTGAGTTTCGCAGGGCCCTGGTCAGCTTTGCAAAGAGCAAAAGTCTTTGGTGCAATTCAGTGAGTCAGGCGCTCCAAAATCTTGGCTGGGGCTTCCTCATCACGTGGTTGCCGACGTATCTTGTGGAAGAGCACCACGTGGAGCAAGTTGATGGCGGAATACTTCTGACCTACGTCCTCGCCTTTGGAATGCTCGGCCAGATAGCGGGTGGCTACTTTTGTGACTGGGCCACGAACCGGTTCGGCCTGCGATGGGGCCGTTTGCTTCCGATGACGAGTTCCATGTTTGTCTGCGCTGCGGCCTACTTCTGTTGTCCGTTTGCCCATTACACATGGATGCTTGTCACCTGCTGCGCGGTGGTTTCCTTTTGCACGGACCTTGCAAACCCCGCCTTGTGGGCCTTCATGGGCGATGTGGGAGGCCGCGCCACAGCGGCTGCAGGCGGCTGGGGAAACATGTGGGGCAATTTTGGCGCCAGCGCCGGAGCCCTGCTTGTACCGTGGCTGCTCAAAGTGGGAGGCGGGGACGGCAAGACCCTCGTTTTCTTCACGCTAGGCGGCGCCTTCATTCTCGCCGGGATTATTCTCCTCCCGATGGACGCGACAAAAAAACTTCTCCCAGACGACGACACTCTTTCTTGCGCAAAGCCTCTATGAACCATCCCCTTGTCTCCTACCCCCTACAACCCGGCACGCCGGTTTCCGACCTCCCCTTCAGTCCGTGTGTGGTTGTCGGTGATTTGATTTTTGTTTCCGGCCAGGCCTCCGTGGACCTGCATGGAAACATCATCAGCGACACCTTTGAGGCAGAATTCCGACGCTCAATGGAGAATGTGAGGCTGGTCCTCGAAACAGCAGGAAGCGACCTCGCCCATGTTGTCCAAACGCGAAACTATGTACGCGACGCAGAGGATCTTCCTCTCTACAACAAGCTCTACAGGGAGTATTTCCCATCGCCCCGTCCAGCGCGAACCACGATCGTCAACTGCCTCGACCCCTCCCTGCGCTACGAAGTGGAAGCAGTCGCAGTGAAGAGACCAACGGCCTCCTAATTCCAACTTTTGCGCCATGAAATCCATCAGACCTTTGGGAGCATTCCTGTTCAGCTTTGCAATGCCCGCGTTGTTACTGGCAACCACGGCTTTTGCGCAGCGCATTCCCTGGCAGACCTCCCACATTCAGGGCACTCCCGAACCGCCCCTGCCCTATGTGGCAGAACGAGTTTTTCCCGACCTCACCTTCAAGAACCCGCTGGACCTGACCTTCATTCCTGGCACCTCTCTGATCGTCGTCGCCGAACAAAAAGGACTCTTATTCACCTTTCCCTGCACCTCTGAAAAACCTGAGATCAAACCGTTTGCAGACCTCCACGCGTACGACCCTGAAATTGTGGAAACGTACGCGCTCACCTTTCATCCTCGTTTTCAGGAAAATCGGTTCGTTTACATCTGGGCAAATCTCAACTCAAAAGGGCAGAGAAACCGCGAGAATGGTTCCAAGATCATCCGCTTTAAAGTCACTTCCTCCCCCGTTCCAAGCATTGATCTCAGCTCTGGAACCCCCCTCTTCTCCTGGCTCTCGGGCGGGCACAATGGAGGCAACCTCCGCTTCGGCCCCGATGGCATGCTGTACATTGCCACTGGCGATGCCTCGCCACCCGACCCACCAGACGCACGCAAGACCGGGCAGGATATCAGCGACGTTCTCTCCAGCATTCTGCGCATTGATGTGGACCATCCCGATGGCAAACATCCGTATACCATTCCAAAAGATAATCCCTTTGTCTCCACACCGGACGCACGCGGAGAGGTTTGGGCGTATGGGTTGCGCAATCCTTGGCGGATGAGTTTCAATCCCAAAAACGGGGACCTCTTTGTCGGAGACGTGGGCTGGGAATTGTGGGAAATGATTTACCGCATCAAACCCGGTGGAAATTACGGCTGGAGCCTTACCGAAGGAAGCCGGCAGGACGTCCGTCCCGAGCGCCCGCAGGGGCCGACTCCCGTTGTCCCGCCCCTTGTCGCGCATTCCCACGAGGAGGCGGCAAGCATCACCGGAGGGGAATTTTATCATGGAACGAAAAATCCCGAGCTCAAAGGAGCCTACATCTATGGCGACTGGCAGATGGGGACGTTCTGGTCTTTGCGCACCGAGGGAGACCGGGTCTTGGAAAAAAGAGAGCTTTGCCGCAGCTCCTTGATGCCGGCTGGCTTCGGCATTGGTCCCGACCAAGAACTGTTTATCTGCGACCATAGCGGTGGAGGCATTTGGCAATTACGAGCAAACCCGCTCTTTGGAAAACCCACCAATTTTCCGCTCAAACTCAGCCAGACAGGACTCTTCACTAATACATCCGCGCAAGCGCCTGCTCCCGGAGTATTCCCCTATTCAGTCAACGCCCCGCGGTGGGCAGACCACGCCACTTCCGAGCGCTGGGCCGCAGTTCCTGGAACCTCTGGTGCGGCCGTGTCAGACGTCTCGAAGGGCGTCCTCATGCGCGGCCAGTGGGGGTTTCCAGACGGCTCAGTCTTTGCAAAGACCTATTCTCTGGAAATGGAACGTGGAAACCCGGCGACCAAACGCCGCATTGAAACACAGATCCTTCACTTCGACGGCAACCTCTGGGCCAATTACAGCTACCGCTGGAACGCCGAACAAACCGACGCGGACTTGGTTCCCCTCCGTGGAGACGAGGCAACGCTCACCATCAAAGACAAGAATTCTCCAGACGGACACATTCAGGAACAATGGAGATTCTTCAGTCGCGCAGAATGCGCACGCTGCCACTCGATGTGGAACAACTTCGCGCCCGGGTTCAACACATTGCAGTTGGACAGGATCACGGAGACCGCTCCGGGCCGGCAAACGGATGTCCTGGCAAAACTTGGACTCATCCCTCCGGAACCCCGCATGACAGATCCCCACGGAACCATTGGCACGCTCGAGGTGCGCGCCCGCTCTTATCTGCATGCCAACTGCGGCACGTGCCATCGCTACAACGGCGGTGGAGCCGTTCCGATTTATCTGAACATCGAGGCCCTTCCAAAGGACACGAACATTCTGGATATCAGACCCATTCAAGGCGACCTCGGCCTTCCGGACGCTCGACTCGTGGCGCGCGGAGATGCCGCCCGCAGCGTGCTTCTTTTCCGAATGGCGACCGCCGGACGCGGCCATATGCCCTATCTCGGTGGCCGATCCGTGGATGAGCGGGGCCTGCTCTTGATCCGGGATTGGATCGAGGGGTTGAAGGGCAGCTTCAAAGACATTTCCCAAGAGGCCGCAGTGCAACGAGATGCTGAACGCGAAGCCCTGGATAAATTAAAATCAGGGGACCTTGCACCGCTGGATTCGCTTCTACAAACCAGCAGCGGTTGTCTGAGTATTCTCCTCTCCATTGTCGACAAAACACTTCCTGAAGCGGTTCGAAATCAGGCCGTCGCAAAAGGCGGCAAGCTCTCGGAACCGCTACACCGCGACCTTTTTGAGCGTTTTCTCCCCGAGTCCGAACGACGCAAGGTTCTCGGCACAGCATTTAATCCAGAGATCATCCTGCGCCGCACTGGCGACTCCCAGCGCGGGCAAAAACTTTTCGCAGGGCTCTGCACCGCCTGCCACAAGGCTTCCGGGGCTGGGGGAGACTTTGGCCCTGCTCTTGACCACATTGGCTCGAAGTGGAACCGCGAAGCCTTGTTGGAACAAATTTTGTACCCCTCGAAATTCATCGACCCCGAATGGAAATTAACCACGGTGGAACTCAAAAGCGGCGTGTCGAAGACTGGCTTCATGGGAGCAATGGACAAGCCATTCACCGTCCTTAAACAAATGGGAGGGATCCAAGAAAAGATTCCAACCGACCAAATTATGATGATCGCCGCGGCCAAGGTATCCGCAATGCCCGAAGGGCTTTTGCAGGGCCTCACGGCGCAGGAAGCCGCAGACCTGCTCGAGTACCTCGGTTCCCACAAATAGAGCACCCATTTTATCTATGCAGACAACGAACGACGCCGCCGCCAGGCGGGCTTATTGGAGCGAACAAATGGAGTTGGGCTACCAGATGGTCCAGCAACTCATTGCATTTCCGGTGCAAGAATGCGGAGAACGTTTTGCTTCGATACCCGAAGCAGCGGCGGCCGCAAATGTCGAAATGCTTTTCTCCACCAGCAAAATTGCAGGCGAACTCGACAGGGTTTATTTTCTTCGTGAAAGCCTTGTCCAAGACATTGTGGACATTGGCAGGCAAATGAACGCGCGCGGCTGGATTTTGAAAATCGAAGACGGCTTTCGCTCCCTTGAGATGCAGGGAACGCTTGTGCGCAAACCAAACCTCTTTGACGCGATCCTTAAGAAGTGCATCTGGGAGAACGACGGGGTCATACCGCCCATCGAAACAATCTTCCGTCGTGCGATTGTGCTTATCGCCAATATCCCGAAAATTGGGACCCACATGTCCGGCTCGGCGGTGGATATTTCGGTGTTTCACCGCGACAACGGCGGCGAAGTGTGGCGAGGATTTCCCTACCTCGAAATGAGCGAATGCACCCCCATGCGCTCGCCTTTTGTGGATGAACAATCTCGGGCCAACCGTCTCGAAATCACGTCTGTCATGCAGTCCAAAGGGTTCATGCACTTCCCCTTTGAATTCTGGCACTTCAATAAAAATGATGCAGGCGCCCACATTCTGACTTCCAACCCCGCGCCTGCGCGCTTCGGACCGGTAAACTGGGATGCGCACACAAACACGGTGAGCGCCGTGGAAAATCCACTCACCCCGTTAAATCCGCTTCCCATTTTTGAAAAAGAGGTCGCGGCAGCCATGGAACGCGCAAAGGGCGCACACTAAAGAATCCAATACCGACAAACTCTACAGCGGCCCCGGGAGCGCTTTATTCAAGACGCCATCTGGCCTGACGCAAAACAGCGAGGCGCGTGTCCTCCATGGACTCGTACCACACCGTGACAAGCGCGCCGTCAGCGAGTTCAACGGTGCTGGGGTACCATAGGTCCCCGGTCGCGACATCCGCGGAAATCACAAGTTCCTCGCCCCATGTCACGCCATGGTCGGCACTCACGCGCACACGATTTCCGTAGGGCGCGCGCCGGTAACCGTAGGACATCAGCAGACGACCCTCGCGCAGGCACATCAGATGTGAAGGAAAGCTGTAACCCTCGAAACGGCAATGAGGGATCACATGCCGGAGGCATCACAGCCATTTACGCTGGTTGAGCGAAGCGACACCACCGGTTGTCAGACCACAAAACAAGGCATCCCGGAGGGATGCAAGACTGCGCCAAGCGTCGGTTCTTCACCGGTATCACGCAGCTTCAGACAGCCCCAGCACACTCTGGCATCCCTTTGGGATGCGTGTTT
>CANJPY010000091.1 GCA_947476255.1 Chthoniobacteraceae bacterium | reverse complement strand
CGGGCCGTGGTGGAACGCTGGAGCCCCGCACATGAACGCAGCCTATCCCGCTGGAGTGTTCCGGCGAATGGGCTTGATCTCGATATTGGAAACCGTCAAAGCCCATGCCTGAACACCATCACTTCGATCCAACCACCGTGATACGGAACCGTACGTCCGGTGGTGTGGGGGGACGGCGGGGGTAACCCCGCCTCCCACCCGATATCGACTTGTCAATTTCCTGAAGTAAAACCTCCGAGCACCCCCTCACCCTGCAGAATAGCGAGCCAGCTCAACCGTCCTTTTTAACGTGAATGAGACAATGAAAACAAATCTCTGTGTTGGAATTGCGTCTCAATCTTTTCAAATCCCAAAGTCCTGCTAAGTTCTACTACCTTAGTTTTTATGTCCCACAGCATCATCGACCCTAGTCGCCTAGAGCGGATTGAATTTTCCAACGACGAAATTGCGCGTTATTCGAGGCATCTAATTATGCCTGAGGTGACTATGGAGGGTCAAAAGCGACTCAAGGCTGCCAGTGTCCTGTGCATTGGCACCGGTGGACTTGGTTCTCCCATTGCTCTTTATTTGGCAGCAGCGGGCATCGGGAGGCTTGGACTAGTGGATGGAGATACTGTTGATTTTTCTAATCTCCAGAGGCAGATCCTCCACGGAACCAAGGATGTAGGGCGTAAAAAGCTGAATTCAGCCCGGGACAGCATTAGGGAAGTCAACCCCAACGTGCAGGTGGATCTTTACGATACATTTTTCACAGCGGAAAACGCGCGTCAAATTGCGGAGCCGTATGATGTCATCATCGATGGAACCGACAATTTTCCCACACGTTACTGCTCGAATGACGTGTCGGTTTTCTTGAAGAAACCCAATGTATACGGATCGATTTTTCGTTTCGATGGACAGGCGACAGTGTTTGCGCCGCATCTTGGGGGCCCGTGTTACCGCTGCATGTTTCCAGAACCTCCACCACCGGGAATGGTCCCTAGTTGTGCGGAAGGTGGTGTGCTGGGGGTCCTCCCGGGTGTCATTGGTGTCATACAGGCAATCGAGGCTATTAAATTGATCATGGGTATAGGCGAACCTCTGATGGGGCGACTTCTCCATTTTGATGCCCTGAAGTTGAAGTTCCGAGAGTTCAAGCTTCGCAAAGACCCCAAGTGCCCAGTCTGCGGGCCGAACCCGACAATCACTGATCTTGTGGATTACGAGCAGTTTTGTGGAATTCCGCAGGCCAAAGCCGCCGAAGCTGAGGAGACTCTTGTTCCCGCGATTTCAGCTTTGGATTTGAAGGCCAAGCTGGGCAGGGGCGATCGGTTCGTTCTTTTGGATGTGCGCGAACCTTTTGAATTCGATATTTGCCGCATTCCGGGCGCACGTCTTATTCCCCTGGGCGAACTCGCGGCGCGCATGAGTGAACTTGATAGTGCGGATGAGATTGTTTTGCAGTGCAAGTCAGGGATGCGATCGGCGCGCGCTCTCAAACTTTTGCAAGAGGCCGGATTTGGAAAACTATGGAATTTGGACGGGGGAATTTTGGCTTGGTCGGAAACGGTAGATTCCTCCGTGCCAAAGTATTAGAGACACTTGTGCTTCGGTCGCTGGCGGTGAGTGGCAGCCTGTCTCACCCAAATAAAAGCATGGAAGTTCCCAACCCCGCATTTCTGCGTATTCTACGGTGCCCGCTAACAGGCCTTGCTCTAGAGTTGATAGCAACCGATGCACTTGTGTCGCTTGGCATACCGTCGGAACAAAGCGCATCTTGGTCCGGGGCACTTCTGCGCACCGATTCACGGGCGCTTTTTCCGGTTCGCTCTGGAATTCCTGTCTTGCTTCCTGAGGAGCTTTATTCCGTTGGGGAGGGGACCGCACTGAAGACGGTGCAGGCCTGATTCTCAACTCTGCATTCATGATCCGTATCCTTTTTGAGAATTCTTTAATCCTGTGAGTTCAAGTCTATACAAGTGGAAAAAGGGCCTCAATTTGATGGGGCTGACTCACCCTCAAATTCCGGAGGACGAATACAAAAAAACACTAAAGCAGGCGCAGCTTGCTTTACTGACGCAACAACGCGCCTTGGCCGAGGCCAAACGTTCACTTCTGATTGTATTTGAAGGGCCCGATGCCGCCGGTAAAGGAGGCGCCATCCGGCGAATGCTGGAGCGCTTGGATCCCCGGTTGCTCCGCGTACATTCCATTGTGAAACCGACTGAAGAGGAATACGCCCACCATTATCTGTGGCGGTTCTGGAACAAGATTCCCAAGTATGGACAAGTCGCGGTTTTTGACCGTTCTTGGTACGGGCGCGTGCTCGTAGAACGTGTGGAGGGGTTTGCTACGGATGCTCAATGGAAGCGAGCCTACGGGGAAATCAATCAATTTGAAGAAACCCTTGTGGATGACGGTGCGATCATTGTGAAGATTTACATGCACATTTCTAAGGACGAGCAGTTGGCTCGCTTCAAAAGACGGGAGGCTGATCCTTATAAACATTGGAAGATCACCGACGAGGACTGGAGAAACCGACGTAAATGGGACCAGCACAACGAGGCTGCGCAAGAAATGTTCCAAAAGACCTCCTCGCTGATTCCCTGGACCGTGGTGCCAGCTAATTTCAAGTGGTTTGCACGGGTGAATGTGATAAAGACAGTCAACTCAGCTTTGCAGGCAGCTGGAATTAACGATTGACTCCGTGGTTGGAATGAACAAAGCCCCGAATACTTCAGGAAACAAGGTGTCTGCGCTGTGTTTTACAGCCGCTTTGGCGTGCCTTTGTTTGTGCAGTTGTGACAGGATCGGGAACGGGCGCTTTCAAAAGGCGCTCTTGGAAGCGGATAAGCGGCTTAGTTCTCAGGATATGGAAGGTGCCATCCGCGTTTATGAGTCCGTGCTGGATGGCACCCCGAGGACGGCGGAGGCGCATTATCATTTGGCGCATGTTTACGCGGACCGAATGAACAACCCGCTAGGAGCTCTCTATCATTTTCAGCGCTATCTCGCAGTGGCTCCGGACGGAGCGTATGCAAAGGGAGCGATAGCCTATCAAAAGGAGGGCGAGTTATTGCTAGTCACTCAACTTAGCAAGGGAGCACCGTTGACACAGGAAGAGGCGGCTCGCTTGAAAAATGAGAATTTGAAGCTGCGCAAAACACTGGAAGAAATGCGCACCGCCAAAACGCCTTCACCTGTGGCGGGCACGCCTGGCAAGGGAGGAGATGTCTTTCAAAAGCCGATTCCCTCCGGCGCTCGTACACACAAGATTGCGCCTGGCGAAACGCTTGGGAGCATCGCGCAAAAATATTACAAGAACAAGGGCCGCGCTCGGGAACTTCTGGATGCGAATTTTTACTCTGCGGATGCCGCCAAGAAGTTAAAAGTAGGGCAGGAGCTGTATATTCCGTGAGTCGGGGTGGTTCGGTAGTTTTTTCTCTCTTGAGGCTCAAACGGCTTGCAGGATTTCAGCACTCGACGATTCTGGAGGGCTACCAAAGATGGAATCCTATCCCTCAGATCACACCATTCTGACTGACGCCCTCGAGCTGCTTGACGAATATGGACCGTTGGCGCGGGCGATAGAAAAGCACGCCACCGTATCGATCCTTAACTCCAGCATATCAGCGGCGTCGGTCCGCGCCATCGAGGGCAGTATTTTCGTTGGAGACGATTCGCTCGCCGTGGGTTATACAGATGACTCTGGTGCACCCATTTATGATTGTGCTCGTTGTGGAGATGCGGGCTGTGAGCATGTGCTTCTTCTGCTGTGCCACCATTTCGGGGTGCGACTGGGGGAATTAAGCCGGCTCTATGATCCCAAAAAGGACCAAACCAAGCCTTACGCACCCGCGGTCTCTGCTTCCGAAATTGGGTCAAACAGTGCGTTCGCATCGCTCGTAGAGGCGCGTCTTGGCCGCAAGCTAGCGGAGGTGGAACTTGAATATGCCAAAGAAGTGGAAGTGCTTTATCGCAGGAACGCAGGGTCTCCCAAAGTCTCGCCCAACGCCTTCGATGCATTTCTAAAGCCAAACCCGCTTCCAGCCTGGGAATTGGTGGAACTGTGGCCAAATCGTCCCAGAAATGCATGGGAGGCGTGGTTTTATCTTTCCGTATTTCTAAAGAACAGGGGGGTGGTCATTCCTGACTTTCTGCACGACATCACATCGGTGGATGAAGTTTCCAACCTGCTCGGTGATTGGCAGGATCAGCAGGCACTTAGACATTGGGAAGACGGCTTGGATGGTCTTCTCGAAGCCATGGAGCGCCATGTGGTGCGCCCGCGCGTTGAGGTACGCTTGCAGATCGGTTTGGACGCAGCGCGGGTCCAGATTAAACGCGATGCTCATGACACGTGGAGCACGATGACAGACCGTCAGTTTCTGGACACCTCGGCGTTGTGTGAAACAGGCCAAATCGACGTTTCAGAGGGCGTACGCTTTCTTCTAGGGGCCCTTTCGCCCCACACCGTGAGTGCGTATCTGCCCTACGGTCGCCATGACTCCAGAGAGCGTCTTGGACGGTTGCTATTGAACCCGATGTTGGAGGAGCATATCGTGATGCCCTCTGGACACTTCGTGCGAAGGTCTTCGCGGCGTTTAGAATGGAAATTGCGGTGCGAGTCGCTTCAAAAGGAGGATTACCTATTGGAGTTGGCCTTTGAGGATGGAGAGCGCCCTTCCTCAGCCCTTTTTTACGCGGGTGGGATGGTGAACTGTTATGTGACCACGGAAGCGGTGTACCTCACGGCTCCTCTCTTGAAACTCGATCCCTCAGGCCCCATTCGCATTCCAGCGGCGGGGCTGCTGTCGGGACGCGCGATTCAGTTGCTCTCAGGCCTCAGAGTTTCTCTGCCAGAGGAAATTAAGGGAAAAGTGCTTCGGATCGAGCCGACCGTCCATTTGCAATGCCGCTTGGAGGAGCGCAGCGGCGAGGAGCGGATTTGCATCAGGGCCTATGCCAGCGTCGGAGAAGGGGGCCAGCAGGTGTATGTTGAAAACGGCTGGATTTCTCTCCAGGACACCCCCAGACACGAAAACAAGATTGTGGTGATCGAAGACTCCCGCCTGCGCCTCACAGCGGGCGTGTTGAGAGGAATCGGGGTGAACCGCTTCCGAGTACAGGACGAGTGCTGGGACAGACTTATCGGGAAGCGCTTTCCTGAAGAGTTCAGCGCTTGGTTGCAGGAACTTCCGCCCGGATTTGTGGTGGATCTCGAAGGAGATTTGGAGAGTCTGCGCTCTGCGGTGATTAGCGGCACCCTCAAGGTCGAGGTCTCGGAAGCAGCTCCCGACTGGTTTGATTTGCACGTGGCCCTGAGTCTCAGTGATACGGAACTCACCCAGGAAGAGATAAAGCTGCTTCTCGAGGCCAAAGGCAAGTTTGTGCGGCTCAAAGACAAAGGGTGGCGCAAGTTGGAGTTCGAACTCGATGATGCCCACGCCGAGCAGCTTTCGGAACTCGGGGTAAACACCATCGATTTCAACGGCCCGCCGCAGCGTTTTCATGCTCTTCAGCTCGCGGCCTCTTCGGCAAGCGCGCTTATTGAAGCGCAGGCGCGCGAGGGGATTCTGCGCCGCGCCACGGAACTCCAAACCAGCGTGACTCCTGCTGTTCCGTCTACGATTCAGGCGGAAATGCGCGGCTACCAAGTAGAGGGGTATCATTTTCTAGCCTACCTGAGCGCCAACCGTTTTGGCGGCATCCTTGCGGACGATATGGGTTTGGGTAAGACCTTACAGACCCTGACCTGGATTGCCTGGCTGCGGGAAAAACCCGAGTTTGAAGGAAAAACCGTGCTGGTGGTATGTCCGAAATCTGTCGTACAAAACTGGCTCAGTGAATCTGCCCGCTTTCTGCCCGGTATTAAGGCCGTGGTGTGGCGTGGTGGCGACATGAGAAACCTGAAGAAGGTCGTCGATTCCGCGGACTTGGTCGTCATCAATTATGCCCAATTGCGTTTATCTGCGGAGCCTCTGCAAAACCTCGTTTGGGGCGCTGTAGTTTTGGACGAAGCGCAGTATATCAAAAATCCGTCCTCGCAAACCGCAACAGCCGCTTGCGGCCTGCGGGGCAGCCACCGTCTGGCGTTGAGCGGCACACCGATTGAAAACCGGCTCTTGGATCTTTGGAGCATCATGCATTTCGCCATGCCGGGGCTTCTGGGACTCCGCGCCCATTTTAACAAACAGTACGACTCGCGCACCGACACGCTCGCCCGCCGCCGTCTGGCGACACGGATTCGTCCGTTCATTCTGCGGCGCACAAAAGGGGAGGTCGCCAAAGATCTACCCGCGAGGATTGAAGAGGATCTGGTGGTGGAGATGGAAGGGACGCAGTCCCAAATGTACCGGGCGGAATTAAAGCTCGCCCGCCAGTCATTGCTCAAGATCAGGACGAGCAAGGAATTAGACAAGCAACGGTTCAACGTCCTCACCTCCCTGCTGCGGCTCCGGCAGATTTGTTGTCATCCGGGTTTGGTGAGTGACGAACACGGGCACGAGGATAGCGCCAAGATGGAAGCGCTCGTGGACCTTCTGGAGCCGCTGATCGAACGCGGTCAAAAGGTGCTCGTTTTCTCCCAGTTTGTGGAAATGCTCGCCCGCGTGGAACGCGAGGTGGACGCGCGCAATTGGACGTCTTTCATGCTCACTGGTGAAACGGAGGACCGTGGCGAGTTGGTGGAAGAATTTCAGACCCACGAAGGGCCCGCAGTGTTTTTGATTTCCCTGAGAGCCGGGGGCATGGGCTTGAACCTGACGGCGGCTTCGTACGTGGTTTTATTTGATCCGTGGTGGAATCCCGCGGTGGAAAATCAAGCGATCGACCGGACCCACCGCATCGGTCAGACCCAGCAAGTAATCGCTTACCGGCTTGTGGCAAAAGGATCGGTGGAGGAAAAAATCCGGCAACTGCAACGCACCAAGAGCGCAATGGCCGGAGATATTCTGGGCGAGGAGGCGTTCGGAAAGGCTCTTAGCTTGAGCGATTTTCAATTTCTTCTGGAAGACTAGGCTCGGCGCTTCCCGTTTCTATTTACGAGTCCGGCAACCTAAGATAATTCTAGCTTGGCTTGTGCTTTGATTAGGCTTGGTGTTGAAAACAACCAGTGAACGAACTTCTTCAGCAACTCATCAACGGGCTCTCCTTGGGGGCAGTGTATGCCCTCATTGCGCTGGGTTATACGATGGTCTACGGAGTTCTAAGATTCATTAATTTTGCTCACGGTGATGTATTCATGGTGGGTGCCTTTACAGGCATGTACTTCGGTCGCTGGCTTAAACCCCTTGCGGCAGCCTGGCCGGAATGGCTGTTCGCCTCCACAGTGCTCTTGGTCTCGATGCTTTCTTGCGCCATTCTCGGCATTGTCCTAGAACGTCTAGCCTACAAACCTCTCAGGGAGCGTCCAAGATTGACGGTTCTCATCACGGCCATCGGTGTTTCCCTCCTGCTTGAATACGCGGGCCAGCTAGTTTTTGGGGCTGCGCCTCGCGGTTTTCCCTCCCTCATCACCAGTTCCTCCATTTCTGGAATTGAAGGACTGCATGCCAGTAATATCCAAGTCATTGTGCTGGTCGTCACAGCCCTTTTACTTTGGGGCCTACATCTGGTAGTCATGCGCACCCGCTTAGGATTGGCAATGCGCGCTCTCTCCCTCAACCCCACCGCGGCACGTCTTATGGGCGTGAATACCAATGTGGTGATTTCTTTCACCTTCGGCATTGGTTCCGCCCTCGCTGCGGCCGGCGCTATTTTCTATGCTTCACTCTACCAGGCGATTGATCCGTTCATGGGGGTGCTTCCGGGGATGAAAGCTTTTGTGGCTGCCGTTCTGGGGGGCATCGGCAGCCTGCCGGGCGCAATGGTCGGCGGCCTCATCCTGGGCGTTGTGGAAACGCTCGTCGTGGGATACTCCCAACTCTTGGGCATTCCCCCGGGCTACCGCGACGCCGTGGCCTTCGTTATTCTCATTCTTATCCTGCTTTTCAAGCCCTCGGGTTTGTTTGGTAAAACCATGAGGGAAAAAGTGTAATGGGCGCGCGTTCTTTGGTTTTAATTGCAGCTTTAGCTGTGGGATTGGTTTCGTTCTGCTTCACCGGCCACCCCGAGGCAGCGTGGCCGTTGGCACAAATCGACGACTACCTGCTCAACATCCTGATTCTGGCAGGAATCAATGTGATTCTCGCCGTCAGCCTGAACATCGTAAACGGCCATACGGGCCAGTTTTCGCTCGGGCACGCCGGCTTTATGGCCGTCGGCGCCTATGGGAGCGCGGCTCTTACGCAGCTCAATGGAAAGGCCTGTCTAGCGTCGCTGAGTTTCCTTGGCAGCGCGGCTCCCCTTGGTCTCTTTGTCCTCTCGCTCCTTGTAGGGGGATTGCTCGCCGCGCTAGCCGGACTTGCCGTGGGTCTGCCTTCACTCCGATTAAAAGGCGACTATCTGGCCATTGTGACTTTGGGCTTTGGCGAAATCATCCGCGTCATGATTCAAAACACGGAATCCCTCGGCGGTGCGCGTGGACTCGCGGGAATTCCCAACCATACCACGCTCGGATGGACATGGCTGGTCTCGTTGATTTCCATTTATTGCGTCGGCTCGCTGGTTAACTCCACCTACGGCCGCGGTTTTCTTGCCGTCCGCGACGATGAAATCGCCGCGGAAGCCATGGGCATCAATACAACGCGTTATAAGGTGACAGCGTTTGTGGTCGGCGCCTTCTTTGCCGGCCTGGCGGGCGGACTTTACGCACACTTTATTGGATACGTGACGCCGGAGGGGTTCTCGTTTCTTAAAAGTGTCGATGTGGTGGTGATGGTGATTCTTGGAGGAATGGGATCCACGGCAGGTGTCACCGTGGCTGCAATCGGTCTGACGTTTTTAAACGAAGCGCTCAGGGAAGCTGAGCAGTACCGCATGGTGGCGTTTGCCTTGCTATTGATTATTTTGATGATTACGCGCCCGCAGGGCCTGCTGGGAGGATTGGGCGGGCTGGCACGCTGGCTGCCGGGCAAGGGGGGTAAATCATGAGCACGCTTCTCGCCGTTGAAAAAGTCACGGTCCGCTTTGGCGGTCTCGTTGCGGTCAGTGAAGTGGATTTTCACGTCAATGAAGGCGAACTCGTTGGACTTATTGGCCCCAACGGCGCTGGAAAAACCACCCTTTTTAACCTTGTCACAGGGGTTTACACCCCCACCACCGGCCGGATTCATTTCGATCGTAAGCTGGTCAACGGCTTGAACTCTTCTTCCATCACCGAAATGGGAGTGGCGCGGACTTTTCAAAACATCCGTCTCTTCAATTCCTTGAGCGTCTTGGACAACGTTGTGGCGGCCTTTAATTTGCACCTCCAAAGCGGTTTTTTAGGTGCTCTCTGGCGCGGCGCGGCGTTTCGGTCCGAGGAGAAGCAAATCCGAAACGAGGCCCTGGCTCTTTTGGAGATATTTGGATTGCAGGCTGCAGCGCAATCTCCATGCCGCAGTTTGTCTTACGGAGACCAGCGTCGTCTCGAGATTGTGCGGGCCCTAGCCACACGCCCCAAGCTGCTGCTCTTGGATGAACCCGCCGCAGGCATGAATCCGACTGAAAAAGTGGACCTCATGCGCCTCATCCGTTTCACTCAGGAGCAATTCAAACTGGCGGTGCTTCTTGTGGAACACGACATGAAGGTGGTCATGGGAATTTGCGAACGAATTGCAGTCCTCGAGTACGGGCGGAAGATTGCGGAGGGTACACCGGAGGAAATTCAGAAAGACAGGCGGGTGATTGCCGCCTATCTGGGAGAGGAGGTTACCGATGCTTGAGTTGCTCAATGTTACCGCGGGGTACGGCTCGATTACAGCCCTGCATGGAGTTTCCCTTCGGGTGGAGAAGGGGACTATCGTGACGCTTGTCGGAGCCAATGGCGCTGGAAAATCGACAACACTCCGGGCGATATCCGGGCTTTTGCCTGTGCGTGAAGGCAAGGTTCTCTTTGAGGGAAAAGAACTTACAAACAAGCGTCCCCACCAGATTGTGGCTTGCGGCCTCGCACATGTGCCCGAGGGACGCATGATCTTTTCAAACCTCACCGTCCTCGAGAACCTGCAGATGGGAGCGTACTTGCGCAGAGACCGGGCGGGAATTGCGAGCGATCAGGAGTTTGTCCTCGAGACCTTTCCCCGCCTGCGCGAACGCACCTGGCAGCAAGCGGGGACGCTTTCCGGAGGGGAGCAGCAGATGTTGGCAATCGGGCGCGCCCTGATGGGGAGACCGCGGTGTTTGATGCTCGATGAACCCTCGCTGGGAATCGCGCCGCTTTTGGTGAAAACGATTTTCGAGAAGATTGTGCAGGTGAATCGGGAACTGGGATTAACGGTGCTTCTTGTAGAGCAAAACGCCCATCTTGCTCTCGAAGTTTCACAGTTTGGTTACGTCTTGGAAACCGGCCGGATTTTACTTTCGGACAGGTCCGAACATTTAAAAACGAACCCGGCGGTTCAGGCTGCGTATTTGGGGGCCTAAAATTATTTGAGTTTTTGTTAAAAGATACTTGTCAACTACTCTAAGGAGTGGAATAATCGCCACCCCCTTCTTATTGGGGATAGTTTATGTCTTACGCGATTTTCAAAACAGGCGGTAAACAATACCGCGTTTCCCAAGGTGATCTTGTTGATGTGGAGAAGCTTGAGCAAGCCGAAGGTGCTCATGCCATTTTCTCCGAAGTGCTTCTGGTTGCGGATGGCTCCAGCATTCGTGCTGGGTCTGACGTGGGCAGCGCCACGGTTGAAGCCGAAGTGGTTTCCCAGTTCAAGGGCGACAAAGTGCTGGCCTACCAGTACCGCCGCCGCAAAGGCTACCACCGGACCGTGGGGCATCGCCGCCGCTTGACCCGCTTGAAGATAACAAGCATCAAAGGCTAGTTCCTGCGTGTTCTCACTTTTGTAAACTCAAAGCAGTTACGATACAAATTTTATGGCTCATAAAAAAGGTCAGGGATCAGTCAAAAACGGGCGCGACAGTGCAAGCAAGCGTCTTGGGGTTAAAAAGTTCGGCAGTCAGCATGTGATTCCCGGCAACATCATCATTCGCCAGCGTGGAACAAAGTTTCTTCCAGGCAAGGGTGTTGGAATCGGCAAGGATCACACGATCTTCGCTATGGTCGAAGGTCAGGTTCGCTTCGATCGCGAAGGGCGCCGCGTTAACGTTGACCTGGCCGCTTCCAACTAGGGAGCCGGTTCGTTTCTCTTCATAACGTTTCTTTCCTGAAGACCCGCCCATTTGTTTGGGCGGGTTTTTTTGTGGCTTTGCAGGGTCAGATTTTTATCGATTGGGGCGCCAGACCAAAGTGTGGCTTTGATTCTCAATTTCCGCCCAGTGCACTTTATAATCCAACACGGAACCCAAATCGTAACGTTGAATCTTATCCTCGCACAGCCACTGGATCATCTGCCACTGGAGCAAGTTTCCCACCGATAATCCCTCCCATTCAGCGCCATAACTGAACTGCTGGCCCCGGTAGGAGGTCCCGTCGATTCCACCCATCACAAAGCCTATATCACATCCCTCCCGCGTGGCGAAAATAGCGCGTGCCGCTTTGTTTCCGCACATCTGCAAATACACAGACCGGTAGAAGGTGAGATACGGTTCCTCCGTCATCCCGCAGTTATCAAGCCCCTTCCAGCTTGTACGTTCGATTGCAACCATGCGATCGAAAGCCGCCTCGGCTTCCGTGCTGTCTTTGGGGATGCAGCGCTCAAAATCAATAAAGGCGTCCTTTCCCTTTTGTACTGCACGCCTCAAGTTCCCTCGGAATTTCCGACTGCGCCGTGACAGAAACCCATCAGGACCACCGCTGAGCGATGCGGATCGAAAGAGAATGGGTTCCAAGCCTCCGACCTCATAGCGCGGAACCATGAGACGCAAGAGATGGCGGAGAAGGGGGCCTTCGAGATCTAAGCCGCTAATGGCAAGACAAGGGTTTAACTCTTTGAGCAAGGGTTCCGCGAGCAACCCTTCAAGCAATTCAACGGCTCCGGGGCCCAGCAGTGGGCGGCTAAAAAACCAATGAGCCTCCACTGGTTCAAGCAAGTGACCAATGGTTGGGTGTTCGTAGCCGGCTAATGTAAGCACGCTGTCAGTCGTTGCCCGCAGGTGCAGTTGCCGATGGGAGGCGATGATCTTGTGAAACGAAAATACCCACTCGGAACGGCTGCAGATCGGATCCGCCAGAGCACTTTCTCCCGCCAGTTGATTGAGCAGTGAATCACCTTTCTGAAGCGTTTCGACGGAGACTTCCATTTTTGGGGGAGGCGGCCGGGGAACCTGCAACGCTCGATGCTACTCGCCGTCGCCCTCCGTTTCCGCCCTGTCCTCGAATCGTGTAAATTCCTTGCGGAAAGTCAATGGCACGTCGCCCACTGGCCCATTACGTTGCTTTGCAATAATAAGGGTCGCCCGGCCCACCATCTCCTGTTTGGCTTCGTCGGAATCCGCATAGTACTCCTCACGTACCAGCAAACCCACACAGTCCGCATCCTGCTCGATGCTTCCGGATTCACGAAGGTCACTCAGGCGAGGTCTTCCCTTGCTTTCACCTGTGCGGCTTTCGGGATTGCGGTTTAACTGCGCCAATACGATCACGGGAATGTTCAGCTCTTTCGCAAGCGCCTTTAGACCGCTGGAGATTTCCGCGATTTCGATCTGGCGGTTGTCCTGGGCCCTCCGCGTCGTCGACTTTAGAAGTTGTAAGTAATCGATGAAAATTGCCTGGATATCGTGCTGGCTTTTAAGCCGGCGAGCCTTGGCGCGCAGTTCCAGAATGCTGAGTCCGGCCGTGTCATCGATGAACAATTTGGATTGGGTGATCCGCGCACCTGCTCCCGTGAGCGCGGGAAAATCACGGTCCGAAAGAAATCCCTTCCTGAGGCGGGAAAGATCAATGCGAGCCATGGAGCACAGCAAACGCTGGATCAGCTGCATTGCGCTCATTTCAAGTGAGAAAACGGCGACCGGTTTGTTGAGCTCGACCGCCATATGCTCTGCAATGTTCATCGCAAATGCCGTCTTTCCCATGGATGGACGGGCTGCAATGACGAACATTTCCGCGCCATGCAAGCCGTCTGTCATTTCATCCAGCTTCGCAAACCCAGTGGACAATCCGGAGATGCCCCCCCGACGCTCGAAGAGCGTCTGCACCGCTCCGATGGCCTCCATCACAGTGTCTTTGAGTACGAAATTGTTCTCTTGAAACTGGCCCTTCGCGATGTCGTACACCTTGGCTTCCACTTCGTCCAAAAGTGTTTGCACCGCCCCTTGTTCTTCGTAACTGCGCGCCGCAAACTCCGTGCACACCCGTATAATCCGGCGCAGCGTGTGTTTGTCGATGACTGCGTCGAGGTAGTAGGAGACGTTCGCCGAGGTGGGCAGGTAGGTGAACAAGTGCGTCACAAAGGACGGGCCCCCCACTTGATCCAGAAGTTGCCTGTCGCGCAGCAACTGCGTGATGGTGATAAAGTCGATGGGCTGGTTGGTGTTCCACATCCCCTCCAGCACCTCAAAAAGAACGGCATGCGCCGGCACGTGAAAATGCTCGGGGGAAAGCCGTTTTTCAGCGCAAATACCTCCGACTTCGCGCGGATTGAGAACATAACTCGAAAGCACCCCAAGCTCTGCTTCGGGGGACTGGGGCAGCATCCGGTGCGCATCCGGTTGATGCAGCGCCTTTGCAAACAGGTCTGCTTTCTCGGGGCCGCGGCTTTCGCGGCTGCGTCGCTTTGGAGAATCCGTGGCCATAAAAAAAGGAGGCGGATAGACTCCGCCTCCTTCGGTTAATTTTTAGTGAATCACAACCAAGCTGTTCTAACTCGGAAGCCAGAGAGCACTGAAACTATTCTTGATGCCGCGCCTTAGACTTGGCTTTGTAGCTGCCGGCAGGGCGTTCTTCAGAATCAGCAGATTCTGAATGAGATTCGCCTTCAGCGGCGCCCTTGGCCTTCACTGTCACGTGCAACACGGCAGACACATCGTGGTGAAGCTTGATCGTAATCTCATGCGCGCCACTTTCCTTAATGGGACGCTCAAGCTGGATGCGATGACGGTCGATTTCCACCTTGCCACCGAGTTCTGCTTTGAGGCGTTCAGCGAGATCTGTCGCCGTGATCGATCCAAACGCCTTGCCCGTTTCACCCGTTTCGAGTTCCAAATTCAGCTTCAGCTTGCCGATGCGGCGGGAAAGTTCCTGCGCTTCGTTCAACTCGCGTGCCTCGCGTTCCGCGCGCTTGGTTTTGAGCAGGTTCAGACGGCGCAGCGTGGTTGGAGTGACCTCCAGTGCCTTGCCCGTGGGAATGAGGAAATTGCGCGCAAATCCAGCCCGCACCTTCACAACGTCCGCCTCGGCGCCTAGTGTTTCAATTTTCTCGGTTAGAATAACTTCCGTGGTAGCCATATATCAAGGGAATGCAAAGGGGTGTCAAAAACGGGGTGTCAAACGATCTGGTCAAACGGGTGTTTTTCAGGGACCAACTCGCGATTTAAAACGCCTGATCCTGAGTCACCCGGTTTCACGCGGGTGTGGAAGCAAACAGTATGGCGGCAAATGTGTCAAGGATACGAATGCGGGAAACTTGAATTCCTTAATCGCCCGCATCCGGCACGCCTAAAATTTAAGCGCGTCGATCATCACGGCACAACACGGCACAACACGCCCGCTGCATCGAACCGCAAATTCAATGTCTTCGTCCGTGATTCTGCTTCCCTCGGCGTGTAGGGTTCCTTTTTCCACCCATGCCCGATCCTTTCGTCCACCTGCATCTTCATTCCGAGTACTCACTGCTTGACGGCGCGATCCGTATTCCTGCGCTGATGAAAAAAGTCAAAGAGTACGGAATGCCTGCCGTCGCGCTCACGGATCATGGCAATCTATTTGGTGCGATCGAGTTTTATCAGGAGGCTGAGAAGGCTGGAGTGAAACCCATCATTGGCGTGGAGGCCTACATCGCTCCGGGATCCCACAAAGACCGCAATGCTTCCAGCGGAAGGGATGCGGCGTTTCATCTCACATTGTTGGCGAAAGACGCCACGGGGTACGCCAACCTTGTGCGCCTGGTGTCCATCGCGCATCTCGATGGAATGTACTACAAGCCTCGCATTGACAAAGAATTGCTCTCAAAATACGGGCAGGGACTCATTGGACTGAGCGGGTGTTTGAAGGGCGAGGTCAACCAGGCGATTCTCGCCGACAACGAACCCCTCGCGTGGGAATTGGCCGCCGAGTACCGGGATATTTTTGGAAAAGAAAACTTTTTCATGGAGTTGCACGACCATGGCATCGAGCAGCAAATCCGCTGCAACCGCTTGCTCCCCAAAATGGCGCAGGAACTCGGAGTGGGCATCGTTGCGGCAAATGACGCCCACTTTTTGGAGCCGTCTCATCACGAAGCCCACGACGTGATGATCTGCATTGGCACGGGCTGCAATGTGGCCGACGAAAAGCGCCTGCGCTACCTGCCTGAACTCTTTTTCAAGAGCCCCCAGGCTATGAGCGAACTGTTCCGAGACCACCCACAGGCGGTTCGAAACACTCTGGAAATCGCAGACAGATGCAATCTCAAGATCGAATTTGGCGTGCCGAAGTATCCCGCGTACGAGCCTCCAGCGGGGATGGATCAAAACCAATACCTGCGCCACATCTGCCAGCAGGGACTCTCCGGACGCTACGGATCGGAAGCTGAATCCAGCACCATTCAGGAACGGCTGGAGAGGGAACTTGGCCTGCTCGAAAAACAGGGATTCGTAAATTACTTCCTGATCGTGTGGGACTTCATCAACTGGGCTAAAAGCAAGGGTATCCCCGTCGGCCCCGGTCGCGGTTCTGCGGCGGGTTCGATGGTTGCGTACTTGATGGGAATTACGGATATCGACCCGATCAAGTTCAAACTGCTCTTCGAACGCTTCCTGAATCCCGAACGCGTGAGCCCGCCGGACATCGACGTTGATTTCTGCCAAAGTCGTCGAGGTGAGGTGATTGACTACGTCCGTATCAAGTATGGCGAACGCGCCGTGGCGCAGATCGCCACCTTCGGTACCATGGGCGCAAAGTCCGTGGTGCGCGATGTGGGACGTGTTTTGGGTTGGAGCTACGGGGATGCGGACCGTATTTCAAAAATGATCCCCAACGAACTGGGAATCACACTCGCCGGCCTCGATAAAAAGAACAAGGAAACAGGCCAGTTGGACCATGTGGATGGTGCCATCGACAAGAACCCTGAGTTGAAAGCGGCCGTCGATCATGAGCCGGCCACGCGGCAGCTTTGGGATTACGCATGCACACTTGAGGGGCTGACGCGGGGCGTCGGCGTGCACGCGGCAGGTGTGGTGATCAGCGACCGTGATTTGTCGGAGTACATTCCGCTGACCCGAGCCAATGATGGCTCAATTGTGAGCCAGTATTCGATGTCGCCCCTCACGGACCTCGGCATGCTCAAAATGGACTTTCTTGGGCTCAAGACGCTTACCGTGATCCACGACGCGGTCGCACTCATCCGGCGCAGGGTTCCCGACTTTGACATCGACAAGATTCCGCTCGTTGATCAACCCACCTTTGACCTCCTCAACCGCGGCGAAACGGTGGCGGTGTTCCAGTTGGAATCTGGAGGGATGATGAAAACGTGCCGGAAATTTGACGTGAAGGACATCGAAGATATCAACGCGATTCTGGCTCTCTACCGCCCAGGCCCGATGGATCTGATCGACGACTATATCAAACGGAAAAAAGGCGAGGCCAAGATTAAATACGCTCACCCGCTCCTGGAAAAAGTCACCGCGGACACTTACGGCATTTTTGTCTACCAAGAGCAAGTCATGCAGGCCGCCCAGGTGCTTGGTGGCTACACACTTGGCGGCGCCGATTTGCTGAGGCGCGCGATGGGGAAAAAAGACAAGGAAAAGATGGCCAAGGAACGCGAAAAGTTCCGGGATGGCTGTCTGGCGATTAATGGCATTCCCGAAAAACAGGCCAACGAGATCTTTGATTTGCTTGAAAAATTTGCAGGGTACGGATTTAATCGCTCGCATTCAGCTGCTTATGCTTGGGTGAGTTACCAGACCGCCTTCCTCAAGGCGAACTACCCGGTGGAATTCATGGCCGGCGTGATGGGCAACGAAGTCGGCAAAACCGACAAACTCACGGTCTTTGTCGCAGAATGCCAGCGCATGGGGCTCCAAATCCTGCCTCCGGATGTCAACAGAAGCGGGCTCTCCTTTGAGCCCGAAAACGAAGGAGACAAACCGGGAATCCGGTACGGTTTGGCAGCGATTAAAAACGTGGGGGCGGCTGCTATGGAAGCGGCTCTGGAAGATCGAAATCAGGCCGGAGTTTTCAAATCACTCGAAGATTTCTGCAGTCGGGTCGATACAAAAAGGGTCAACAAAAAGTCGGTGGAAAGTCTCGTTCGTTGCGGAGCTTTTGACTGGACTGGCGTCGAACGCGCGGAACTCTTTGATGCGATCGAATCGGCCATGGCCGCCGCCGTCAGCATGAGCCGCGACAGGGCGGCCGGGCAGGTTTCCCTGTTTGATGCGCTGGATACACCAATGCCCAAAGCGAAAAAGCTGTCCCGTAAAAACATCAACCCCTGGAGTCCCGAGGAAAAACTGGCGGCGGAAAAAGAACTGCTCGGATTCTATGTCACCGGACATCCCCTGGACAGGTACCGTGCTTTGTTTGAGAGTGGAAAATACGTCTCCATTTCAAACTTGGCGGAAGCCGTGGAACCCGGCGAACGCAATGCCGTGGTGCAGATCGCAGGCGCTTTGTCTGCGGTGGAAAAGCGCTTTTCAAAAAAGGGTAACAAACCGTTTGCGATCGTGACCCTCGAAGATCTGACCGACTCGGTGGAGGTGATGATCTTTGGAGAAGCCTACAACAGCGGAGCATTACACATCGAAACCGGCAAATTGGTCGCGATTCAAGCCAAAGTGGAAGTGCGCGAGGATGAAGGCGTGCGCGTCATGGCAAATGAGGTCAAACCGCTCAAACGGCCGGCAGAAGCTGTCAGGCCAGTGTTTTTGCGATTGCCGTGGGAAACAACTTCCGAGCGCCAGTTGCTCGAAATTCGCGAAGCACTCAGCTCCAGTCCGGGAATGCGCCCCGTTGTGCTTGAATTTGCGCATGGTGACGGGCGCAGAATCCGACTTCATCCCTCCGAGCAGTACCGGGTCGAATGGCTGCCGGCACTCGAGGCCCGCTTGGAGCAATGGATCTCGCAAGGCTGACTCAACGTGGGAGAGGGAGCGAACTGCCGCAGGAGCTGTTGTACTCCCTCGACTCATGAACTAGTGTGCTAGCATGGCAACGGCTACAGAAATCACGGAGACTGTGAAGGGCGTATGGACGTGGCACGCTTTTGAGGAATCCATTCGTACAGAACTTTTTAGTACAGCCGTTCTCAGTGAAGACGGATTGGTTATTATCGATCCCATCGACGCGTCTCCAAGCGTTCTGATGCGCCTAGGAAGGCTCGGTCCGACCGTGGCTATTATCCTCACAAATGGGAATCACTCGAGAGCTGCAGGACGTTTTCGTGAACGCTTTAGTGCGCCCGTTTTTTCACACGCAGAAGCAGTTGGGGAATTGACTCTCCCAGTCGACGGAACTCTGCGCATGGACCGAAGGGTGGGGGGATCTTTGGAGGTGATCGACCTTCAGGGCGCAGGAATGGGCGAGATCGCCCTTCTCAACACCAATGGATGGATTCACTTTGGCGACGCGGTGATCAACCTTGAGGACACCGGGCTGGCGGTGTTGCCTCCTAAGTACTGCATAGATGCCCAGCTCCTTGCGGTTTCCCTTAAAGCTTTGCCAGCCCTGTCTTTTCACAGCGCCACCTTCGCGCACGGCAGCCCGATTATCACAGACGCACACGCCCGGATCTGTGCGATGTTGTAACAAAACGGAAGTCAGGGCGTTTGCTCGCTCCGCGGCGTTGCCGCGCCTCGACAGATTCTGCACCTGGACATCCAGGCGCAGAACCTTTTGCCAAAAAAAGACCCGCTCGCAGCGGGTCTTTGAAAGGACAAACTAAAACCCTGTGCACTCAATCGTGCATAAACAGTTTTTTGCTTTCAATGGCCTCAATCACCTCGGGTGGCACCATTGTTTTCCATTTTGGGTCCCGCTTGGTCAGCGCCTCCAAAACATCTTTTGGATAGATGGATAGCAGGCTCGCATCAGACGGTTCCAAGCCCACAAACGAACCCCGTTCATTCAAATAGTCGTACAGCTTCTGGTGTCCAGCTGGCACCTCGACGTTGTCAACGGAGCGAATCCCTCCTGTCTGTTTATCAATAGCCGGATAAACAAATAACTTGAGGTGGTTTTTAAGCAACCGTCCAAAGGACTCGAGAATGCCACCAGGCAGCGAAGTGTAGAAACTCTCGTCGAAGAGATTCAAAAGCCGCGTCACGCCAAGCGTTATCCCAATCGGCTCATGAGTCATGCGGGAAAGAAACGCACCGAGCCGGTAATACTCCGAAAAATCAGACACCAACACCGGCAGACCGCAGGCGGCCAGCATGTCGGCACGGTCCAAGAAGTCCTGTGGATCAACAGCGGATTGATCGGAGAGCAGATTTCGCATCGTGATCTCCATCATCTCAATCACAGGTGTGTTGGAATCGCGAACCTCAGGCAGTGCCCGGAACTTTTCCGAGGCCCGGTGGAGCATGTCCATATGCACCTTTGTCACTGGATGAAATGCACCGCGCTCGACTAGAATCGCTTTTTTATAAAAGACCTCCGATGGCTGCAACACCTCACCGTGAGGGCCAAACATTGCAGCTCCTGAAAGACCGAGTTGCACAAGCTTCAAGCTCATCAAGCGGTTGTCTACCGACGCAAACGCCGCGCCCGAAAACTCGATCATGTCAATTTCGATACGGCCCACGGACAGCTGGTCCAGAAGAGAACGAATCAACGCTTCGGGGTCCTGATGTAAAAAGCCAGCCCCGTAGACCAAATTAACTCCAACCATTCCCAGAGCCTCGGCCTGGGCGGCGTTATCTACGTCAAGCATCCGAACGTGCATCAAAATCCGGCTCTGCGGAGCTCTGGGAGCATGTTGAAAAGTGATTCCCATCCACCCATGGCACTCCGAACCGCCGCGGAAAGAACGGGCAGCTACGGTGTCGGCAAAAGAGAAAAAACAGGTGTGATCCCCTCGTTTTTCATCTAGACGCTGCACATTGAGCTCAAATTCGTGAGAAAGCATCGCCTCCAGGCGGCGGCGTGAAACGTACCGGTCGCTCGTGCCATAAATCGCGTCCGAAACCGTCATGTCATAGGCTGACATGCTCTTGGCAACCGTGCCGGCCGCGCCGCCCACACGGAAAAACCAGCGGACAACTTCCTGGCCCGCACCAATTTCTGCAAATGTTCCGTACAAACGGGGGTCTAGGTTGACTTGAAGGGCTTTATGGCGCGTATCCGAGGCTGTGTCGGGCATAAGAGGCAGTTTTGTGTGGGATGGATGGGATGGATGAAGATTCGCTGAAACTGCGAGAAGACTGCAGAGAGACTCCACAACGGAGACTCAAGAGTCGACACGGAGTTAGTCGAGAGTGAGATAAAAATCTAGCGCGCAGATCCGTTGGGCGCAAAAAGGAGTCATTCGGGCCAACATTTATCGCGGCTTTACCGGGACGCATTGGGAACGGTGATGGCGACGCCCGGTACATCCGAGCTTTCCCAAGCGGCAGGCACGCATCGCGCGGGGTCTGAGCGTGCGCGAACCCTCGGGTGCGGATAAGGCGCAGCGGTGCGCGCGCCAGACGACGGGTCAGAGGAGTGGCGCCATTGGTCTCGAGAAGGCGCCCCCAAAGGCGGGATGGGAGGTCCGCGAGCGGCCCACAAGTTATTCACAGGCCCGCAAATCCCACTCAATCAACGGAGAATCAATAACACAATACAATGTATGTCATATGGAATTGCTTTTGTGCGCTGCGGGTTGCCTCCTCTGGACCCGTGTTCGCTTCGGATCTGCCTCCCATGGTTCGCCGCTTCCCTCCTAACAGCCGCCAACTTGCGCCGGACTCTTATCTTTAACCGTTCCATCCGAGCCTAGTCGCCTAAAGCCGGTTCCATTCCGGTAATTATGATGGCTTGTCCCCCCCCTCAGCCTTGAAGCCGCCCGCAGCTACCTGCGTTCAAATTTCATGACCAGCGGCGGACAGCGCTACAAACCAGTGTCCCGCTGCTACACCAAATTCAACCCAAGTGAAATCCACGCGCACCGTACCGTGCCGGACAGTCGTCCCTTCACCTCGTTTATGCCTCGGCTATGGGTCGATTTTGCCATTCGCGGCTGCGGCCTGAACTTCGAAATCTCAAAACAACCCAAGCGACTGCTAACCACACCGAAAAACTGCCACCCCCAGAACACCCCCAGAACACCCCCAGAACACCCCCAGAACACCCCCAGAACACCCCCAGAACACCCCCAGAACACCCCCAGAACACCCCCAGAACACCCCCGGT
>CANJPY010000090.1 GCA_947476255.1 Chthoniobacteraceae bacterium | reverse complement strand
TACCTTCCAGCCCCACAAACACGCATCCCAAAGGGATGCCAGAGTGTGCTGGGGCTGTCTGAAGCTGCGTGATACCGGTGAAGAACCTACGCTTGGCGCAGTCTTGCATCCCTCCGGGATGCCTTGTTTTGTGGTCTGAAAACCGGTGGTGTCGCTTCGCTCAACCACCGTATAGTTGATGCCTCCGGCATCTGATCTCCCTTTGCCGTTTCTAGGCTAAGACCTTCTCTCAAACCCTACACATCCCTCTCGGTCCCCGCATCCGAGTCTGTTTCTGGATTCCCCCCGTTTCCACTTCTCCAGATGTCCGAGGACTCACTGCATCAACCCAACGACAAACTGCTCAAGGCCACCTTTTCGGTCCCGGAGAACGCACGCGCTTTCTTTGAAAACCATCTCCCTGCCGACCTGGCCGCCGCCTTCGAGTGGAGTTCCCTCGCTCTGGAAGCGTGCACTTTTATTGACCCCCAGTTCGCCAGTTCGGAAAGCGACCTGCTTTTTCACATCAAACTCCACCAAAGCGATGCGTTCCTCTACCTGCTCTTCGAGCACCAAAGCACCGAGGACCCGCGCATGGCGCTGCGCCTGCTCTCCTACATCGTCCGCATCTGGGAACGCTTCGCAAAAACCAACGCGCCTCCCGCGAAACTCCCCGCCATCCTGCCCGTCGTGCTCGCACAGGGCAAACGACCGTGGAAAACCTCCACGCGCCTGGAAGACCTCATCGACCTGCCGCCCGCGTTTGCGCATGTCTTGCGCGCGTGGCAACCCACTCTGGCATACCACCTCATGGAATTGGCGCGAATCCCTTATGAAGCCCTCGCAGGCACTCCGGAGGGGATCATTACGTTGCGCGCCCTCAAGGCGCAGCCCATGGACGAACTGCTTGGAGATGCGCTTTGGGACGAGCGTCTGTTATTTTTGATCCCCGAGGATGCATTGGAACGGATCCTGAGGTACATTATCAACGCTGACGTCAACGTGAGTCTGTTCGAGGAGCGCATTGAGAAGATCCGAACCAAACCCCTTCAAACCAAAACCATGACACTCGCCGATCAACTCATCCAAAAAGGCCTCGAAAAAGGCCTCGAGAAAGGCCTCGAAAAAGGCAGACAGGAAGGCGAACAGAGCGGCATGTCAAAGGGAGAACTGCGGGCGTTCCGGACGGCCGTGCTGCGCGCCTTGGAAATCCGCCACGGCAGTTATCCAGAGGGCATTCGGGAGGCCGTCGAAGCCCTTCAAGACCCCAAACAACTCGAGCGGCTTATCGAGGTTGCAATTCGTTCGGCCTCCTTGGAAGCGTTTGCGGAAAAGCTCTGACGCAACCGGTCAGGATTTCCGTTCGCTTAACCGCTTAACCGCTTAACCGCTTAAAAGACGGACGCCATTGGCTCGAATATTTAGAGCACCGCGCTTGACTCTCAACGACGCGCGAAGATTCCTCCTCGGCGAATCTTCAAACGTATCTTCAGAAAAATGGGGCAGCCTATTTTAAGTCATTCAGCAGGTCTTCCGCCGACTTGTCTTTCTTCGCAGAAGTCGGATCGAGATGGCTGTTGTATGATTTGTTGTGAAAGCGCACATGCCCCCACAAGTCAGGATGCAGCACCGCTTCGCTCGGCGCGTCCGCAATGATTTGGGTCGCCTTGTTCGCCCAATACTCGCGCCTTAACACCTCCGTGCCATCCGGGCCGCTGACCAACACTCCCCAGTCCAGTTTGAGACGCAGATCCGGCGTGATCTTCAGCCCCAAGGTCGCAAGCGGAATAGCCGCCTCCACCACGTACCGGGACTCGCTCCCCACAGTCACGAGCTTGGGTTTTTCAAGCAAGGTCACGCGGTCAAATGAAGCCGAACCCACCGGGCTCACCACCTGCCAGGCCTTGTCGGGGGGAGTTCCCGGCACCACCGCCTGATACAACACCGCCACAGGATTCCCTTCGCCTTGTACGGTCATGAGGAGGCGCTGGTCTCCCACCGTAGCCGCACGCCGGTCGCTCGGCGCCCCTGCGTCGGCTCCAATCTGCAAGTCCACGCTGGCGCCCGTCTTAAAAAGACGGTCCCACTGTTCACCCTTGTTTTTGAGCGGCCCGCGCCGGTCAATTTCATAGGCGAGGTACAGGTTTGTATCATCGTACCCGATGCGGAACTTTGCGTTGTTATCGAGTTCAGCGCTTATGAACGGCCAGTCGTTGAGCTGCCCGTCCAGCTTGGGAGGCTGGGCGAGACGATAGCAGTCTATGACGGGCGCGCGTGCGTACACCTGCTGTTGTTCACGCTCACTTTCCCATGTCTGGGTCTTTGTCAGAACCTGGGGCGATACGGTCACTTCACCCGAGAACCGCTTGAACCCGTCCATTCCCAAGACCTCCACAACACTCGCGTGGTTGTGCCCCACAACCGCGTAGTAACGGTTGTCCGAAGTCCGTGTGAAATGGCCGTTGAAATGCTCCTGTCCCGGAGTGAAGTTCTCCAAGCGCAGGCCTCGGTGATTGTCAGCTCCGCTCCACGGAAGAGCCTGCGGATCGCGGATGTCACGGAAGAGCTGGCCCGCGAACATACCATCGGCGGTCATGATATTCCAAAGCCCCACATTGGTATTGAACACGAGGAATTCCCCGAGATCACCGGCATGCGTGGTCTCGTGGCCTGCGATGCCGATGTTGGCCACCATTTGCCCCGGATACATGGGTTTGGCCTTGTTGAGCGCATGCCCCCCGCGCCCCTCCGTCTGGAAGCTCCACAGAATGGTCCCGTCCGCCCGACGCCCTGTCACTGGAGAGTCTTTGCCATACGACTCAAAATTATAGAAACTGCCATTGTCCAGCTTCACGGTCATGCCCTCCCATTTTCCATCGGGTTGCACCCGCTCGTAAACGGGCACCCCGCTGGGGAGCCACTGTTTGACACGGAACGTGATGGGGCCGATTTGGACCTCCAGCTTACTGCCAAAGGTCACCGTCAGATTCTCCTTGGTCTTGGGCCACAACTGGATCTCTTCTGCCTGCGCCACCCCGTCTCCATTGAGATCCGACCAGGCGCAGATGTGGTCCATCATCACCTTGCCCCCAAGTGCCTTCACCAGTTTGGGATCCAGCAACTCCTTGTTCTTGCCCGCGATGCCTACAATGGCAACCAGGCGGGCGGTAGATCCCTCGTGCAGATAAACACGCCCGTAGTTGGGGTTGCTCTCGGGATGCGTGTTCACCAGATACAACCGCTCGTTCACCCTCACAGGCACGTCCGCAGCGGCATGCCCATCCAGGGAGGTGAGATTCTTGAGCCGCGTCTTCCCGCTTTCCCAATCCAACTCAAATTCGAGCGGCCCGTAAAACAAACGCCGTTTGTCGCCCGGATCCAGACACCCAGCCCCGCCGTATTGTGTGGGCCCGAGGAACTCCTTGAGAAATTTGCCCTCCGCGCTCCACAGGCTCACCCGCTTGGGCCAGTAGTTTGTGTCCACGGCCCAAACCTGTCCCTTGATATCCACGGCCAGCGCCGAAACGTTATCAAGTCGGTTCTGGTTCCAAGGGCCGGCCTTGTAGCCGCCGGGCTCACCAATGACCCGGACGAAAGCACCCTCGCGATTGTACACACGGATGTTTTTGCGCTCGGGCGAGGCATCGAACACGTAGATATTCCCCGTCTTGTCGCAAGCAAGCGAGATGGGCTGTACCAAATCCGACACCAGCACACGGTGCGCTCCCCCGTCCATGTCCACGCGCACCACCTGTTGTTTGGAGAGCGCCAAAACCTCGCCACCAGCGCGCACTGCCAGCGCATTGCCGCGCGCGGGAGCTCCCTTGGGAGAACCGGCATCCGGCAGACTGACCTCCTTCACCATTTTTCCCGTTGCAGCATCGAGCACTTCGAGCCGCTGCGTGACCTTGGCGTCCACCGCTTTCTCACCCCCAAGGTATTTGAGCGCCGCCACTCCGTAGACATGGCAGCGCTTGAGATCGAGCACCTGCTCGCCCTGATCAAAGCGCACTCCCGAAGGATAATGCTCCTTTGAATCCCATTGCTTCACGATGCGCAACCGAACCGCACGCGTGGTAACTTCCTTCCCAAAATCAACGTATCCATCCAAATAACGCGCCCTCGAGTTATGAAGAGGATCCGGCTGGTAATAATGGCGCAGGGGCTGCTTGTAGGTTGCCACATTCTCCCAGCCTTCTGTTCCTGAAATATCGACCCCCGCTCCGGCTGCACCCGTAAACACATCCACTTCGGTCACCGCTCCATCCACTTCCTTTAATGCCAGCCCTCGCAACGACTGCGGCTGCTTCCATTCCAAGGCGTAAATCCCCGGGTCCGCGGCGCTCAACGCCTCCGTGCGCTTGGCATCCCAACTGCCATCGGCTGCCACAGTCCCGCTGTTGACTCGCACCGCCGCCTGTGAGGCAAGATTCTCAAACCGCCGGCCCAGCAACTTGAGGCCCTCCAACTGGCGCTGCCAGGAAGTATCCGCCCCTCCCTCAAAGCCCGTCTTTTTGGCACTTCCTACAGCCGCTTTCTCCAGCTCAGGCCCTCCTTTTTTGTCTTCGACGTCCGAAAGTAAATCATCCGTCGCACCCGCGCCCCCGCGCGTGAAGGTGAAGAGCACGGCCCTGGTCTCCGTGTCCTTCGGCAGGGAAACCACCGCCCACGCGGACTGATCCACCACCGGGACCGCTTCCCAATGCGCCTTCTCCTGGGGTTGCGGCGGATAGGGCGCGCCGGCCTTCAAAACGCTCACCTTAAACTGGACCTTCTCCTCCTTGGGCGGGAGCGGGAATACCAGACTCCCCATCGCCACAGGCTTGGTAAAACTCACCATGATGTACTGCTGCCGCTCCGGAGTTTTCGTGGACTCCAAAAACACGAGCCCGCCGGAGCCTTGTCCCGGAGGCGTGTCCTTCAAACGCAGAAGGCGCACGAAATCGGTACGGGGATCCGGCACATATTCATGCGGAGCGCGCTCTTTGCGCGCCGTTGGGTAAGAGGGAAGGGAATTGAGCAAGTCCACATCCGCAGCGCCTGCGGCGTTATTGAGCCAGTCTTCTTCCGCGTTGATGGCCATGTAGACCTTGTTTTCATGCGCCGCAAAGCCCTGGATGCCGCGTTTGCGCACTGCCGTGGGCTCCAGCCTCGCGATGCTCGACACCTTGTGGGTTTCCACATCCACGCCCCAAATCGCCTCGGTGCGTTTGTCCAACCCGGCCTTCGCAAAGTTCGTCGCGGACATCGTGTTGAACACCGTTTTCCCGTCGCTCGCCAGCATCCAGCAGCCGGTGAACGCTTCAAAGGACGGATGCCCCCAGAGTTTGCGCCCCTCCAAATCACACTCAATGAGCGACACCCCGCTCTCCGCCACGGGTGCCCCCAGAAACACTTTGTCCCCGGCAATACACGCAGCACGCGGGGGCGTATGGTCCGCCAGCCAGCCTCCCGAACCGTTGGCTCCCGTCAACCAAGCCGGACGCTCCGGGAAGTGACTGGTCACATTCGGATATGCCGTCATCTCGTATTTCAACCCAAGCGGCGGATGAGTAAGCGCCCTCCACTTGTAAGCCCCGGGAGCCACATAATTGCCGGTTTCGTCCTTCAAATCCCACGGCACAGAATTCGGCCCCGCCTTCTGCTCCACGTTGGCCACAAGGTTGCGCACGCGCCTGCCATCCTGCGCTTCCAGTACCAAAGTCACCTGCCCCGCCTGCGCCAGCTGATAGTCGATTTTGAAGGGCGCACCTTCCTGCGCCGCACTTGCAATCGCCTCCAACGGTTTGTCGCCCAAGCTTGAAAACACGTGAAATCCAGAAATGCGCGCCACGGAACTCTCTGTAGAACGCGTCTTCGTGATGTGCAAACGGAGCGCCCTTGTTTCAAGCGGCGCAAAAGTCAACCACCGCTGGCCTCCCCTTTGCACCTGTTTCGGCGCACGGATGGTCTTCCACTCCTGCTCGGTGGCCGCCACCGGATTGATCCCGTCCGGGCCGTTAAACGCCTGAAGTTCGAGCGTTTCAAAATTATCCTGCAACAACACCCCCTCCACCGGACGGCGGTTCTTCCAGGACAGAACAAACCAACTCGGATTCACATCCGTGATCGGAGGCCGCGCATTGATCCCCTTGCCGTTCTTGCCCGAATTAATCCACTCCCCGCGCCCGCGCGTGACGTGCCCCGCGTCATACGTGTAGGGGGCGCTGAGCATCGGTTCCGTCGTGAATTCGGATTCCGCATTGGCGAGGGCTTCCGGCGTGTGGTTGACCAAGCGGTCGCGGATCAACCGGATAAACGGCTCTACATTGGGCCTGAGCACGTCCGACACCAGGGCCGCCCGCGTGCGCGTCCCCGGTGGGAGCGGCGCAAACCGTGGAACCGACTGCTTCTCACGCACCTCCACCTTGAGCCAGTCCGAAGGGTTGGCCAGATTCGCCGGCAGGGGCGCCTTTTCCTTGAGGACACTCAATTCGCCCACCCCCCCCACGACGGTCCCCAGATCCACAGGCCGTTTAAATACCAGCAAATACTGCACGTCTTCGCCGCCCCTGGCCACAAGCCGCTTGGGACGGCCAGTTGCTGCGTCACTTTCTTTTCCCAACCCCAGAATATCCCTGACCATGGCCGCCTCCATGGGTTCCCCTTTGCCTCCACGCAGCATCTGAGAGGCCGCCAAATCGATGTCCTCCTCCGTCACCACGCTCATTAGCGGCACGGAAACCGCCTGGGCCATGGGCGCGATACAGAGGGCCAAACAAAATAAGAATGACTTCATAAGGGGGGACACAAGCGAACGTAAGACACCGCGAGAATTCTAACTTAGCAAACCTCAAGCACCCTGCACTACTCAGGCACCCTGCACTACGGTGCCCAGAAAGACTTGTCGTCGACACGCAAAAAAGCCGCTTTTTTGCAGAAAGACCTCGGAAACAAGCTCGGAAACGTAGGGAAAGTCACCACTTGCTCCGAACCATTCCCTTGCCAGGGCACAATTTTTTAGCTCTTTTGCAATTTTTGTGGCCGAATTCACAAACACACCACTAATTTATCGCGTCCACAAGGCTTCTTGTGACTAAGATCCCTACCTCTTTACCCCCATTCCCTCATTGTGAGCACGTTTTCTCCCCGCTTTTTCCGCTGCGCCCTGACCTCTCTGAGCGCCCTGAGTGCCTTTTCGCTCACGCCCATCCAAGCACAGGCACCTAAGCCCCCAGCCGCCGCCGCCAACAACCCCGCCTCCTCCCTCGTTGATGACAAAAAGGCCAAGGCCCTTCTGGACGCAGGCGACGCCCGCTTCGACGCCGGCGAATTGCAGGCGGCCATGGACTTGTACAAATCCGTGATCGACCGCTACCCCGTTTCCCGCTGGCGCTTTCTGGCGCGGCTGAAGATGGGCAAACAGTTCCTCAAGGAAAAGAAATTCGACATGGCCCTCGACCAATTTCGACGGGTCGAGTCGGACGAGAATCAGGATCTCGACCAGCGGGGTTCCGCAAGTCTTCAGGTAGGGGTCTGCTTCTTTGAAATGGGGAAATTTGAGGAATCGTTCGTGTCCCTGCGCAAGGTAATCAAGCAGCACCCTGGAACAGATTACTCAAACGACGCCTACTATTACATCGGGCAGGCCCATTTCAAACTCGGGCGCTATTCCAATGCCATCGAGGCCTTCAAAAACGTGGGGACGTCCATCGACCCCGCCTCCCAGGAAACAGAGAAACTCGACGCCGGCAAACGCCTCTTTATTAAAATCGACGACAAGGATCTCTCCTCCCAAGCAGGCGAGGCGGGGATCGTCGTCACCATCAGCACCGTGTCCGGAGACCAGGAAAAAGTGACCTGTTTCCCGGTGACCCCGGGGGCGACCGTGTTTGTGGGCAGCATCCGCACCCAACTGGGTGAAGCCAAGCCGGACGACAACATTCTGGAATTGATCGGCACCGACAAAATCCGCGTCACCTATACGGACAAACAAGGCGCTGAAGGACAACTGGATGTGCCGCGCGTCAAAGAGATCAAGGTCGTGGGTAACGCCCGCGTCAAGGTGGTGGACGGCGCCTTCAGCGAAGGAGTCGGCGCGGTGGTGCTGGAAAAGCCTGCCTTTCTTCAAGTGCAGGATTCCGACCGGGACGTGTCCGGCAAGTCCGACACCCTCGAAGTGACGGTCCGCGTCAAGCGCCCCGTGGAAGTGGAGGGCCAAGGAAAACCTGCCGACGCACCGGCCGCACCGGGAGAAAGTCTGGAAAAAGCCGAGCCGATCTTCCGGATCGTTGACGAAAAGAAGGTGCAACTCGTCGAGCGTCCCGAAGAGGGTGCCGCCGAGGGAACGCCCGTGCACACGGGTAACTTTGTGGGCAGCCTCACGCTGGTCCGGGAAGGACAACCGGCCCTTGAAGGTTCGATTACCGCACAGGTGGGAGACCTTCTTGAGGTGGAATACTTCGACGAGATCAGTCTGGATGAAAAGGCTGCGCAGCGCCGGATCACAGCACGTGTGATCGAGGGCAACCTCAGTGCGCTCCAAGTCGCCAATGCGAAGATCAACGACGAAGAGCTCAAGTTCAAGACGGTCCTGAAGACCAGCGAAGCTCTCAAAAACATTGGCAACATCTACAAGGACTTGGGACTGACCAAGCAGGCCTCGGACAAGTACAAGCAAGCGCTCGCTGAAACCGAACAGGTCGCTCGCAGCTATGGCGCCCTCAACCGCCGCCTGCTCGAGCAGACCTACGTGCAGATGTGGAAAATTTACTACGCGATGGGCGACCTCGCCCGGGCGGCCCAGATGTGTCTGGAGCTCCAAAATCGCTTCCCAGACAGTCCCTTCGTCGACGACGCCCTCCTCCTGATGGGACAGGTCAGCCAGAAACAGGGCAAGTTCCAAGAAGCCATCGGCGTTTACAAACGACTGGCCGCGCTCAAAAACTCGCCGCTCGCCCCCGCCGCCCAGTACTCCGTGGGAGAATGTTTCGAGGAACTCGGCACCACCTCCAAAAACAAGCTGTTCTACGACGAAGCCTTCCTCGCTTTCAAAGCCTGCTTTGAGAAATTCCCAAATGCAAACCAGGCCGGAGACGCCCTTTCCAAAATGGCTGAGTACTACTACGCCAAAGAGGATTACACCCGAGCCATCGACATCTACGAAGAAGCGCTGCAGCAGTATCAGGACAGCAAATTCATCGATGTGGTCCTCTACAATTACGGGCGCTGCCTCGTGAAAATGAAAAAACTCGAAGGCGCCTTGGAGAAGTTCAACCAACTCATCTCCACCTATCCCAACAGCAAGATGGTCGCAAACGCCCAGAAAATTGCGGAAGCCATCCAAAAGCGCATCAACGGAGGCGCTCCCGCTGCGCCAAGCGCCGGAGGCAGTTCCAGCAACTCCAAAAATTAATCCCCCCCTTAGGACTCATGAACTCCCGATCCTTGCTCCCCTTACTCCCCTTGTTCTGCAGTTGCCTCATGGCCGGGGCCGCGCCCGTGGACGACGCCAAGGCGCTCGTTGCCGAAGGTAAATGGGATGAGGCCATCTCCAAACTCGAAGCGGCCCTCCGCGCGGGCGGCGCCGAAAAAAACACGGTCGCCCTAGAGCTCATTCGTACGCAGGTGTCTGCCGGTCGCCTTATCTCCGCGCAGAAATCCGCCGACCGCTTCCTGCGCGAATCCCCCAACGATCCCCGCCGCTCAGAGATCCAGCTCCTCAATGCCCGTCTCATTGAAGCCAGTGGCGACTTGGCGGAAGCCGTCTCCATTTACCGCACCGTCGCCGAAGCTAATCCTCCGGTTCCTGAACGCGCCGAGGCGCTCGTGCTCGCAGTCCAGGCCAGCCGTTTGCTGGGCAACGACAGCCTTGCAGAACGCTGCATGGATGAGTTCGCAGAGGCCTTGCCTCAGGACCCGCGTTCCCGCGAATTCCTGTTGCGAATCTACCGGGCACGGGCCAGTCAACAAGACCACCGCATCGCCGCCGCCGCGGCGCACCGCTTCAAAGCCGCCTATCCCAAAGATCCAGCCGGCGCCGCGTTCAACGAATTTTCCCACCTCGCCCTTGCCGGCGATTACGCCGCTGCGATCACTACTTTTCAAGAAGAACGCAAACTTCCGACGTTCTCGCTGAATGCCTCGGTGATGGGATCCGCCCTCGAAGCGATGCGCCGCCACAAGTCGGGCTTTGATCTCATTGAACCCCTCGCCGCAGAATTCGCCACTCTCACGGGCGATCCGGGTTTCCAAGTACAAGCGGTTGAAATCCTCTCGGAACTCGACGCCGAATACGCTGAAAAAGCCGTCAAACTTGGGCGCCAGCTTTTGCAAAAATATCCGAACTCCGCCCACCAAGGGCGGTTGCGTTTAGCCATTGCCTCCGCCCTCGTCCGTGTCAAAAACAACGAGGAAGCAGAGAAAGAACTCGTGACCCTTCTGGAAAGCGAACCCGGCAACGCGGCAGCTTGGGAAAAACATCAAGCGGTCACCACCATTCTCAAACGCCCCGAGGCACACACCGCCCTGCTGCAAAAGGCGCGCACCTCCCTTGCGTCTCAGAAAAATGTAACCTTGGCCGCAACCGCGCGGGCACACATCTCCTACCGCCTCGCCAATCACGCATTCCTTCTCAAAGACTACTCCACCGCGCTTGAACACGTGCGAGCGTTCTTAACCACGGAAGGTTTGTCCTCCTCCGGCGCGATCCTTCAAATCGGAGCGGACTCCTGTTTCGCAGGACTCGCCGCCGCCGTAAAAGCCTCTGAAGACGCCTCCACGGCTCTTCAGGCCGCCAAAGTGAAGAATGCCACCGCGGAAGGCGACCTCAAAAAAGCGTCCGCAGCGGACAAACCGGCGGTTGAAAAAACACTCGCAGCGGCAAAAACAGCCGTGGAAACCGCCACGACCAACTTTGAAACAGCGCAGAAAGCGCTCGATCAAATTCAAACCACCGCAGCGGCACGCATGGACATCCTGTTGCCTGCCCTCGAAAAATATCTGGCCCGGACCGTCCCCTGGAATCCGCAGGCCTCGACCCTCGACGCTCCGTTTAAGGCGCACTTTGCACATAAAGCGGCCGGTGCAGAGTCCAAAAAGTTTAACCAGTTCCTGCAACGCCTTCCGAAAGCCGAAACACGCTCCACCCCGGGCTTTCAAGTCGCGCGTGCTGCCGGCCAGTGGGCCCAGGCCGCGCGTTTCGGCGAAACTCTCCTCCCCAAATTGCTTGAAGCAGGCGGCGCCATCGGTCTCGAAGGCGGTGCCGATGTAATCGCGGCTCTTAACAACGGCGGCCAGACCGAGAAGGTGATCGCCGCAAGCAAGCTCTACTTTGCAAAATATCCCGGCGCCACAGGCCCCTTGCAGTATCTCGGCCAAGCCGCCGAACAACTCGGCGCCCCCAAAAATGCGGATACCGTGGCCCTCATCAAAGAGGTCCTGGAGAAGGCGGGGGGCGTCTTGCCCGCAGATTCGCTGTTGCAAGTGCACCGTAATCTTTTCGCCATTGCAGAAGCCAACCGCCAACCCGCTGAAATGGAGGCTCAACTCAAGAAAATCGAAACTCTCACCCCGGGTTCGGTTGCGTTGACGACACTCAAACAGCGCCTCGGCGTCACGCTCGCAGCCACAGGCAGTCTCGAGCAGGGGAAACAGAAGCTTCTCGCCGCACTCAAAGAGTCAGAGCCCACCGCCCAGCAAGCACCGGTTCTGGCCAGCATTGCCACGTCGTTTCCAGACGCGGCAGAGTGGGCCTTGCCACACATCGATGCGTATCTTACTCATCCAAAGCGCGGCCCCCAGCAGACCTCCCTCCGAGTCCTGCGCGCTGCGTTGCTCGCCAATGATTCCAAGGATTTGAGCGCAGCAACCAAGGACATTCAACTCGCCGCGGAACGCAAGGTCGATCTGGCCTGGACCCTGGGAATACAGCCCACCAAGTGGTCCGAGATTTTATTGAAGCCAGCACTCACGGCCAAACCCGAAGAAGTGACTGCGGAACAACTCAAACTGCTCTCCGAGAGTTGCGATATTCTTGGCAACCCGTCCCCGCTGCTCCTGAGCCTCGTCTCAAGAAACGCCCAAATGGGGGACAACTTTGCAGCTGCCAGAAGGATTCACCAGGCCCTGCTCATTTCCAATGCCAACGACAGCAACCAACTAAACGGCTTCGTCACCCTGGCCCAGCAACTCGCTTCCCTCAAGAAGCCCGAGCTCGGGGGCATCGCGTTGCGTGCATCCATCAACCGGTTCACAGGTGTGGATCCCAAGGTGCGTTCCCAGGCCTCGCAGGTGCTCTTCAGCCTGAGCAGCAAGCATGGATTCGCGGCGGTCGAGATCGATCCAAAACTGGAATGGGCTCCCATGCTCAAGGCGGCTCTCAACTTCCGCATGGGCGATGTCACCGCCGCCTGGAAGGCCTACGAAGACAACGAGGCGCTCTTCGCCAAACATGAAGACAAGCTTCCCGCCGACTTTCTACGCTGGATTTCCGACCGCCTTCTCCAACGCGAAGACGAGGCCTCCCGCGATACCGCCGAGAAAATCCTCCGCCGCTGGAACATCGCCAACGAAAGCTCCACTTCCGTTCCCGAGGACGAAAAAGCTAAAACGCAACTCCAGCTTGCGAACCTCTATTTCAAGACCCTCCGTTACGACTTGGCCCGTTCAGAGGCGACCTCGCTCATGAACCGCTTCCCGAACACAGCGGAAGCCATCGACGCCCAGTTCAAGATCGGCGAGTGCTTCTTGAACCAAAAGATGTTCATCGATGCCGGCAAAATTTTTGAAAAAATGGCGAAAGCCAAGGACAAGCTGAGCGCAAGCAGGGGCGAGTTCCTCCTCGGCGTTCTCGCTCAGCAAAGGGGCGATTCCGACGACGCCAAACAGCGCTTCCGCAACGTCATGGACCTCGCCCCTTCCAGCGATGTAGCCAACGAAATCCTCTACAAACTCTCCGAACTCTACGGCCAGGAAAACCGCTTCAGAGACGAACTCCTCCTCCTGCAGAGCATCGGTCTCATCGGCAGCAATTCCAAACTTTGGCACACCCCTGGGATGCCCTTGAACATCGTCATTCAAGACGCCGACCTCGGCATCAGCCGTGGCCAGAGCTTCGTGCCGGTCATCGTCACCACAAGCAGCGGGGACAAGGAACTCGTCCGCCTCGAAAGCGGCTCTGCGGGCAAAGGCTTCTTCCGCGCAGAACTCCCCACAGAACTTGGTGATGCCACTGCGGGGGACCACATTCTTCAAGTCAACGGCTCGGACACCATCACCTACGATTACCCAGACGACTTCAAAAAACAGTTCACCAACATTGCCCCCCCGCAATCCAACATCAGGATCGCTTCCGACGCAGAGTTCCGCATCTCGGCCACCGAGATCAAAGACGAGCTGGAGGTCAGTTTTGAAGAACGTCTCCGCCTGCAGCGGCAACTCGCAGGCAAACAGGTGGGCCTTCAATTCCGGCAGGAATTCCGCAGCGGCAACGACCTCAAACCCGGCAACAACCTTTATTTGCAGATCAAAGATGCAGACAGAGATGTTTCCAAAGAGGCCGACACCATCAAGGTTCTTGTCACCGCCCTGAGTGGCAGCAGCGTCACAGCCACACTCACTGAAACCGGAACGCATACCGGCATCTTCCGTGGCAGCCTGAGCACTCTCGAAATTTCAGCCGAGGTATTCGCAAGCGACAAGTCCATCAACAGCGAAGCGGTGCGAGCCATCGATCGCAATCCGAAAACTGCTTGGGAAGGCCTCAACGACGGGCGCGGACCAAAATTCATCGCCATTGACCTCAAGGAATCCAAGCAACTTGGCTCCTTTAAGTGGGCCAATGACGGCGTCACCAAGGGCAAGATCCCCACAGAATATGCTGTGCAGGTTTCCGACAACCTGACCGACTGGGAAACCGTCGCTGCCACCAAGGGCTTCAGCAAAACCAGTGCAGAGCTTCAGGGGCGCGTCGACGGCAAAGTCGAAGCCAATGCCGCCAGCGCCCTGCTCAACCTCAAAGGTGCAAAAGGACGCTATGTACGCCTCTTTATCGAAAAATTCCAAGGCACAGCCCCCCGCATCGCGGAGATCGAAGTGACCGACGACACCGGGAAGGTGCTGATCCCAGCGGATCGCGAAGCCAGTGCCGCGACCACAGCAGATAACGGCAACGCTCTGCGCTTAACCCCAAGCGACAGGATCACCGCCACCTACGATGATGAAACAAACATCGCCACGCTGGGAAAACAGCGCACCCTCACCCAGCAATTGCGCGCCACTTATGCCAACGGGAAAATTGATTTCATTGCCTACGAATTTAAAGAAATCAAGGGCCAGGCCGTCCCCGACAAGCTCATCAAGCAAGTGCGCCGAGCCGAACCCGGCCAGCGTGTGGTGGTTCGTATCACCGACTACGATGCTGATGTCAGTGAACAGCGCGACAAGGTGCAGTTCACCCTTAAAACTGGCGACGGTCCCCAAACCCTAGAAGCCACGGAAACCGAGGCATTCACCGGAGTCTTCACCAAGGAAATCGACATCTGGTCGCCAGAACGCCCCAACGGGATCAAACTCGAGGCGGGCAAACCAATCGTCGCCACGTACTTGGACCTGCAGAATACAGACCCCGGCGCTCCTATGCTCCGGACTGCCTCGCTGGACCCGGCCGTCGCAGACGAGGCCAAGGTGGCATTTGTCATGACCTCAGTGCAGCCTGGCAAAACCCAAAACCCAGTCATTCAATACCTCTCCTCCTTTGAAGCGCCTTCGCCGGCGCCGGCCATCAAACCCGTGTCCTTCTCCGTCCCGCTGACGTTCGAAGTCATCGCGCCGGGAGCTGCAAAGGATTCCTTCAGCGAAATCAAAGCGGTGTTGACGACCACGGGCGGCAGCACTGCCGAAGTCATTTGTCCCCTCGCTGAAATACCGGGAAGCAAACGTGTGAAACGCGAAGGCTTTGACGATGCCTTGGAAGAGGGGCGTTTCATCGGTCAGATCTACATGAACCTTGGAGACAAAGAATCTCCCAACACCATCGTTCTGGAACCCGGCAACATCCTGCCCACTGTGGTCCGACGCAACCCAGCCGTCGCCCAGGAACAACAACTTGCCAACGTCGTTCCAGTCCTCAATCTCAACGGACAGGACATCATCAAGGTCACGTATATGTTGGGCGACAAGGAGATCTCCGACCAGGCGCGCCTGAGCCTGCCCCCCACCGTCGAGTTCACCGACAACAGTTACAAGAAATCAGTCCCCGACCTTCACATCGGCGACAAGGTCTTTATCTCGGTCAAGGATCTGACAGCAGACGCTTCCTCAGAACGGGACTTTGTCGATATCACGCTCACGAGCAGCAGGGGGGAAAGCTTCCAAACGCGGCTGCAGGAAACCCTCAGCCACAGTGGCGAATTCACGGGCAGCTTCACCCTCAACGCCAGCGAAAAACCTGTGGCCGGCGACGATAAAATGGAAGCTTGGTTCGGCGACGAACTCAAACTCACCTACGCCGCAAAGTCGGATGCTTCCTCGAAGGTCGAAATATCCATTCCTGTTGTGAAAGGGACCGATGGCAGCCTTCTGGTGTTTGAGAAAAAATTCGCAAGCGAACAGGTCGCCATCGAATCCCAGTTCAGAATGGCGGAAGCCTTCTTTGAACTCTTCAAAAACTACCGCACCCTCAAACAACAGACTCAGGCGACCAACGCCCTCAACGAAGGGATGCAGATCCTCAAGGAACTCAGCAGAGATTACCCCAGCAAACAGTACGAAGCGCGCACAGACTATCTGCTAGGCCAGTTTTCCCAGGAACTCAAAAAGTTTGACGAGGCCATCGGCTTCTACAAGCGGATTGTCCAGAACCACTCCGAAAGCACCCTGGCTCCCGAATCCCAGTACAAACTCGGACAGTGTTACGAAGAGAAAAACGACATGGATGCTGCCAGCGCCGAATACGTGACGCTCGCGTACACCTGGCCCGACAGCCCGCTGGTCGCCAACGTCGTCGTGCGAATCGCTGAGTATTTCTACAACAAAAAGGAATTCCCAACGGCTGCAGAGGTGTCCAAGAAATTCGTGGACCGCTTCCCCCAGCACGAATGGGCGGAGCGCATGCTCTTCCGCGCGGCGCAATGCCGGTTCAAGGCCGATCAGTTTTTGAAGGCCGCCGATGAATTCGACCTTCTCGTCGAAAACTACCCGCGCAGTTCCTTCCGCCCCGACGCCATCTTCTGGGCCGGTGAATCGCTGCGCAGTGGAGCCAACCTCCAGGCCGCCTACCGCCGCTACAAACGCGTCACATGGGATTATCCAGAAAGCGAAGCCGCGAAGTTTGCGCGCGGAAAACTTGTAACGCCCGAAATGGTGAGCATCGCCGACCGCGACGCACAGCCGCAATAAATTCCAACCGCGCGTGATCTTAAGCGCTCTCCGTTCAACCCAACACGCCAGACCTTCCTCGATGCAAGACACTCTTTCTCCCCGCGCTCCAGTTCCCATCAGCGTTCTCTGGAAATGGACTGGCGTCTCCGCCTTCCTGCATGCGTTCATCATCGCAGCCCTCTGCGGTGTGAGCTATCTGGGAATGCACAAGAAAGAGGCGGCCACCAAGGCGAAAACCGCTCAGGACGAGGCCGCGAGCAAGGCGCAGGAAACCGAGGAGGCCGCCAAGGCGGCCAAGGACGCCGGTGCCGCCCCTGCAGCTGCACCCGGTGGCGAGGCAGCGCCAGCAACATCCCCCGCTCCAGCGGGACAACCCAGCACGGCGCCAGCACCCAACCGCACAGCTCCAGCCAAACCCGAAGCCGAACCAGCCCAGCCCCAAGCGCAGCCCTCGCAGACGCAGGCAGAAAAGATTCTTGGCATCGACAAGGTGGCCAAACCCGATGAAATCCCGAAGAGTCCCTTCAACGCCAAAGGGGACGATCTGCTCAAGGATTTGAAGTAGGAGAGCCGACCAGCTTCGCTCCTCTACCATCGTGCTCCAATGCCCGCACCCGACTCTAAACCAGCCGCCAAATCATGGAACCCCTTCCATGAAAAGGCGGTGTATTGGCAGGGCAAACACGGAAACCTAAAGCGTTTTCTCACGGGCTCCTTCCTCCTGCATATTTTGTTGGTGAGCTCGACCATGCTCGGTTCCTTCATGCCGGGTTGCAAAAAGACCTACGACCTCGTCAAAGGCTCGGGCAAACCCAAGGCGATGATCAAGCAGATGAAAGTGGAGGTCCGCAAGGTGCAACGCAAACGCATCCTTGTGAACCCCAACAGCGCCATCGTTTACGAGGTGCCCCCGCTGGAACTCACCCCGCTCAACCTTAAAGAAGTCACCGCCAACGAGTACAAAATCGGCCAGGGCGACGGACCCGGACCCGCAGGCTACGCCGCAGGCCGCGAGGGAGCCCGCTTTGTCTTTGTCAGGGTCCGTTATGACGGCGGCAACTGGGATTTCAACATGCGCAACGGTGCCGATGAAAACATGACCAAGGAATTCGGTCGCCGCGCGCACATGGCAGTCTCCAACATTCCACAGGACGTGACCTTTGCGGAGCTCGGCCGCTACGTCAAAGGCCGCTCGCCGCCCTTGGTTTTCATGTGCGGCAGTTACGCCTTCCGTTACAACGCAAGGGAGGTCAAAGCCGTACGGGAGTACCTTCTTGAAAACCGTGGCATGATCTTTGCAGACAACGGTGGCAACGAATTTCACCGTGCCTTCATGGCATTCATGCAGCAAGTCCTTCCCGAGGTCGCGCCGGTCCAAGTCGTGGACGACGACCCCGTTTACCAGGCTCCCTATCCTCTCAACGGTTGTCCTCCCCTGTGGGCACACAGCGGGTCGCGCGCCTTGGGTTGGAAGAAAGACGGCCGCTTTGTGGTGTATTACCACCAAGGCTCCCTCTCCGATGCCTGGAAGGACACGCACGGCGGCACGAGTGCGGAGTCTGCCGAACAAGCCTACCAGCTTGGCGTCAATATTTTCGCACAGACCCTCGCCTCCTACAGCGAGTGGAAAATGTCCGTCGACGGCAAAGGCCCCAAGTAAAGAACCTCAAGCTCTTCAAGCCCTGCCCGTTTCCCTCTTTCAAGTTTTCTAACGTTTAAAAGCCCGTATATCGCAGTCAAACAATCAACCAAATAAAACACTATGTTGTGGGAATGGATCGTCGCCGGGGGCCTGACAATGGCCACTCTAATCTTGTTGTCCGTCATCAGCATCGGCGTGGTGCTGGAACGCCTTTCCTTCATGAAACGCGTACGCCTCGCTACCGACAAACTCCGTCAGGAGTTGAAGGATGCCATCGCGCACAAAAAATACAGCGAGGCCATCGCCTCCTGCCGCACCAGTGAGTCTCCTCTCGCCGCCATGATCCTCGCTGAGACTGCCTCCGGCAGGGATGCTGAAAGCGCGGATGCCGAGCGCATCCTGACTCTCACCATGCGCGGCGAAATGGCACGCCTCAAACAGTACATGCCAGTGCTCGCGACGATCGCCTCCGTGGCCCCCTTCGTGGGTCTCTTCGGGACCTGTAAGGGGATCATTGGCGCCTTCTCCGACATCAGTACACAGGGAATGGGCGGACCGAGTGTCATCGCGGCCGGTATCTCCGAGGCACTCGTCTCCACAGCCACAGGGCTGCTCGTGGCCATCCCTGCGTTGATGTTCTACAACTTCTTTTCCAAGGCCATCTCCAACATGTCCCTGGAACTCGAGTCTCTGGCCTTTGAGACCTACAGAGATCTGCAGCACCACCTGCCCGCCACGCCGGCCAAGCACTAACAACACAAGCAAGGAACCTGTTTATGGGCATGGACTTACAAGAAGACTCCGACGAGCCGATCGCAAACATCAACTTCATCCCGATGATCGACATCTCGCTCGTGTTGCTCATCATCTTCATGGTGGCCACCACGTTCGTGAACGTTACTGGCATCGACCTGAAACTGCCAAAGGCCTCCACCAGCAAAAGTGCCGACACTAAAAACGTCTCCGTTCAACTCAACCCGCAGAAGGATGTGTTTCTCAACGGCGAAAAAACCGACTGGGAAGCGCTCAAGGCGGGCATCCAAGGGAAACTCACTGGCGCCAAGGACCGTGCTGTCATTCTCAACATTGACAGAGGCGTTGATTACGGAAGCGCCGTAAAACTGATGGACATCATCAACCAGTGCGATGCCGCAATCGTCCTCGCCACAGAAGTCGATAAATGAAACGCTCCCCTCTGCGCCGCATCGCGCTCGCGCTTGCGATACTCCTTGTCTCTGTCTCCGCCGTTCACGCCAAGCTCGCGGTCGCACGCTGGACGCTCCTCACCGAAGAGGAGCGCCACCAGTTGTCCCGCGCCGAGAAGTTTGTGGAACAAAACAACTTCAAGTCGGCTCTTCCGGAATATGAGCTCTTCATCCAGCTCTATGGCAAGTCGGAAGTCGCATCCTACGCGCAGTATATGGTCGCCGAGTGCACCCGGAAAAACGGACAGGTGAACAATGCGATCAACGAATTTAAAAACGTCATCGACTATTTCCCGGAATCCATCGACGCCACAAACGCACAGTTCTCCATCGGCCTCTGCCAGACCCAGACGGGCAACCCAGAGCGCGCCGTGCCCGCCTTTGAGAAGGTGGTGGCCCTTAATCCAAAATTAGAAGTCGCAGGCTTGGCCCGCGACGAACTTTGCCAGATTTACTGGCGCCTCAACCAGCGCGACAAGTGGCAGGTCCATATGGAATATCTCGCCACGGGTGAATACGCGTCGGCCACAACCCTCAAGAACACGTCCCAGCGCCGCCTCACCACACATCTCCTCTCGCAAAAGAAAATTCCAGAAGCCTACGAACTCGTCGCGAAGATCCAGAAAAAGCACCCTCTCGCGGTCTTTGCAGACTGGACCCATGACGCTCTCAGGCAGTCACATATCAAAAACATCTACGGAGCGGAAGCGGTCAAGGCCATACCCGCCATCGCCGCCCAGGCTGTCGCGTGGATCGAAAAACGCGCTCCCGAAGACACCGATCCTCCCGAAAAAATCACTTATGACCAGTGGATTGCAAGGATTCTGTCCGGCGCTGGAGAAATCGATAAGGCCACGGAAAAATACGCGGCTCTTTATAAAAAGCGCCCCAATGACGACCCCTTGATCACCGAATACGCCCAGCACCTGCGCACCCATGGGAAGCGCGCTGAAGCACGTTTGGTTTATCACGATCTTCGCGATGCCTATGTCGCCGACCGCGAAATTGCGGAGACATATGGCGAGGAAAACAACTGGAAGAGCTGTGCCGAAGCCTATCAAAAAATGCTCACCAAATACGCAGACAAGTCATCCTTTATTCAGTGGAGGCTCGGCGAAGTACTGCAGCGCTCCGGCCGCTATCCCGAAGCTATCGCCGCCTTTCAGCAATCCCAGCGCGATCCAGAAGCCATCTTCCGCGTGTCCGAATGTCAAAGTGCCCTCAAGCAATTTGATGGAGCCATCCAGTCCCTGGTCGGGATCGCAAACTTTTTCAGAAGTGCAGCGCCAGAGGCCCAGTATCGCATCGCTGGACAGCAGGCGCTCAAAGGGGACAAAGAAGCCGCCATTCAAACACTGAAAAACGTCTGTCGCGTTCATCTTAACACCACGTGGGCTGGACAGGCGCACCAGGATTTGTCGCTCAAATACGGCATCGATGTGACCCTGGGTGGAGCCGCAAAGAAAAAAGACGAGTAGCCCCGCTTCGTCCGATGGTCCGCGCTTGAGGATCTTGGAAAACAGCTGTCCCAAGCCACACATCCGTAGAGCGTGAGTTTTTGCTTGTGGTTCGTGCACCTCAGCAGAGTTCTTTCTTTTGTCGGGCAGACCGGTATGGACGCAACCAACCTTTCTTCGAAGTTCAGCCCGAAAATATCATGAAACTCCAGCTCGTGGGTGCGTTGACCGTCTTTCTCCTCGCCCCCTGGCTGTCGGCGCAGAGCCCGCCGCAAAACGCCGCCCCCCGTACGAGCGCACCCTCCGGCGCTTCCTCAAACGACTCCAAAGATGGTTTTTCTGCAGGCGCTGAAACGCCGCCCCCACCGCTCCCAGACACCAGCGGCAGTCTCCTCTTGGACGCCCAAGAATGGCCCCTCAAACCCGGCCCGCGCCAGATACGAGTCTGGATCAACTATCCCGAACGCAGTCGCCTCTCAAGCGTCAACGCACATACCGGCATCATCCTGTCCCTCCACAACTGGGGCGGCACCAACAGCGCCGGCACCGCCAATCCCAATACGCTTGCCCAACGTTATAACCTGATCGCTGTGTGCGTGGATTATATCCAATCCGGTGCACAAGCGTCCATTCACGATCCTGAACCCTACGACTACGGTTACCTCCAAGCGCTGGACGCGCTGCGCGCCCTGCACTTCGTTTTCTCCGGTTTGAAAGCCAGGGGCATCCCGTTCGACTCCAGTCGTCTATTTTCCACAGGCGGTTCCGGGGGCGGGGATGTGTCCCTGATGGCCAACAAGTTTGCTCCCCGTACGTTCGCCGCCATCATTGACTTGTGCGGCATGCCAAAACTCACCGACACCGTGGCGTACAACCTGCCTGGGAGCGGCGGACTCACCGCCCGCTACACCAAGGACCCTTCGAGTCCAAACTGCCTCTCGGCCGATGCCCAGGAAATCCGCTTTGCCGGCCACCCCGAACACTTGCGGCTCATGCGTCTTTGGAACAACACTGCCAAAGTCATTAATAGAGTAGGGAGACGAGGATGGTTTGCGGCCACAACCACTCCTTGTCCTCCTCTCCCCCTCATCGAACCGGACGGGCGGATTTCCCGCATCCGGCTCTCGGAGGCTGTTCTCCGGTTTGCTTCATTTGCATTACCGTGTGGCGCTCGTGGGGAAACGAGTCAGGCCGTATTGCTCATGCAGGCGTTCGTTCCGATACTGC
>CANJPY010000089.1 GCA_947476255.1 Chthoniobacteraceae bacterium | reverse complement strand
ATATTCGGGACAATCGAGGCGCTACAGAAAGCACAAACCGCCGTACTGGAAAAATATTGGGAGGACGCGCGCAATGTTTATTCGTTGATTGGTGGCGGGTGGATCTTATCTCAAGCAAACGTTTTTTCCGGAACCGGTTTTGCAATTCTAACTAAATAAATGGTATCAAACACGTAACATAGATCCCCCCGAGCCAAACCGGATGTTGTCGTGTCCCCCGAGCTAATACCCCTATGCTCCCATGATGAGCCAAGCTTTCGAAGAACTGGATTATCAAAAGACCCCTCTGGGAGATTTGTCTTTGCGCCGCCGCCTTGTGCCTGCGCTGGACAACCTCGAAGTCTTTGAGGTCAAACTTGGCGATGCGTTTTTGATGTCCAGTATGTTCCATGAGGTGGAAGTTGCCCTCGCCAATCTTGGACTCAACGCTCTCGAGCCGGGTGCATGGGATGTCGTAGTCGGCGGGCTCGGCCTCGGCTACACCGCCGCCACCGCACTCGAACACAAACAAGTAACCTCTTTGATTGTGGTCGATGCGCTCGAATCCGTCATCACTTGGCACAAGCAGCACATGGTGCCCCTTGGCCCCGTCCTTTCGGGTGACCCGCGTTGCCGCTTTGTACACGCCGATTTTTTCGCACTTGCACAATCGCCTGAGGGCTTTGATCCGGAGAACAAGGGACGCCGCTTCCATGCAGTGCTCCTGGATATCGACCATTCACCCAAAAACCTGCTCGATCCTGCAAACGGCCGTTTTTACACCGAAGAGGGACTACGCTGGTTGGCGAAGCAGTTGTTGCCTGGAGGTGTATTTGCGCTCTGGTCGGATGATCCACCGGATGACGAATTTCAAACGCGACTGGCACGCATCTTTGCCCGGGTCAATGTCGAGGTTGTCCAGTTTGCAAACCCGCTTCTGGATCGCGAATCGGCAAGCACGGTTTACGTCGCAGCCTTGTAGTTTGAATCAGAGCATCCGCGACAAATTCCGCGTCGCCCAGACTCAGGTTTTGCCGAGTCTCCACATCGACATGCGAAAACCGAAGTTCACAAACACCTCTTAGCCCTAATCACTCACGGTCCCAACGAATCTGCGAACTGCTAAACTGCGTTCCCTTTGCGACATCAAAATCCCTTTTCTGGCGATAGATGTGGGATCCCGACACCGCGTGGCTTTTACCGGAAAAGTAAAAGGCAGCCCCAACGTTGTCATGCACCTCGCAATCCTCGTAGGAAGTCACGCATTGGTTCACATCCGCAATCCCTCCGGCGACGGAACCGTTCCACGCAACCTCTGCGCGACGAACCGTCATTTCAACTGTGTCATGAGCACTGATGCCCTCGTCCCCGTTGCAGAGGGCTTTGATGTCCTCCAGAAGAATTCCCACCCATTTACCGTGGATGTTAAAGCCATCGTTGGATGCGTATTTCGCCGTGATATTTCGAACGACGATATGAGAACACGCTATGCTCACTGCACTCACCCCCTCTTTGGGCGGCAGAATGATTCGGGACTTACCAGAGAACTTTCCCTCCGGCCAACGGAAGTACAGCGCGCCTTCCTCGCTGAATCCGGCCTGACCCGGTTTCAACTGTTCGGCTGAAAGGTAGCAGCGCGATTTGCGATCCGGATGAACTGCCTCAGCCTGGAGGTTTCGAGGAACCGAAATGGGTTGGTCGTCCACAAACAAGGCGGCGTACTGCCCCGCAACAATTGGAACCCTCGTTTCCGGAAGGATACGCAGAGTCCATATGCCCCCCTCAACCTCCCAGGGCGCGGCGGTGATGTCCTCGCCCAGATCGATCACCATGCCTTTTCCGTCGAACACCGCGGGATTCTCCGGGGTCCCTCCCTCTTTGATGATAAGCGGTGTTTTCCTTATCTCGCGCGCGTAGGAATCTCCACTCGCAAAAAGACTAACGCCCAGCAAAAGGACAGCAAGAGACATTCCAGCAGGCTTGGTATAGCAGGGTCGCATCGCCGTACCGTAAAGGTTTTACTTCGAAATAGACAAGAATTCGCTTTTTCCCACATTTTCGGATTTAGCGCGCTCGGCATTACCGCGGGGCGCGCTAAAAGTCTCGCCCTACAAACGGGTGCACCTCTAGGATAGGAAGCCGATCATGAAATAGCAAATTCCACCGAGGCCGGCGGCGATGCTGACACACCAGACGCGTTTCATTTTGGCCACCGCTGCCACCGCTGCCACCGCTGCCACCGCTGCCACTGCTCCCAGCGCAATCGCAACTTGAATCATCGCCACCGAGTACTCGAATTTGTGGTGGCGACGGATTTCTTCTTCGCATAGTCCCTCAAGGCGTTTAACCTCCACTCTAGGGGTCTCTTTCTTGGTGATTTAGCCGTATACCTTGGCGCTATAGTCATTGGCTCGTGAAATCGGGTCTTTAGATTTGAATGTGGGAGGCGGCTTGGGAGCTCACGGCTTCAAGACCTGCTCTGCCTTCTTGGCTTCTGGAGAGAGCGCTGGAGCGCTCATCGCTCCTGCCATCGCCACGTCGCCTGGAGGTGCTGCCAGTGCTGGCCTACCAGGAGACACGCTCCGGCCTGACCGGAGTAAAGTCAGCAGCCGAGCTGACGCCGACGGCATGGATGCGCCTGAGCACTGCACCTGTGCAGTAGAGCACCCTGTTGGGAAGTCGCTTCCTGCCTGGGAGCACACGGGTTGTGTTTGAGAGGGAACGCGTGACGCACCCGCCTACAATGTCACAGCGCTTGTCTACTCGGGAGATGTCGTTGGCTGGGCGAATACGGAAAACATAACCAAAACTGACCCAAACACAAAACTCCGGATAGGCCCCTGTGTTCCCACGAATGCAGAAGGCGGACACGGTCATGGGGGCCATCAGACCGGCCACAAGAGGGATAAACGCGAGAAACACCTAAGACGAAACTGCTCCCTCCAAGCAATTAGACTAAACTCCTTTTCCTGTGATCAGGACGGCAACTTGATATTTTGCGTAGCAAATGTAGCTGTAGGCCAGCCGCGCTTCAGCAACCAGTTCTCCAAAAGCTCGAAACTCGTGCTCCCGCCAATTTGGCAGACCAAAATACTCATCAAATACAATGACAGTGCCTGGTACAATCTGGTCTACCAAACTATCAAAAATCACCTTGGTTGAAGAATACAGGTCGCAATCAATATGGAGGAAAGCTACCGGGCCTTTGTTTTCCTTAACCCACAATGGCAACGTTTCATTGAACCAGCCAGGGTAGAGGCGGACAGGCTCCGGCACCGAAGGAAGTTTGCCCTGCAGGTCGAAGGCCCCCTTATCCAGCCCGGAATTCCAGCTCTCGGGGAGGCCTTGGAAACTATCAAAGCCAGAGACAGTCGTGGCCTTCCTGGCGTGTTTTGCAATATGCCTCAAAGTGCCACCCCGATACACTCCAAACTCCATAAAGTGCCCTTCGATCTCTGTGCGTGACAGTGCAATGTTCAATACCTCTCGAGAGGTATAAACACCAACAGCTTCTCGCATCGAAGTTGCGACATAATCAGCGGCATCTAAGATCGCCCGCTTCCGACTGATCCGCGCCGGATGTAATATCGCGAAGTCGAGCACTTCCACGACATGGGCGAGTGCGGATTGAACGGCGCTCTTCAATGGAAAAGAGGATATAAACGGCATAATATTATTTTAAGTTACTCGCCTCTTTGGCGTTTTGATTGACTTATGGATATGCCAATTGGTCTGATCCAACAACGGATAAAGAGACACGCGTCAATCCAAATACCCTCTCCCTCTCGTTCATGTTTTCTCATGAACTTCATCCGCGTTGCATTGTATCCGTCCGCTCAACCCCATCGATCGACGCCCCCAGCCTTGTGTAGGCTTCCGGCATGCACGTGACCAACCGCAAAACGCGGCGCTCGAAAGAACAAATCGCCGGCCGTCTCCATGAATTCCACTCCAGCGGCCTGACGCAGACCGCTCTTGCAAAACAACACGGCCTCAATCAGCGCGCACTTTCCCTACTTTTGAAAAAGGCGAGGCTACAGCCCTCGCAGACGGCCAGGAGCAACCTCGCATTTGTGGAAGTCGAGATGCCGAAGCTTTGCGCAGCGTTCGATTACAAGGTGACTTTTGGGGGCGGACTTGCCCTTGAATTGCGAAGTGGGTTTGTTCTGGGCGAACTTGTTTCCCTTGTTGAATTTCTCAGAGGTACGGCTTCCTCGGATTGCAGCTCTGGTGTGCTGTGATCGCCGCAGATCCAGCAACGCGGGTCTTTTTGGTATCGGGGGCCACCGACATGCGCAAAGGCTTCGATGGTCTTGCCGATCTTGTGCGTACCCAACTCGGCGAGGAACCCCTCTCCGGTCATCTCTTTGTTTTTGCCAACGCCACGCGTACGCGCCTGAAGATCCTTTTCGGGGACGGAAGCGGACTCTGGGTTTGCAGCAAACGGCTTGAACGCGGTCGTTTAAACTGGCCCTCGCTGGAGGTGGAGAGGGAGGACGACGACGGGTTGCCGCGCAAAATCCGGCTTTCGTCTGCCGAGCTTTCGATGCTTCTGGGAGGACTGGATTTTTCGCACTCCAAAAAGAGGAGCGTGCCAGTATGCGCTCAAGCTGTGGAGCCGCCTGGAGTTGATCCTGGGCGACGGGCGGATCGAGGTGGACAACAACTGGGTGGAGAACGGGATGAGGCCGATCGCGTTGGGGCGCAAAAAGGGGCGGGAAATTCCCGCCCCTTTTATCCTCAGCGTTCTAGATCTTTAGATCCTGCTGGTTCTTATGGAGTTTGTAACTGTCCCACCGGAATCACCTGTTTGACTTGGCCCGGCGGCGTCCAGAGCAATCGGGCGGCGGCTCCTCCCGAATGTTCGTAGTACTCCATTCTCACGTCGACCCAGGCAGCGGCTCCCAACGAGAGCGTCACCGCATTCTCAGTGAGTGCGTGATCGGTCCAGTTGTTGATGAGCAACTGCCCGTTCAACCAGAGCCTCACCCCGTCATCCGCCTGCACAGCGAAGGTGTAAGATCCGGCAACCCCCGTTTTCACCCGCCCCGTCCAACGTACCGAGAAGTTATCGGCAAGCACACGAGGATCTGGACTGAGGATACCCCAATCAAAACCCACCGTCGGGTCGACGCGTGTCAAACGCTGACCTGATAGTGTCGTTGTTCCGAAGTATTCTCCCGTCAAGCCTGGTGAAGTGATTGCTGTAACCTCACAGTCACCCAACACAACTTTTCCAGGGGCAGTTGCAGTGGCGCCGCCAAGAAACGCGCCTGCATAGGCCATCTGGGACAGACCCGGCAGTTCAATCGAGCCGACGTTGACATACGTGATGTCGTCTGCTGAAACAGCAAGCACCACGCGGTCTCCACGGCGTTCAACCAACAGCCAGGCATTCGGTACCGCGAGTGTATTTGAGACTGTCGTACTCACGACGGCGCCAGCTACAACACTACGGTTCCACAACGAGACCGATCCATTCGCAGCCAATTGCACTGCGACAAACCGATCACTCGCCCCAAGTCCCTCCCTCAGCATGACAGCGCTCGCAGGCGCTCCCGCGAGCGACCGGATACGCATGGCCATTTGGAAGTCACCGGAGTGTGGCTGGTGCATATAACCACCTTGCTCTATGCTTCCAACCTTCAACCCGGCACCCGTCGCGGACAATTCACGGACACCATCAGCCGTGACGCTTACGGTAGGCATTGCAGCCGAACCCAGCGCACTCAATACAACGGCAGGCCGCAACACGGCGGAGGGCACAATCTGCTTCGTAATCCCAGGACCAGACCACAGCCACTTACATGTCGCCTGTCCTGTTGCTTCGAAGTACTCCATCGTCACATCCACTGGTACCCCCGCTTGGAGAACCGCCGTACCCGACGACTCCGTCAAAGCGTGCGGATTCCAATCATTAACCACCTGCACGCCATTCACCCACAGACGGACGCCATCGTCAGCCTGCGTGAAGAATGTAAACGTACCTGTTGCAGGCGGAATCAACCGGCCAGTCCACCTCGCGGAGAAGTTATCCATCGCGAGCGCAGGATGCGGAGCACTGCCGACCCAGTCGAAGTTGACGGTGTCGTCCACCCGGGCCACCACTGGCTGTGTGAGATTGTTCGCCGCGAAATACACACCCAACAGCCCGCGCTGAGGAGGTGCGCCCGCTGCGCTCAATGCCACACGAGACCAACGGTCTACCACTCCCGTGGCGTTGACTGTTGTGGACCCACTCGCAACAAACGCTCCAACCTGCAGCGCACTGCCAAGCTTCGCCAAGGTATACGTTGCAACCGGCCGATAACTAGCGCCGTCGCTAGAAACCAAAACACGGACCACGTCACCCGAGCGTTCCAACTGCAGCCAGCCCTCCGGAGCGACCACCTGTGCATCCGCACCCGCCGGGGTCGCTTCCGCATAGGTACCTCCAGACACCAAACGAGCCCCTGTGCGGTATTGCGAGGACGGAGTCACCGCCGCCACCACGCATCTATCACCGACCAGAGACCCTTCACGGAGCATCAACCCCACTCTAGCGAGCGCTCCACCCGTGACGCTGCGCACGCGCAGTGTGACGAGGAAGTTTCCCACCGAGGGAAGAGCTTCGAACCGCACTGCATCTGAAAGCCCGGATACACCGATCCCAGCTCCATTCAGTTCCCAGCTTCCGTCAGCCAGAATACGCGATGATCCCGTCGCAGACCCGATGATTTGAGCAGTCAAACCTCCGGAGATGAGATCGTACGCCTTTGCGGTGCTGTTCACGGTGACCGCCACAGCGGCTGTCGCCATCGCGGTTCCATCGGTGATTGTGTAATTAAACCGGTCGACGCCATAGAACCCTGTACTGGGAACGTAGGAGATACCACCAGTCACAATCGCCGATGTCCCATGCGCTGGGCTGGTAACGGCTCTCACCACGAGCGGGGATGGTCCGGAGTCCGGGTCCGAGTCGTTGGCGAGCACATTCACTTTGACCGCTACGCTTTCGTTTGTCACCGCCGTGTCATCCACCGCTACAGGCGCCTTATTAGCGACTACTGGCGGTACCACTGGAGGCGTCACGCTTCCCGTAAACGGCGCGGTACTCAACAGTGATGCTGGCACGACTTCTTTAGCCTGTCTGGTACTAGACCAACGCAACTGCGCAACGGCACCACCGGTGTTGTCGTAATACTCCACCTTCAGGTCGTTCAACTGGCCGGCTACTAAATTCGCCACAGCAGATACTTCCGCCGCAGCATGGTCACTCCAGTTGTCGATGATTTTAACGCCGTTCAGCCAGACCCTCACACCATCATCCGATGTGGCGTAGAAGGTGTACGGTTCCGTATAGCGAGCTGTCACTGCCCCCGACCAGCGGGCGGAGAAACCGTCTACGGGGATCGCGGACGCGGGAGCACCCAGCAACCAATCGAAGTTGATCGTCGTATCGAGCCGTGTGAGTAAGGGCGCTGTGAGATCGGCTTTGCCGAAATATTCACCCTTCAAACCCACGAGACGCGTCGGATCAGAGGCTGCTACCGTCACAGTCACGCTCGCGGTGGCACTCAAGGCGCCATCGGTGATCGTGTAAGTGAAGGTATCGCTGCCGCTAAAACCCGCCGCCGGCGTATACTGAACGCTGGAGCCCACAAGAACCGCAGTTCCATGAGCGGGCGTACTGACGCTGCTCACGGTCAGGGGCGCCGGGCCTGCATCCACATCCACATCGTTCGCAAGAACGTTGATCAATGTGGGATTCGCCACAGGGGTCCATGCAACATCATTGGCTGCCACAGGCGCCTTGTTGGGGGCCGGCACAACCGTCACCGTCCCGCCCAAAGTGAGCGCATCAAACGGAATGACCTCGAGCAACTGACTTGGACTACTCCATTGCAGCGAGATCTGGGAACCGCCACCGCCTTGGAAGTACTCAAGTTTGATGTCGTACTGCTGGCCCGCAACCAATTGAATGGTTCCGCGGTCCCAGGTTGCGGGGTGAGACACCCAGCTATCAATCAGTAGTTTGCCGTTGACCCACAGCCTGGCTCCATCATCCGATACAGTCGTAAACGTATACAACTCACTGTATTTGCCCTTGACCTTCCCCACCCAGCGCACTGAGTAAGAGCCAGCATTCATCGACGGCTCTGGCGCGCCGGTTCCCCAGTTTGCATCCACATACGGGTCCACGCGCGTGAACACGGAAGCGGTCAAATCTGAATTGTTGAAGTATTCCCCCAACAAGCCATGGGTATCAGGACCCGGTGGTTGCACAACTGTGGATACGTTCACAGTCACACTCCCCGTAGCGGTAGCCGCTCCATTGGTCACAGTGTACTGGAACTGATCCGTCCCACTCAGCGTTTGCGAAGCTGTATAGATCAGTTGGTCTCCAGATATCGCAACACTGCCTAGAGCAGGCGGACTGACACTCACAAGCGAAAGGCCAAGCGGCGCTCCTGCGACGTTGGTGTCGTTGGCGAGCACCGGAATGGTTACAGTGCCACCACGCGAGCAGTTCGCGGTATCCGCGACGGTGATCGGCGCGGCGCTGGACCCCGCCGGCAGCCCTGACTTATAAATCTCGATTTCGCGGAGGTTTAACTGATGCTCGCCCCCTTGCGCTCCGGCATCCTTAAACTCCTTGTTCGAGGCACCACCCCACGTCACTTCATTGACGAGCAAGCGGATTTTTGTGGTCGTTACCGGAGCGAAGCTGTGCGTAAACACACAGCGTTCACTATAGAAACTGTCCACAGTCGTCCGGTTGGCCTGGGTGTACGCGCGGAACGTATTTACTGGTTCCTGAACGTGTTCAATGGAGACCCATTTGCCGCCCTGATCGAATTGCAGTTCATAGTCGATGATGGAGCCATCCCACTGCCATGGAATGCCCGCGTAAATAACGACACGGTCCATTTGTGTGGCGGCAGGAAGACGCACCTCGAACCATGCGGGATAGGTGGTGTTATTCCCCTCCCAAATACGATCGTTATTTGTCTGGTTCCAATACCAGGTGTCGAGTCTGCCGTTGATCACCTTGGAGGGCGAATTCGCGATCGCCGCATCAATGGGGTGTACCGCGGATCCCGAGGCGACAGCCGTGACTCCAGTTTGAAGCGCAAGGTTTGCACCCCAATTTTGGGCAGCGACGCTCAGCGTTCCGACGTACTCCACGTAGGTTGGGAGTTCGCTGACTGGTAAAACAACGGACCCATTCACAACGGGCAGAGTGCTTTCACTCCCGAAGGGCGACACCACTTTAACCGTTGTAGTACCCGTGACTTTCAAAACGACCTGACCGCGTGTATCACCCGAGGTCATGATGGAAGCGACCTGCTTGCCGGGGCCGTTGAAAAGGCTTCCCACAAACAGATTGTTACCCGGCGTTCCAAAGTCTAAAACGCTCGCGAAACGTGTTCCGTAAAGCTCCTCGGACCAGATGCGCAACAGCGGACCTACGGGATTAATGGAACCGTCTTCGTTCTGCACCCAGCGGGGTTCATCCCAGAAGCCTCCATTACGGTCGTACCAATAATGGTTGTGTTCCTTGGGTATGCCGTACTGCTCATACACCATCATTTGAAGCATCGTCCAACGTCCCTGCATACGGGGTTGATATGCGCCAAATACCGGGCCAAGGAAGCCCTGTTCCGTCTGCCATTTTTCGATGCCCGTGAGGTTGTATTTTTTCAACCAGCCATCGACCTGATCCATCGACTGCCGGGTGAGACCAAGGTCCCCGTTCACACAATTGTACGCGTGGAACGAAAAGGCATCGATATACTTGCCTCCACCTGCGCGAAAGAACTCGTCGTTCCATCCGGCCATGGGCGGTCCCACGGTCACCGCACCTGGTGCAACCACTTTCAACGTGGGATCAACCCCTTTTACAAGTTGGTAAAAAGGAGCGAGCTCGTTCTGCACGAACGCAGTCGCACCACTGAAGAAGTTAGGCTCGTTCCGAGGCTCCCAATAACGCACAGAACCCTTGAAATGTTCGACGATTTTTCGAACGCCAGTGAGATCGGTGGTGCCGTTGGGAAACACAATCAGCAAGTCCCTTTTCCGATACGGATCAAACGGAAGATAGTACTTTTGATCAAGGGCGATCTCGGTATCCAAACGCAAGATCTCGACGTCCGCGTTGCTCGCGTTATCGACTTTGTGCCGCTGGGGTCCATAACCAAGGACACCGCGTGTGACTTCATCAATAAGACCATCACCGCCAAACGTTCCCAAGGCTGGCATTTTGGGAAAATTCGGGTCATCGCGCAGGATGCAGAACATCCCGCTTCCGACCGAATCTCCAAATGGCAATCCCTGGTCTCCGCCGTGAAGATTAACCTTGTACCACCCCGGCTCCTTCACAGCAGGCGTGAGCAGGGTTCCACTGATCGGGCCCTGCTCCACCGTGTTCCCGTAGTAATCTCGAATGATATAGCGAGATGCTCCGGGCGCGCTTAATTTGAACGCGACGGCCTCGCCTTTGTAGAAGACGTTGCCGCGTCGGGTTGATTGGAGATTAACGAGGGTCGCGGGTCCTTGCCATTGCCAAGCTGCGAAGACATGGCGATTTTCCAGCTGCGGGAGGACAACGGTAGCCAGCAGTAATAGCATGCTCAGAAAGCGCTTCAGCATCGTTGAAGGCAAACTTCGGGGTGCTAGAGCGGGATCTGAACAGGTTTGTGAACGATGTCGGTATGGTTTCATTTAGGGTGGTTTGCACCTGCGACGCGACAGGAGCGCCGGGGTGGATGACGCACCAGACCCAGTTTTTCCACTGCGTCAAATTTTTCGCTGAATAAAAAGGACTTCATTCTTTATTTTCCGTCTTCCGGCAGCGCGCCGGGTTTCCCAATTCAACGGCTGCCGTGCTTCATCACATCGCTTTCGCGCCGGAACGTGGCCTCCTCCACAAAAGACATTCCGTCGTCGAGGGCAGGCCGTTGGTGGCAGATGCCTCGGGCCCCCACAATCCCGACTTCGTTCGCGACATAGCCTGCAACCGGCTCGCCCAAGCGTCGTGGAATAAACTTTGTGGAGCGGCCATCATGGTTTAATGGCAGTTCTTGGAAATCTCCACCTCTGAGACAGGGCTTAGTCGAATTGAACCCTTGCTCACGCCCCCCTGTAACGCCATGCATCTCCACCAGCCTGCAATGAAACAAGCCAGTCCTACTCCATGGAAGGTCGGCTTTTGGAGCCTCATGGGTACCCAGTTTCAAAACGCGTTCAGCGATAATGCTCTTAAGAATCTGGTGATTCTCCTCGTTTTAACGCAACCCCTGAACGAAGAAGCCCGGAATACCCACGTGGCACTCGCAGGAGCCTTGTTCGCAGCGCCGTTCATTTTATTTTCGATGCTTGGAGGCTGGCTGGCGGACCGCTTTAGCAAGCGAGAGGTGATGTCCTACGTAAAGCTTTCAGAGATCCTCATCATGCTTCTGGCGGCCTTCGGCTTCTGGACAAACACCATGCCTTTTCAGTTCAGTGCAATTTTTCTCATGGGTTGTCACAGCGCCATCTTCGCTCCGTCCAAATACAGCATTCTGCCGGAGATCTTGCCGGCCGAAAGATTGTCGTGGGGCAATGGCATTCTGGAGCTTTTGACGTTTCTTGGAATTATTGCCGGTACGGTTGCCGGTGGATTTTTGGCGACTCACTTCAGGGACAAGGCATATGGCGCTGCCCTCCTCCTCGCAATTCTTGCCGCGGGCGGTTGGTTGATGTGCAGCGGGATTTCCCGCAGTGTTCCCGCCAATCCGTCCTGCCCCGCACGGATCAACCCTGTCACGGACTTTTGGAGGCAGCTCTCCTTTATGAAGCTCGACCGCGATTTATGGCGTGCCAATCTCGGCAATGCCGGTTTCTTCTTTATAGCAGCTCTTGTGCAAATGAACCTGGTCCTCTACGGCCAAAGCGTCCTTGCTCTCAGCGAATCTCAAATCGGAATGCTAAATGCGGCCCTTGCGGTTGGAATTGGAATCGGAAGTGTTGCCGCAGGTTATGCCTCAAGAGGACGCATCAATTACAGACTGGTGCCCTTCGGCGCCATGATCATGAGTTTTGCGACCCTGCCTATGGGGTTCCAAAATGTCTCCCCGGGTCTGTTTTATACCTGTCTGGTCGTGCTCGGCTTGGGAGGTGGCTTTTTCATCGTGCCCATTGCTGCCGTCTTGCAACACTCCCCGACTCCAGAGAACAAGGGAGCAGTTCAGGGCGCCGCCAGTGTGCTGAGCTTTGTCGGCATTCTTCTGGCATCGGGGGTGCAAGTCGTGATGAACAAATTTCTGCACGTCGAAATTGCCCACGTATTTTGGGTTTGTGGAGTGACAGCTCTTGTGTGCGGATTGTACGCCAAAAAAAGCCGCGCTACCATCGATGCCAGTTTGAAGCGCTAGCCCGCGGCGTTGCCTCTTCGTGGGTCGGTACCGCACTCGCCTTTGAGGTGTCGAAACGGAGCCGCCCGCACTGAACAAGTTCTTTCAGGTTTTCTTCGCCACTGTAGGTCCCGGAATACAACTCGCTCCCAAAGGGGCGGCCTTGCGTCACACTTCGACATTTGTGTAATCTCGCTTATGCGCCCACACCCCCGTGCATTCCTTTCGTTGTTTTCCGCCACTCTCCTAGGTGCGAGCGCCTTGTTTTCTGCTCTTGGCAGCGAAAGGCACTTGGAGCAGTGCCGCCATCAAGAGTCCGCTCCGCCGGCTCCGACAAGCGCGATAGAATCTTCAAAGTATCTCAAGTACACCCCTGATAAACGGTTTGAAATCCAGCATCTCGCGCTGGATATTACGCCCGACTTTGCCAAGAGGACAATCCAAGGCGAGGTTGTTCTGAAATTCAAAGTCATCGGCACACCTCTCGATGAGATCCGTCTGAACGCTGTTGATTTGCGCGTTTTAAGTGCGGGAAGTTCTGAGAAAAGTTTTAAGCACCAAACCACCCACGAAGAGATCATTTTCACCTTTTCCCCGCCGCTTGCAACAGGCCACGAGGGCTTTCTCACAGTGCAGTATACGGCGGAACCTGCGCGAGGCGTCTACTTCCGCACAAGGGAAATGGGATACGGAGCGACGCAATTATGGACCCAGGGTGAGTCCGTGGAATCGCGGCACTGGTTTCCCTGCGTCGATCATCCTCTTGCTAAATTGACGTCTGAAGTAACCTGTCATCTTCCAGCAGGAATGGTCGCACTTTCAAATGGGAGACAGGTGTCTGCAAAACCCGATGGCAAGGGGCTCACTGCCTTTCATTGGATTCAGGAAAAGCCTCACGCAAATTATCTCATCGCGCTTGTCGCGGGCGAACTTGAGAAAGTCGAAGAGATGCACCGCGACGTCCCTCTCGAGTTTTGGACAACCCCGCAGGAACTGCCCCAGGCGCGCAATTCGCTGCGTACCACAAAACACGCCATGGAGTTCTTCGAGGCGGAGACTGGAGTGCCCTATCCGTGGGTCAAATACGCACAAGTCGCCATTCAAGATTTCCACTGGGGCGGCATGGAAAACACAAGCCTCACAACGCTCAATGACAGAACTTTGTACACGGCTGACACCGAGAACCTGTTTGAGAGCAACAGTCTCGTGGCGCACGAACTCGCCCACCAATGGTTTGGAGATTTGGTGACATGCAAGGAGTGGAGTCACACCTGGCTCAACGAGGGTTTCGCCACCTACTACGACTGGCTGTGGCAGGGCGCATTCGGAGGGCCAAACGAGACCCTTGCCGCTTTGTATGGAGCTGCGAAGGGCATCTTGAGCAACACCAATGAAACGCGGGGGATTGTTTGGCGCAAGTACACCAACCCCGGCGAAATGTTCAACTACCTTGCCTACCCCAAAGGCGCCTGGGTTTTGCACATGCTTCGGTCGCAACTGGGCCCCGACCTTTATCGGAAAGCCATACACCGCTATCTTGAACGCCACGCTTTCGGGTCTGTGACTACGGATGACCTAAGGGTGGTCGTGGAGGAGATATCGGGCAAGAGTTTCGAACGTTTTTTTGATCAATGGCTTCTCGGCATCGGTGCGCCGGCGTTGGACGTCAACTACTCCTGGGACGAAAAAACGAGCTTCGCGAAAATCACCGTGAAACAAACCCAGAAGATCACCGAGGATGCTCCCTTATTTCAGTTTCCCCTGACCCTGCAGTGCTGGTCAAAGGATGCCTCGGTGGAAGAGACCGTACAGGTCAGGGAGAAGGAGGAGGTTTTTTACATCTCCCTCAAGAAGGCCCCGACATCCGTGCGTATCGACCCCCATTTGTCACTGCTGGCGAAGGTGATTTTTAAACCTACACGTCCAATGCTCTTTGCTGATCTTGCCGATAACCAAAGTATCGTCGCTCAGCATCGTGCACTCGATCAACTCTCTGAAAAGCCGGACAAGGAAGCGGTGGAAAAAATCCGGAGTGCGCTGCAATCAGCAGAACACTATTCGGTGCGTATTAGGGCGGCGGAGGTGCTGCAGCAGGCCCATTCCGAGGAGGCACTCGCGGCGCTAAAAGAAGCGAGGAGCCAGTCGGATTCACGTGTCCGCAATGCCGTCTTTAAGGCATTAGCAGGCTTTTACGACGCCGGGGCGCTGCAATTGCTTCAACAGTGTATCGCGACGGAAAAGAATCCCGGTGTTTCTGCCACAGCCTTGCGCGGGCTTGCAGCCTATCAAACCTCGGAGGTGCGTTCGCTGCTTGCGAAGTACCTGCTGACAAGTTCCTACAAGGAACGTTTAGCCACCGGAGCCTTAGGCGCGATTAAGGCGCAGGAGGATCCTGCGATGCTGGAGCCGCTTTTCGAATTTCTCACAAGACGTTCTCAAGAATTACCGTCCACAACTTTGAGCTTAGGCTTGGAAACCGTGGGAACGCTTTCGCGCCACAGCATACGCAAAGACACGGGGAGAGAACTGCTTTTGTCTTATTTAAACCATCCACGAGAGCAGGTTCGAATTGCAGCGTTATCAGGACTTGGCAACTCGGAAGACCCCCGTGCTGTGGCTGTTTTGGAGACTTACGTCAACATCAGTGAACATAAGTCTGAAAAAGCCGCCGCAGAAAAAGCCTTGGAGAAAATTCGTTCAGCGCAAAAACCCAACGAGGAGTTGAAGGCGGTACGAACCGAGATATCGACCCTGCGCGACCTGAACCGGGAGCTGAAGAAGGATGTCGAAACACTGAGGAAAAAATTCGAAGCGAAGCCTTAGATCGTGGCATCCAAGCTGTAAACGTTTTCTTCTGTACCCACGCTCACGCGTTCCGCGGCCAGCAGAATCCCAGCGGCTTTATCCCATGTTTCCTGCCATTCAGCACCGGGCGACGAATCAGCGACAACCCCCGCTCCGACATGAAAGTGTGCGGTGTGCTCCTCCACGACAATGCTCCGAATGAGGATATTGAAGGCACTCTCACCACTCGCTCCAAACCAACCTGCGGCGCCTGTGTACAGACCGCGGGGAGTTTGTTCGAGCTCGGCTATAATTTGCCTGGCGCGGCGCTTTGGAGCCCCCGTGATAGACCCCCCGGGGAAACAGGCGCGCAGGGCTTCCACTTGATCGACGTCACTGCGCATCTGCCCTTGGATGGTCGACACAAGGTGAAAAACCTGTTCATGTCTTTCGAGTTTTAGCAACTCGCTCACTTCGACGCTGCCCCATTCACAAAATTGACCGAGATCATTGCGCTCCAGGTCCGTGATCATCACGAGCTCGGATATTTCTTTGGGTGACGTGATCAGATCAAACGCGCTGCGTTCGTCGGCATGAAGGTCAGCCCTTCGAGGGCGGGTTCCTTTAATGGGGCGCGTCTGCACGCACCGACCAGAGAACTTGAGGAACAACTCCGGCGAGGTACTTAAAATAGAGCGGTTGGGCTGGCTCAAATAGGCCCCGAACGGCGCTGGAGAGTAATGGCGGAGCGCCTCATAAAAAGCCCACAAATCTCCCCCCGGCCAAGGAGCCTTGAGCGGATGGCTGAGGTTGACCTGATAAATGTCGCCTGCCCTGATGTAATTCTGGGCAGCCAGAACCCTTTCACAAAAAACCTCAGGTGAGATGACCGGAGCGAAGGTGAGGCGCCCTTTCAAGCTCGCCGGAGGCGGTTCGGCCCCAACCCAACGACGCCACCAATCCCCCACGCCATACCAAGTGGAATCTCTATGCCGAAACGCCAGAACCCGACGGTATACCCCAAAGCAGAAGGCACCGTCATACTCTATTGCTCCCGCAACAATGAAGCCGGGCAACCCATCGTCACAGTCTGCTCCGAGCCGCGACACCTCGGAAACAGTCCGCTGCAAGCTCCGGAAATCACTCTCATCAAATAAATTTCCGTAGACCCAAGGGTCAGGTTGGATGGCAAGAAGCGAAAGCTCTGTCCCCCCGCCCATGTCCTTGGCGGAGTCAAAGAAAACCATCCCCTCTGCCGCGCGCATCCGGGCGGCAAGTTCAAGCGGCGTGAATTCCGCGAGCTCGGGTATGGGTTGAAAACGGGCTTCCATGGCAAGAATACTGCCCTAACAGCGAGACCGAAGCGTGTTCTTTTCAAAAACTTTTTTCGCAGTACGCTATCTTCTTCATTTATCGTATTAGCCTCGCATGAAAGCATCGCAAAAAAAACAGCGGTCTAGTTTCGCGGAAATCCATTTCCTTCCATGTGGGTTTTTACCGGTCATCAGAAGGCTGTGCCTCCACATCCAACCCGCTCTACTCCGGGTCAGGGCCGCAGCGTTTCTGGCCCCCGCAACTTGGCTTGCCCTTGCCGTCTTTCCAACGTCCCTGTTTGCCGAGAATGACTCAGAAAAGTCCTCCTCGTCTCAGGGAGTCCCACAAAGCGGCGCTAAATTTCTGCGCCCACCAGATCCATCGAGTCTGCCTCCTCCGCTCCCGCTTCCGGCGGAACGCAGGGCCACAGGGTCTCTGGATTTGCTTCCCTCCTTCCCGTCCAACACACCTCCCTCTAATACCCCAAACGATCTCAACATTCTCGATCTCATCATGAGAAAGAGGGAGAATCCCTCACTCGTACCAGACGGACCCAACCCGACGGAGGACGCTGCGCTCGCGCTCAACAAGAGACATCGTTATCAAGCGGCCCGGTCTCATGCAATGAACGAACCACAGGTTCAGGGTGCGTTGGCGGCGGCTCAAAAAGCCCGCTCCGACAGAGAGTTTCGCGAAGCAATGCGCAACCATTACACACTTCTTTTTGCACGAATGCGTCAACTGGACGGCTCTCTCGAATCCCTGATTCAGGAACGGGAGACTGCCGCATTGGCACCCTTAAAGACGGGCTCTCACGCGGTTGCCGCAACTGGAACAAACAAGAAGTAAGGAGCCTTATGAAAGTATTAATATTGGGCAGCGGCGGCCGTGAACATGCCCTTGCCTGGAAACTGAGCCAGTCTCCCCGCGTGACCGCCGTGTTCTGCGCCCCGGGCAATGGCGGAATCGGCGAGGTTGCGACATGTGTGCCCATCAAGCTGAGCGAGATTGAACGACTCCTCGAATTTGCCTTGGCCGAGAACATTGGATTGACCGTCGTCGGCCCGGACGATGCCCTCGCGGCTGGGATGGTGGATCGTTTTAGTGCGGCAGGCCTGCGGATTTTCGGCCCCACTCAAGCGGCTGCGCGCCTCGAGTCCTCAAAGGTCTTTGCCAAGGAGTTTATGCAGCGCCACGGGATCCCCACTGCGTGCTCCGGCCATTTTACAAATAGTCTGGAGGCACGCCGTTACGCTGCAGGACTTCCACTGCCTTTGGTTCTGAAGGCGGACGGCCTTGCACTCGGAAAAGGAGTAATCATTGCGCAAACCCGTGAGGAGGTTGAACAGGCGATCTTGGACATCATGGACAAACGAAAGTTTGGCAGTGCTGGTCAAGCCATGGTGATTGAGGAGTTTTTAGAAGGTCCGGAATGTTCCATTCATGCCCTGGTAGACGGTTCGAATTATCTGCTTTTCCCAAGCGCTCAGGATCACAAGCGCGCCCTCGATGACGATCAAGGCCTTAACACAGGCGGTATGGGCACTTACAGCCCAGCCCCGCAACTCACGCCAGCACTTGAGCAAAGCCTCCGAACGGATGTCCTTGACCGGTTTATTGCAGGATTGAAAGCAGACGGTCTTTCTTATCAAGGGATGTTGTTTCCGGGACTCATGCTGACGCCCAAGGGCATCCGCGTTCTGGAATTTAACTGTCGGTTTGGAGACCCCGAGACCCAGGTGCTACTGGCTCGTCTCGAATCCGATCTGTTGGATTTGCTCGAGGCCACCATAGACCGCACTCTGCCTCGACAAACTCCCAGATGGAGAAGTGGTTCGGCAGTTTGCGTAATTGCAGCTTCCGGCGGATATCCGGAAACGTATGAGACGGGAAAGCCGGTCGGCGGCCTGGAAAAAGCGACTAAAACTGCCGTCATCTTTCATGCGGGAACACGTATTGCCGAGGGTAAAATCACCACATCTGGGGGGCGCGTCTTAGGTGTCACAGCAACCGGGCACGACCTGCCCGAGGCGCGTTCCAAAGCCTATTCCGCAATGACTGCCATTCACTTCGAGGGCATGTTTTTCAGGCGAGACATCGGTGCCAAAGGACTGGGGCACTGAGAGCCGAGGTAAAACGCCATGAATACACCCCCTTGCCGTTTGTTAGTGTTAACCCTTTGGGCAGCGGCCCTCACGCGCCTGCCGAGTCCAGTTTTCGCAACTCAAACTCTCACAGACACGCAAGTCGACCGCGCCTTGGAGGCGATTTGGCGCCGCACACCCTCGGCTGAAAAAAGATCCCCTGATTCAGCCAAACGCGCAGCCCTGGAAGCCTATTTGACACGCCTCAGCCCCGGAACAGCAATCGTTTCAAAGGCGGATACTGTCCAAAACGAAACGCCCTTTGCAGCCAGTGCTTTTCATTCAGAGGTGATCACACCTTCCACTGGCTATATTCGCCTCGGCACCTTTTCTGAAAGTCTATCAAAACGCGTTGAGCCAGCACTCCGGGATTTTAAGCAAATCGGTGTGCAGTGCGTTATCCTAGATTTACGCGCGACTGCTGCGCGAGGAACACTCGCTCTCGCGGGTGAGATCGCGTCCTATTTCCTCCCAGAAGGCGTGGAGGTCATCAAGTTTCGAAGCTCAAAGGAGGGCTTGGAGACGATCCGCACAGGGCGAAACCAGGTGGCTCAATTTAGGTTGTTAATCTTGACCGGCACCCGAACCGCTGGACCCGTAGAAGCCCTTGCGGCCGCTCTCCGTGCACATGGAGGCGCCTTGATCATCGGGGTTCCCACTCCAGGACACGCCGCGGATTTCGACATGGTCCCTCTTGGCAAAGACACTTTCCTGAAGATGCCAGTTCGCGAAGCCGTAGGGGTGGGTCCACAGCAGGAAGTTACGACTGGCTTGCACCCTGATATCCAATGTCACTCTACTTCCGAAGAAACGGATGCCGCCCTCCTAAAAGAAACGCAGGAGGGTCGGGTCGTCAATTTGCTCAAGGAAACAGAACGCCCCAGACTCAATGAAGCAGCTCTTGTGGCCAACAAAAACCCGGAGACGGAGTTTTGGATTCAAACGCAACTGGGTCGCGGCCAGCCCAAGCAGGCCCCCCTTCCGCGAGATGCGGCCCTCACCATGGCACTCGATTTTCTCGCCGGCTGGGACGCCCTCTACGGGCGCTCTGCAAGCCTTCCCTAATTGCATCCAGCACTTCCAACTTGAAGAGAGGCGCCTGGCTAAACTCAAGCCCGCGAACGGTCCATTCTAACCCAGGGACAGTTTTCCCCCCGGCTCGACGCAGTTTCATACTCTCGCGCAGAAAGTCCGTGAGGGGGCGGTCTTGCCCGGTGTCTCTAACGAGCGCTCTTGATATTGACTAACATACTCGATGACATTACTTTGCTTGGCTTCTCAAGTCCCATGTCTAAAACTACAACTAAGTCCGTCTTGGCCTTGTTCGCCCATCCCGATGACATCGAATTTGTGGCGGCCGGTACTCTTTTACAGCTCGGGCTTCGCGGTTGGGAATTGCACTACATGAACCTCTGCAGTGGGAATGGCGGCTCCGTACAAATGGACGCCCCAACCACGGCGGCAGTTCGCTTGGGCGAAGCCCAGGCAGCCGCGCTGGCCCTTGGTGCTTCCTTTTATCCCCCGATTTGTAACGATTTGGAATTGGTTTATAACGTGGACGCCATTCGCAAGGTCGCTGCCGTTGTCAGGGAGGCCCGTCCCACCATTGTGTTGACGCATTCCCCGGAAGACTACATGGAAGACCACACAACCGCCTCGCGCATCGCTGTCACAGCAGCCTTTGCTCACTGCGTACCGAATTTTCCAACTGTGCCCCCTCGGGACGCTTTTTATCACGATATCACGCTCTACCACGCGATGCCTCATGGCTTGAGGACGCCGCTCAGGCAGCGCATAAAAGCAGGTCTTTACGTCAACACAACCCCGGTTCAGGAGAACAAACGCCAAGCGCTTGGATGCCACGCCTCACAGAAAGACTGGCTCGACCTCAGCCAAGGCATGGACTCCTATTTGGTGAGCATGGATGAAATGTCTCGCGCCGTCGGAAATTTGTCTGCGAAATTTGACCACGCCGAGGGCTGGCGGCGCCACCTGCATCTAGGATTTAGCAGCGCCGATGTCGATCGTCTTGCAGTGGCGTTGGGCGCGGAATGCGTCGTTGATCCCGCCTACGAGGCTGAACTCGAGAACCCCGCTTAGGCTATCCAACGAGCCCCTCCTATTTTGAAACAACGCCACCTACTCAGCCCATGCTCAACCGCGTTGAAATTTAGCGGATTGCAAGAATATCCCCAGCGTGTCTAATTCCCCAAAACCCCAAAACCATGTCACGTAAAATCAGTTATATCGCACCGGATTGGTGGGATTACACCACCCTTGAATCGGACCTCATCAACGATGCTGCGAGGCTCACAGAGCGTGATTTAAAGCAGTTGTCCCGCCCCGGCTTCGAGGTCGTATTTTACGATACTCTTCAGGATTTCTATCTCGCCGAGGCCCTTGAATACATCACGGCCTGGCGGCAGTCTACCGCAGATAATCCTGTGGGAATCTGTGGTCCCATTGGGCCAACGGAACAACTGCCCCTGGTCGCACGTTTGGTGAACGAATTGGATTTGAATTTGAAGCATTCTCATTTTTGGGGAATGGATGAATGGTTCGATGAAAACACCCAAAGGGAGGTCTCTCCCAAGCATCCCCTCTCGTTTGAAAAAGCGGATCGCGAATTGTGCTTTGATCTTATTCACAAACCTCTGGTCATGCCGGAGTCCAATCTGCATTTCCCCAAAGCAGACTTGGTGACTTATCAAAAATCTTGGACCGCGGGCGTGCGTTGCGCCGTGATGCAGGGAGGGCAGGGTGAAATTAAGCATTGGGCTTTCAATGACCCGCTCAAGCGCGAAGGGGTATGGAAAAATGCCCCCCCCTCGCCCGCCGTCTTCCGGGAATTAGCGACGCGCATCGTCGAGTTACATCCCGGAACACTCAGCCAGAATGCGCGGACTTCGGGGGGGGGCAATGTAACAATGGTGCCGAAAATGGCGATCACCGTCGGCCCCAAAGAAACGTGGCTGGCGGAGAAGGTGAGCATCTGGCAAGCGGGTGTGCACGACAATCCGCTGGGTCAGAGACTTACGGCTCTAATGATATCCAAGGGCATTGCTGACTCCTCTGTTCCCATGTCCCTTTTGGCGGATCATCCGAATGTGAAATTCAACTACTACCGGGGCGGACTTGGCTCCTGCTCGGTGGAGATGCACTAGAGGGTCGCAGCCCGCCTGGCAGCGGCAGCAACCCCTACAATTCCGCGTGAACGCAGGCTGCTTCGCCGTGCTCAGAACGGCACATATCTCATAAACCTAAAAACGGCAAAGGGAGATCAGATGCCGGAGGCATCACCGCCATTTGCCGGTGGTTGAGCGTAGCGACACCACCGGTTGTCAGACCACAAAACAAGGCATCCCGGAGGGATGCAAGACTGCGCCAAGCGTAGGTTCTTCACGGGTATCACGCAGCTTCAGACAGCCCCAGCACACTCTGGCATCCCTTTGGGATGCGTGTTTGTGGGGCTGGAAGGTACCGGTGTTGTCGCTTCGCTCAACCGCCGTAATGGCTAGGAACCCTCCGGGTTCTGGCAGTTTCGCGGTCCATGGGAAAGTGAGCACATGGGGAAGACAGTCCTGTCTTCCCCGGCTTTGGAGACAGCGCACGGAGGCTCACCCAGTGGGTGAGGCCCAAAAGAGGGTCTATTGACATGCATCAGCTTCTTCCGCATAGAGTTACATAACGTGTGCCGCGCTCTCATTGCCGCATTTAGGATAATGCGAAGCCGAAGGTCCCAAATGGTCGTCCGT
>CANJPY010000088.1 GCA_947476255.1 Chthoniobacteraceae bacterium | reverse complement strand
TTCAGTCAGTTTCGCGGTCCATGGGAAAGTGAGCACATGGGGAAGACAGTCCTGTCTTCCCCGGCTTTGGAGACAGCGCACGGAGGCTCACCCAGTGGGTGAGGCCCAAAAGAGGTTCTATTGACATGCAGCAGCTTCTTCCGCATAGAGTTACATAAAGTGTGCCGCGCTTTCATTGCCGCATTTAGGTTAAAAATGGCAGGGGAAGTTGGGCAAGCCCTCGCGAGCTTGTCACCTCCGGAAATCGCCCCCTTTTGAAGGCGGGCACTCAAGTTATGCCTGAGCGCTGGGTGAGCAAAGTCCTCCGCAACCGGAAGCGATTGGAGCGAATCACTGAGCCCTCAAAAGAGCCTGAGCCAGAGCGGAAGGGCTCCACGAGTTCCCCTCAAAGACGGTTCGAACAAGACCATCGGATCCCACCACAACGGTCCGGAGGTTGTGAGAAATAGCGCCCTTTTCCTGCCAGAAATTGACGCCACTGGCTAATGCAAGCCTCATAATCTCCTTGGGATCACCCGTACAGAAAGCCCATCTTCCAAAATCTGCTCCCAGAGACTTGCCGTAACTTCCAAGCACCTCGGGACTGTCGTTTTCAGGATCGATGCTGACACTGAGCAGTCTACATTTGCTGCCCTCAATGAGGCCCTGAACTTCCCTAAACTTATGGTTCAGTAAAGGACACATTGAGGGCAGAGGACACCGGGTGAATACAAAGGTGTAAGCAAATGCCATTCCCTGATAAGTCTCGCGGGTAACGCGCTCGCCCTTGGCATCGAGGAGTCGAAAATCCGGCACACGACCGCCTGTTTTGAGCCCTACCCCGTCTTGGTGCCGCAGGTGATCATCTTTGGCGCCCCCAGCCTCTCGTCCCAGAACCGCGATGCGTTCGATCCAATCTTCCTCGTCCGTGACGTGGAGCTGGAACTTGATTTTATCACCGGCACTAATTCCTTCTAAACTATGTTTGTCCTTTACTTTAAACGGCATAACCATGGGCTCCATGTAACCCGGGACAGCCTCGTGCCGAACCACAACCTCAGACGCAGACCGGTCAACCCGCCTCACGATACCCGTGACTTCATATTGAACAGGCGCGCCAAAAACACACACCGAAGCGGCCACTAAACTCAGGAGAAAGACTTTCATTTTCAAAGTAAAATGAAGGCGCTCAAAGCTCGCCTCGACAGCCAAGGGTAGCATACTGATTGCCGGTTCACCATGGGTCATCCTTCACCTTTTTCACGTGCCGCGCTCACCTCCTTGTCGCTCCTTCCGCTGCTCCTGCAAGGCGCGCCCGCACCCTCCATAGACCCCCTATGCGGACCCAATATGCTCACGATTGGGGACGCTTGGGCAGCCATCGAATCTGAAAGCAAAATGATAGCAGGGCAACTGGCGCAATCCAATCCCACAGAATGGCCGCAGAAAATCGCGGCGATCGCCGCCCACACAAGATTCATCCAAAAAAAGGCAGCCCTTCTGGATCCAAAGCTCAGAAAAACGGTAGAGGCCGCCGCCGAGATCATCGCGCTCCAAAAGGACTCCACAGGCCAGCTGGCCCTCGACGGCGACCTGAGCGCCCTCGCGACTGCCTGGCAGGACATTCAAGCCCACCTGCAAAGAATTCGCAGCCAGTTGCCTGAAACGTTCAAAACTCCTTCCTCCCCCACGCTTGCCACCGGTGTGAGAGCGCCGTCAAAAATTCAGGTCAGGATGCTTTCAGACGCTACCCCAGCGGTCGGGAAAAACGCGGAATACCGATTCAAACTGCAATCCCCTTCCCTCGGTCGGCTGGTTCCTGAGGCGTTGCGGACTTCCCACGGATCTTTGCTTCACGTTTTAATCGTCAATGAAGACCTTTCCGATTACCAGCACCGTCATCCCGTTTCTGGAGCAGCCCCGGGGGAATGGAAGTTTCAATTTACTCCAAAAACGACGGCACCCTACCGAGCTTGGATCCAGACGGTAACGAGAGCGTCTGAAACCACCGAGTGGATCCCGACAAACCTCACGCAGACGGGCAAGGAATTCATCCTTGAGGAATCCCAAAAGCAGGAGGCTCTGGGCTGCGGGCTGCGAGACCTCAGTGCCGCTCTGGAATTTCCGGAGGAACGTCCGGTTCTTGGAAGGACGGTCCGCGCAAGGATCGCGATTCGAAGGCCCGGATCAAACGCGCCCCTCAGCTTTGAAAGTGAAGACGAGGCCAGCGCAGGGATCGCCGTATTTTCGGAGGATTTCAAGTACGCAAGCCACACGCACGCCACCCTCGCAGCCTCGCGCGCGGCCGGAGAACGTGACTGCATTGAATTCGAATTTGCACCGCCCACGGAGGGGTTCTACCGCGTCTTTGCCGAGGTGAGAGCCTCAGGGGAGGAGCGGCTCCTCAAATTTGGAGTTGTAGTTAAACAAAATCCTTAAAAGAGCAGGGCTCAAGCTGGGAGAGTGACGCTTGAAAACGAAACTCAGGGAGTTCGAACCACGCGGAATCCCACGATTGGATGCTTTAAGGTTTCATAAGTCCAATCGCGCCATGACACACGCCCTGTCTCCATCAAATCAGTCGTATCCCACGCCGCGCCACCCCGAGTCACGCGCAAGCCACCACCAATGCCCCCCCGGGGGTTATCACTCTCGTTACCGCCTTCCTCGCTCCAAGCATCCCAGCAAAGCTCCCACACATTTCCAGCCATGTCGTAGAGCCCGTAGCCATTCGCGGGATACGCAGCCACTGGACCCTTTTCACCGGTTTCTAAATCAGCATCCGCATCAGTGAGCGTATCCCCGTTGGGATACAATTTGCCACTTAAGCCTCCACGAGCACCCTTCTCCCATTCCGCTTCCGTTGGCAGTCGGTATCCATTCGCTTCCCAGTTTACCATAGAGTTGGTCAAACGCACCTGCCCTGTCCGGTAAACATCTTGGGAGGACCTTCCGTCACCCGTGTAATAGCAGGGAGTCAACCCCTTCATCTCGCTTTTGGCATTGCACCACTTGACCACGTCATACCAAGAAATACCCGTGACAGGCACAGTGTCATCCCCGCCCCCTTCACCGCTGTGATCCAATGTATACCCATAACTGTCAGCCCACGCCTTGACGGTATTCCACTCGCTCCACGTGACCTCCGTCTTGGCCATGTAAAATGCGCTCACGTTGACGCTGTGCTCGACGCCATCTTTGAGCGCGTTATTTCCCATCGTGAATGTGCCGGCCGAGATCAGACTGTCCTCGGCGGACGCCACAAACTTCTCGTGCACAAGGACAGCGCCAGCCGACACATTCTTCAACTCAGTCACCTCGCCGCTGGGCCAGTAAACCTTAACGGAATCAGCCGCCGTTGACGTCCCCAAACCGAACTGGAGAGCGCTAAAATCGTTGCATCGCACATACCGGGTGGACTTCTTGCCCGCTACGGTCACCTCGACCCTCGCGCCAATACCGTCCCGGGGAGAAGTGTAGCCCCGCAGGTTGATCCGCAGGGAACGCCGGCCTTTGTCCGCCGCGGTATTACGGTAGATACTCGTTATCGAATACCGCGAGACTTCGCTCCATTGCTGGATGATCAATTCCTCGGCCCCGTCGCCGTCTAAATCCAGTGGCAAAACCGAAAACACAGTCTGAGACAACCTCGAACTAGGGAAGCTTCCGAGCGTACTCGTGGAGTCCGTAAACTTACGTGCGGGAGACAGGTCCCAAATATGGGGACCAAATGTTTGGTAGAAGTAAGCGTAGGACGAGGCCCAAAAGCCAACACCGCTTCCATTCAATCCCAAGTCCTTCACGGTAAAGGCCCCATGATAGACGCTGCCGCCGTTGTACAAGGAGGAAGGCGCCGTGCTAAATGTCCCGTTCCCTTTCCCGTAATAGACCCTCGGGTCGGAAGACCCGGGCCAATCGGAGGAACCAAAAACCAAATCCAGAATGCCGTCTCCGTCCAAGTCTGTCACCGCGATATCCTGCCCAGAGCTGTTTCGCGCCTTTGGCAATCCGGGATCCGCAATCAACCTGAAGGAGTTGGACATCGATTTGCCTGAAGAAAACTCATTCAAGTACACCTCGGCAGGCCGGTCTGGGTAAACCTGCCTCACAGAAGTTCCCTGCGTCTTTACGAGCACAAAGTCAGGCTTGCCGTCGTTATTAAAGTCTCCGAGGGTAAAATTGGGAACAGCATAAGGCAGGCTCAAAACGCTCTGGGGAGCCTCAAAGGAAGGGGTAGAGCTTGCAGACGTATTTCTAAACCAAGCCACAATTCCGTTCGAAGCGGACTGGGGATTGGTGTAGGAAACAACGACGTCCAACCGACCGTCTCCATCCAAATCGATGAGCTCCACTCCGAAGCATTTGCCGGCAATCGGAGCCATCACCGACGCGCTCATGGGAACGAGAATCTCCTGCGTTCTGGCGGAATTCGCCGGACTCAAGTAGACCATCAAGCCGTTGGAAACAATGCCGACAAGATCCTGTTCTCCATCGTTGTTGATGTCGCCCACCGCGTTAATCGCCGCTTTAGCAAAGTCCTGAAGAACTTTGGGCGAAATTACACCCGAAGAGGACCCGCCGCTTGGAAGCGTGTTGCTGAAGTCAAGAACCCGCCAAGCGTAGTCAGCCCCCTCTCGAATCACAGAGAGTCTCACCGATTGCGAAGAGGAACTCTCCGATCGAAGGGTGTACGGGAGTCCAAGGGAGGGATACGCATCCAAGCTTGCATCCACCTTTGAAAACAAACGCATGTCCTCGAGCGTCACATTCCAGCCGGCCAGGGTCACTCCGTTTACCAAGAGGGTGTAGGCCCCCGAATCGCCTTGGACAGTCGCCGGAATCCGAAGACTCGAGGACGTTGCTCCGGCAATCTCAACCCCGTCCTTACGCCACTGGTAGGTCACGACTGCGGGAGCCGAGAGCAACTTCACAGACAAGTTCAGAGCTCCGCCGAGATCCGCAGTGACTTGATGGGATTCGGGAATCGGCTGGACCTGCGCCTGAGCCTCGAAATACGAGGGCGTCTCCACGACGACGACTCTGAAGCCTGCGTTGGTTGTGTCCGTACCCGCGTGACGAGACCACTTGTCCACGGGAACAAGAGCGGTCGGCTTGTCGGCAATGCTGCCGCCTCGCAGCGACTTCCCCGAGCGCGAGGAGTCGAACCAAGTACGAGTCCACTCCTCAACGTTTCCAAAGGAGTTGTACAACCCCTTCGAATTCTTCGCTCCCACATTCACAACGCGCTGGGCGGTCTTGTCATACCAGGCCTCTGAGAAATCAGGAGTCCCGGCAAGCGCTTCCCACTCCCTCTCCGAGGGAAGGGCGAATTCCCATCCCGAAGGAAGCCAGCCTTCATCCGTGCCTACAGCGCTTAACTGGTCACAAAACGCCTTTGCGTCCGCCCATGCAACGTTCTGCACAGGAAGATCCAACCCCCTCATAAAGCTTGGGTTCCGCCCCATGAGCCCTGTAAACTGTTTCTGCGAAACTTCGGAGGACATCACCCAGCCCTTCATGTCGGCGTCATACACAAACTCAAAGTCAGCAGGCCCAATCTTCACTGGCGTGGCCAGCCTGTTCTTCAAGGTTTCAATAGAAGCGTCCGACTGCACCTCCACAAGAGCCGCGGGGGATGTCGCGACACCTGCATTATTGGAAACACGGAACCAGTAACTTCCGGCAGACGATCCCTTCATGGTCAAGGTCAGACTCGCCTGATTAGCCCCTTGCAACGCCACGCCGTCCTTGAACCACTCATACAGCAGAGGAGCTGTCCCCGTCGCGCCACCATAAAGAGTGAGCGTGGAACCGGTCTTGGCCCTCTGGGAAACAGGAACCTTCGTAATCTGAGGCGGCAGCGCCGTATCGGGCTGCACCAGAAACAATCCGACGCGCAGACCTGTAAAAGGCTGGCGAAGGGTGGACAGGGAAATTATTTTGCCATTGGAATCCTCAGATCCCAAGCAGGATCCTCCCACCATCACCTTGAAAACCTTGTACCTGTCGGACCAGTTCCTGCACCACTCTCTTACATTTCCGCGCACATCGAACAAGCCGTCGGAGTTCGCCGCAAGAGAACGAGACTTCAAAGGGCCATCAGTTACACCGCGGCCGCTCACTCCGGTTGAGAGATCCGTACGTCCCAACAAGTAGAGATACTCCGTCTCCGAGGGCATCGTGAACGCCCAAGTCGCGGGCAGCCATCCCGCAGCGCGTCCTACGGTATTAAGCTTGGTGCAAAAGGCGTTTGCGTTTTCCCATGAAATGTTTTCCACGGGCTTGTCCAAATCTACAAACTGACTCGGATTGTAGCCCATGAGTGCGCTGAACTGCTTCTGGGTCACCTCCGTGAGCCCAACCCAGCCACTTAAGGCGTTGATCTTGGCGAACTCAACCCGCACACCATTGAACTCCGGTTGGCGCTTCATGACATCCTCCAAAGTATTTGGCGGTTTCACCCCATTCACCGTCAGGGTAGCGTCACGACTGAGGACCCGGCTCTTCACCGTGGAGACTTCAACCGAATAAACACCTACATGGATTTGATCCACGTTCGTGAGGCTAAACAGTGCGGTGTCAGCACCGGGGATGGGCGTTCCATCTTTTCTCCACTGATATTTGTAAGGAACAAGGCCACCCTTTACGCTCACAGAGAACGATACAGACGCGCCCTTGTTGGCGCTCGTGGATGCTGGCTGGCTTAGGATCGTCAGCGGGTCCAGTTCCGGCGCGTACAAAAGATAAACACGGAAGCCCACACGGTTGCTCTTGCTGGCCTCCAGAACGGATGCCGCTGGAGTCGGCAAACCAGACAGGCTCGGGGAATCCCAGGCCCCGCCCAAGATGCTACGCTTGCCTGCCGAAGCAGATGTCCTTCCCCACTCGGCCACATTCCCCATGCCGCCGTAAAGCCCCGTGGAATTGGGCGAACCCGACAATACTGGGGCGCTTCCTGCGCTCAATGTCCTCCCAAAAACCTCGCCTTCAGAAGGGAGCGACTCGGTGACCGACAACCATTCGAGGTCGGTTGGAAGCGCGAACTGCCAGGTCTTCGGAAGCCACTTCTGGGCGACACCCAGAGCGGTGATTTTGGAGCAGAACAGGGCGGCTTGCGCGTAGGTAAGACTGTCGGCAGGTTTGTCATCGCCCGGGAACCCAAAAGCCAGTGCCCCCATGACGGCCTTATACTGCGCCTGAGTCACCTCGGCCTTTCCCACCCAACCACCGATGTCATTGGACCAGACGAAATTCATCCGTACCCCATTGAACAACGGCCCGTCCTCCATCACCCTCGGAAGCAACGGCGCAGCCACCGTCAGTGTTGCCTTCGAACTCAGCAAGCTCCCTCCTGGATAGAAAATTTCCACCCAATACGACCCAGCCTGGCTTTGCTGAGCACCAAACACCGTGTACGCGGCGGAAGCGCCGAGCTGCACAGGATTCGAGTTGGCGTCCGCCTGAAACCACCACTTGTAAGTGATCGGGGCGGTTCCGCCGGACAGCACGACGGAGAAAGAGGCGTTTGCTCCGCTCAAAACCGAAGTGGAGGCCGGTTGTTTGGCGATGACCGGCGGCACACCCACGACTAATTTTGCGACCAGCGTCTTTGTCGAAGTCGTTGTAAAAGCAGGATTGGACAGCGCCACAAAATAGTCACCTGCGGCGGCGGCTTGCAGACTGGCAATCGAGAAGTTTCTGTTGTTGTCGACATCCGCCAAAGCGGGCGCCGCCGTTCCTTTGTACCAGCGCACAGTCCAGGGAAACGCGGCTGAATTAGAGCCGGAAAGCGCTGTCGTTGGCGTGATAAAATTCACGCTCCATGGCTCACCTTGCTTGATTGCAGACGTCGTCGCCACGTGGGTGAAGACAGGCGTCACCTGCAAACGAACCCTGTTGCTGGTAACCGCTGCGCCGCCAGAAGAGCTGACAACGGCGTAGTACTCTCCATCAGCAAACAAATACGCCTTGCTTAGACTCAAAATATTCAACCCCTGAGACGTGGGGTCGGCGTACGAACTTACGGCATACGACGAGGTGGAGACGGCCCACTTGCCTGCCGCAGTCTCCAATGCCGTCTTCACGGGGACGCCATCACGCATCCAAACCACCGTAGGCGGCGAGGACGAGCCCCCCCCGGCCGTGCGGATTTCCAAGGTCACGCTGCTCCCTTCTAAAACCGTCCTTGCCTGCGGCTGCAGCGTGATTACAGGCTTCCCGAGCACCTTTAGAAACGCGGTGGAGGCGATCGAACCGTAGCTGTTTGTAGCGGTCACCGTATACTGACCTTCATCCGAGAGTTTGGAAACTCGGAAAGGGAGCGTAGAGGTTGTCCCAGCAATAGAAGCCCCATTTTTCTTCCAAGAATAGCTCGTGGCGCCAAAGGCACTGAGAACGAATGAAGCCGCATCGCCTTCATTCACGGTCATGTCGCTGAGATCGGTAATGATTCGGGGCGGTGCGCCAATCACAAGCGAGTCCACCCAGGCCTCATCCTGTTCCGAACTCAGATTGGCGTCCTTGGTGTAACGCCATTCTACGGTATTGGTGGGCTGCGGCAATTCCAAGCTGACCGGCGTCCAAGATACCACTCCCGAAACCGAAGCCTGCTCCACTCCATTGACAAACAACTGCAACTTGTCACCAATCTCCGAACTCACAGACCAGTAGAATGAAAGGGCTGTCGGACCTGTGATTGTGGCGGACATTTTGCTGGACTGGCCGTTGGCTATCCGACCGCTGGAAGCAGACGCAACCCCATCGCGCGAATACGTGGAGTCGACAAACCACGGGACAGTGCCGGAGGTCGTGACATTCAACCTCGGCTGGTTGAGAGCTTCGGCCAAAGTCTTGAGCGCAGGATAAACTGTAATCGTAAGGACCTTGACGCCAGACCCGCTGTTGTTCGCTGCAATCAACGTCACATTGAAGGTTCCAGCCTGCTGTGCCTTCCCAGAGATCACGCCCGTAGTGGAGTCAAAGCGTAAATCCGACGGCAACGTACCCTGCACGGCAAAAACTGTCGGACTTTTGGTCGCAGTGATCCCGTAGGAGAACAGACTTCCCACATAGCCAGTGGCGGCCGAAGCGCTGGTCACCTCAGGCGAGCCTGACCCAGGAACCAGATTTCCTGTGATCGAATACGCCCCGAGTGAGCCATAAGCAGAATACCCGTCCGTTAACGGATCTCGGTTGCCGGAGTTTTGAACTCTCAAATAATACTGGCCTGGCTGCAAAAAAGCAGACACGGAAGCGGATAAATTGTCTTGAGGTGAGGCGGCGGCCAGAACTTTGCCCGTGGAATCCTCAAGCATGAGTTGAGTGTCCAGATTTGCTCCCACAGGCGCCGGCGATACGGTCGCGGACAGTGCTCCACCTGCTGTGCTGAAGACATAGTAGTCGACATCCGTTGAAGTCGAAATGAAGCCGGTCTGCGAAATCACCCCGCCCAGCAAGGAAAGCGGAGCAGCGGTGCCCGGCGTATCACCAGCCTCGTCATCGCGGTAACCCAGCCCCCATCTGGCTCCGGAAATGATGGCCAGATCGTCCTCGAGGTTATTGGCGCTCTTGTACTCGCCTCTACTCCATTGTTCTATCGCCTTATAAAACGGCGTCCCCATGATGGGCCCCCAATTGCCTTGGCCCGAATAATATTCCTCGATGCCGCCCGGTAACTTTCTGCCGTCATGCAACAAGCCAAACACATGGCCGGTCTCGTGCGAAATCGTTGCCGCACAGGCCTGGACACCGCCATTAAACACCCAACAGACGCGCCCCGCCCCGGAGGGTGCGTTCTCCCCAAAAGTATTTAAAAATGCCACGCCACCGGCGGGATACCACGTCGTCGATGTGACAATCGCGCGTGTGCGCTTCGTTGCCGCTGCGCTGTCATACCGGTTCCGCTCGGTGGTCACGTTGATTCGGAAAGGCGCATAATCCTCAGCCACGCGCTGCGCGATTTCCAGCATCTCATCGGCCGTCACCGCCTGCGGCTTGGCGTCAATCACCTTGCCTCCATAATAGCGAGTCCACCACGGATCATCCACGAGACCGCCTTCAAAGTCGATGTACAGCACCCCTTCCGCCGACGGAAGACTGTTAAAGACGATTGCTGAAAACCCCCCGGCGGCTTGAACTTGTCTCGGTGGTTCCACCAGCGGAATGACCTCGCAAATCACACTCTCCATCCTACGCTCCACGAGCAACTGCTCCACGGCGCCGTCCGCCTCCTTGTCGACCTCAAACGTGTAAGCCATCCGCGTGCCCGATAAAATCACGTGTCCCGTCAGCGCGTTGTTAGCCGCAGCCAACGCGAAACTCCCCTGCTCAGCCAGAATTCCGCTCAGGTGCAGCACCCCTTCCTTGTCCCACTGCGCCGCCAAAACCTTTCCCTGAACCTTCTGTCCAAAAGGCAGGGGCAATTCCAACTCAGAGTTCACCGAAAGCTTCCGCAATTCGGCATGGTTCGGAGCAACCACCTGCACCACGCCCTTCTCAGAAGCCGCATTCATCCCCCGCGCCGCCGTCAACGGAACGCCACTCGCAACTCCCTTAAACTCGTAACACCGCAATGGCTGAGGCTGAGGACCCGCCGGATCCGCGGCCGCAACTGCGTTCGCAACACCCACCGCAGGCGGATCCACGACAACTGCGGCAGCCACCACACCAGCCGCCGCAGGCTTCATCGCCGAGACCAGCGACTCTCCAGACGCTGGGTGCCGCCCCCCCTTCTCTACCTCCACCCCAGGCTTCGACGGAAAATACTGCCACAGCAACGTCGACACTACCGCCGCTGAAACTGCAAGGAACGAGGCTCTTATTTTCATCTTCAAAAGAGGTGGGCATCCAAGCCCCGAGCGGATTCAGGCATCCTCAGAGAGCCATCCATCTGAATCTTACAAATTAAATCAAACAACTTATTACCAGGTACTTAAAGTAGAATGCAAGCTAGAATGAAAAATTCACGCCGAACTTCAATAACGGAATAATGTTTAGCTTGCTTCCGATATCGTTCTTGATCTTTTGCTTCTCCGCCTCGACGTTCTGAATAATGGCCTGATCGCTCGAAGTGGTAGAGAGTTGCACGTCGGGCTTGCCCGCGAAGAAGGCCCCCAACTCACTGGAAAAAGCCCACTGATGCGCAGAGTCAAAGTAGAAAAGGTTCCCCCCAAGCGTCACCATCGGGCACACGGAACGCTGCTTCACCTTGAGGTTGAGCGATCCCACTCCGGCAGCCACCGGATCCGGGTAGGTCTGCCCGCCCAGGGTGATTTCGTCCATGGGCGTCAGCGACGCCCTGAGACTGTTCTGGTTGAACAAAATACCTGCACTCAGGCGGAAAGAATGATTCTTCCAAGGATACAAATCCACAAGGAAGGGCTCTGACTGCATCTTGAGCTTCACATCGTACGTGACGTCCGAAAGCGATTCCGCGCGCGAGAAGGTGAACCAGTCATAGCCGGTACGTACCCCGAAATGGTCCGAAAAACGCCAGCCAAGGGATGCCCCGTAAAAGGTAGGCAGCCCCACATGCGCCCCCACAGTCACCGAGTTCGTCGTCTCGCGCGAGATGGAGGCGGAGATCTGGTTCAAACCGTCATGAGTCTTGGGAGCTTTTTCCTGGTTGGAAACTGGCTGCACCGCACTCTTCAAAATCATCACCTCAGTCGGTGCATTTTTATGAACCCCCTCCAGAATCAGAAAATCAGACGCTTCCACCGGTGCCTCCGCCGTATTGATGGGTTTAAAAAGCGCTCGCTCCGCCTTCTGGGCTGCGTCCGCAGGCCGTATTGCTTCTTCCAAACGAGCCTCGGGAATCGTGACGCGGATCCCTCCAATCTCCACAACCTGAGCGGCGGTTGCAGGATGCAGGGAACAGAACAAGGAGCCAACAGCTAAGGCTCCCGCCGTTACAGTGGTACCCAAGAAGCGGGGGGCAGAGGGGGTGATCATATTTGTTTACTTGCTTTTGTTTCTCTACTGTTCGCACTGCAATAAATCTAACTCATTAATCAGCAATACTTAAAACTAGTTCCGCGAGCTCCCCGCTTCCGCTCGGCGGACAAGGTCTTTGGGGCGCTTGCCGCCACTCCCAAGGGCAACCGTGCCACCTGCGGCGCGCCCCGGAGCTAGATCCTCCCCTCTGTGCGATCGCCCTTGCGGCGGGGTTCGCCCTTGCCAACCAAGGAGCGCAGCAGGCCCACGGCCAGCCGATTTGGGCGTCGGAGCGGATTCCGTGAGACAGCCATCTAGGGTGAAGTTTTGGCGGCTCATTCCATTAACGTTTCTTAGCGCTCAAGTCGAATTCACTCATATAGCGATGGAAACATTTCAACTACACCGAATGACGTCAAACAAAATACACTTGAAGGTATTCACCTCCGGCAGAGCCAGAGGCTCGATGCGCGAAGCGCTCAATGCGGCTTGGTTTTTTGCGTTTCCACTGTTTGGACAGGCGGCCTGATCCGTCCTTTTATCCTCAGCTTCTGCCTCTTGGATGTACCGCCGCTTCACCTCGCGACGTTGCTTTCCGCCGACTCTGTTCAAGCATCACTGCGCCTAATGCTGGGGGCGATGTGGCACGGATCGCGAACGCTCCCACCACGGAAATTCTTAAAGCATATCTTCAAGAACTCAGAGCCCGGCACTAGATCGCACCAAGCCGCATCCTCAGGAATCCGTGCTTTGATGCGGACGACTCCGAATTGTTCGAGTTCTGCACTTGCCTGAGCGGCGGGCTCTCGGAAAGTTTGAAATACCGAATGACAAGTTTGAGATTTCTCATAAAAGAGTCTGGTGACTCTGTGGCGCCGTTATCTCCATGATCCTAGGAATTTGCAGGCTGGGTTTTTAAATCCCTCCACGGGGGCGATGCAGGGCGTGCGTCAGGTCGCCAAAACAACTCTTACCAAGCTCCTTTTTCTGCTTTTGCCCGCCGTTGCGTTTGCGGGCGACGCCAAAATCTCGGGCCTCCAGTTTACCCTCGGCCAACCTTTGGACAACCCCACCGCACGGGTCAGCATCGCTGAAATCAGTCAGGGCTCCCAAAAACGTGGCTTCCTGCGGATTGCCTTTCTGCCTTTGGTCGTGGCGAAGGGGGTGGATATTCGGTTCCAGCGTCCGGAAATCGCTGCTCTGGGGGAGATGCAGGAAATGTTGCACTCCTTGGTGAAACTGGATGCACAAGAACTCCTTAACGTGAGAATATTTTCTGGGACCGATCCTGTGCCCCGCCTGACGGCTTCAGAAGTGACGCCAAAGGCTGGGTATTGGCATTTAAAAAAAATCCAGCTTCGCACCGGCTCCGGAATTCGTGAAATTGCCGAGTGCTCACTTGCCGTAAGCGGTCCTCTAGCGGGCCAGTGCACTCTGGGGAACGGGCGGGGGACGGTGCAAGTCGACTTGGGTTTGGGCGCGCCGTAAGGCTGGGCTGGCCTAGCAAGAATCGTTTTGCGCAAAAAGTGTATTGCGTGGCCCGCCCCATGCTGCACTGGCATTCGCCACGCCCCTAATATGATGTCTCTTCCTTGCCTGTCACGTCTCTCTGGCTTTCTTTGCAAAACGGTTCTTCCTTCGACCTGTTTTCTGATCGCCGCCACAGCAGCTTTTGCCGCAGTCACTTTCACTCAGCCGATTCAATCGACTGAAATCCAGGTGGGAGCCAGTGCCGCGGCGGCGGGGGTGATCTCCGGCAACGGAGCGGCAGTAGTGGAGTGGAGGCGGGGGGCGAATGTCGTTTCATCGAGGACGGTTGCCGCGACTAATGGCTGGAAGGCGGCAGCAGCAGGGGCGTCTCATGTGGTGGCGCTCAAGTCGGACGGCTCGCTTTGGACTTGGGGCAGCAATGCTTGTGGACAACTGGGCGATGGCACGGCTTTGGACAGAAATTTTCCGGGGCGAGTGGGGGCGGATAAGGATTGGGTGAAAGTTTTTGCCTCGGGCTCAACGAGCGGGGCAATCAAGGCGGATGGCTCGCTTTGGACTTGGGGAGGAAACATTTCTGCGAGTGGGATCGCCGATCCAGTTGCGCTGAACCTGCTTCGGCCCCAAAAGGTGGACACTCAGTTGCTTAAACTCTGGACGAAGGACGGGCTCCAGAAGTCCCTTTCGGAAGTGACTTGGAATTCCGTTGCGTTTGTAGCGTTTCCTCCTCACAGATCCGCTTCGCTTTTGCTTGCCAATGACGGGCGGCTGTTTTCGATGGACGACACTGGCGAAATAACGCAGGTGGGGACCACCGCTGACTGGGCTTCGATGAGCACGGGGACTTCCAACGGGTGGCCCTTTGTCGCAGCTCGAAAATTTGACGGGTCGCTTTGGACCTATACATCTGACTCTTCGTGGAATCCTGACCTCGTCCTGAGCGACAATTCCAACCGCTACACAACGGTGAGCGCGGGGGACGGGTATGCAGTTGCTCTGAAGGAAGACGGAACGATGTGGGCCTTGGGCGTGGGTGGGACCTCGGGGGACACCCGTTGGTCGCTTTTTGCCGACGGCAGCCAAAACTCGACCCCCGTTCGAATTGGCAAGCGTTCCGACTGGAAGGGGGTTTCCGCCGGTATCGTTCCGCTCGGTGTTGATAAAACGGGTAAAGTCTTTTGGGTGATGGAGGCTTCGGAGGTGGAGGTCGAACAGCCTAGGGTGCCCTGCGCGGCCGTGTACGGAGTGCTTGACCCCACGAAAATTGAACCCGCCCAGACCAATCAAGGCCTTGGGCTTGGAATGGACGGCACGCTGTGGGCTTGGGGGCGCAATACGGCCGGCCAGTTGGGAAATTACCAAACCTCGGCACCAGAGGATTGGAGTTCTTCCCAAGTGGGCGTGGACCGGCGTTGGGGCATCGAGGGCGTAGTCCTCGGGATTCCCGTCGCCTATGCCGTGGACGCGATTCAAAGAAGCGATTTTGGCGCTTACACCGTCACCGTCGACGGAGTCGCGGCTGGGGGAGTCATTTTTGGACAATGGAGCACCGTTCCTGCCCCGACACGATCGAAGGCGGGGAGCAGTCTGACACTCAGCGCAGGACTTGATTCCGGGGCAGGGGCAGGGACGACCTACCAGTGGTTTCGCAACGGCTCGCTGGTCGCTGGTGCGACCTCGTCCAGCTTAAGCCTGTCTGGATCCCCGTTGTCGGTCCCCAAAAGCGGGGTCTACACTCTGGAGGCAAAGCAGGGTGGAGTCACTGTACGCAGTGAATCCGTCCCCGTGGTTGTGGATGACAAGTCGCTCGACGACGTACATACAAACCTTGCGAGCGTACCTAGCGCATTAACCACCGCCCGCGCAAAATACGCGAGCGCGAGCACGCAGTTGGGGGCAATCCCAGCGGCCAACCCCTCCTACCAGACCGCCAGTGTCCTGAAAGCTTTGGTCGATCTTTTTCTTTCGACCTCCGATCCGACGGCTGCAACGTTGTTAAAGAAGCTTGGATTCAAGGGCAGTTCGGATCTCCTTAATTTCACCCTAGCATTCGACGCTGTTCCGACGCAGATGCTGACTTCAGACGTCCGTTCCTGGCTCATTAACACGTTTTACACCCAACTGGGGGCTGCGGATACGCTCCTTGCAAGGGTCACAGACACCACCCTGCTGGGGGCGATCACCAACGCAGAGCTCGGCAATTCAGAGCCAGGATTCACGGCCTATGATTACGGCGATGTTCAGATTCTGCGCGCCGGGCTGAATTTTGTGATGGCTTGGATCAAATGGATCGAGTCCCAAAACACCGATTTCGATCTCGCCGCTCTTAAGAACGACATGAAAAGCGGGCTCCTCTCCTTGGAGTCGATCATGACGAAGTACCCCAGTTTACTGAGCGCCTCGACAACAGGCTCCACCGCGCAGGCCGATTTCGTCGCGCGCGTGAACAAAGCGATTACCTACTATCTGACTTTTTCTGACTTCGCCAATCCCCTTTCCGGCGTCTCAGGGGCAAAACGTGCCGACCCAACGGTCGGTCTCGCCCGTTTGGACACGGTGTCCCAACAGGTGAGCGAAAATGTGTTCCGCCAAAATTGCCTCAAATTCCAGTCTTCGATCGCACCGACCGTCACAACACCAACGGCCGGCCTGCAAACCTTTTATCCGAGGATAGACCGGCGGAGCCAGGAGAGTTACTCCCTGTCTCCCTGGGTGTTTGTGAAACATGTCCCGGGCTGGCGTGGCGATTTGCCGGCCTTCAATGGGAATGCGTACAAGATCGGAACGCTCAAGCCTGATTTGGCCATCGCCGCCTACCCGTCTGTGAGCATGAAAGAATTGGGGGAGCTTGAGAAAGCTCTTCTCAAGCTTGAACCCCGCCTCAACCGGCAGTGGAAAACAGGAAGTGAAACCGTCCCGCCTTCGATCCTCCTCAATACGGTGTCCTCCGCCAGCGCTTCTCTTACCCTGCCTTCGACGAACGCTCTCACCTCGAGCGGATGGATCACGGTTTTAGGCACTGCCTCGGACAACTCCGGTGTCCACCGAGTAAGCGTCCGCCGCAACATCGGATCCGATGTTGCCGTTGCAGAAGCCTTGCTTGTGGAACGCCCCAGAGTCGCGGGTGTCACCCTGCGAACCTACGACTGGACTGCCCAGCTTCCCGCGTCTGTGAATGCACAGACTACGGTCACTCTCAGCGCCAGCGCAGAGGATGCCCGTGGCAATCGTTCCTCCGTGACTTCTGGAACCGTCTCCGTGAAGCTCTCGCCGCCGCCGCTCACTGCCCTTTCCGCGATTCCCGCTCTCAGTCGGCAGGTTGAACCAGAGCAGCGCTTCGCGACGCTGGCCTCCTTAATGCCCGGCGTGGGAAGTGCTTCATTTGTTTGGAAAAAGGATGGAAGTCCGATTGGATCCTCCACGATTGCCGCGGCTGTCGACGATTGGGCGCTCGTAGGTGCAGGCTTCAACCACACCCTTGCGATCAAGCGCGACGGGTCCCTCTGGGCCTGGGGAAACAACGCCAATAACCAGCTCGGAGATAAAACAGATGTGTCCCGAAATGCTCCGATTCAAGTAGGGACGGATCGCAATTGGGCGACAGTGAGCGGAGGCGAAAACTTCTCCGTTGCCGTCAAGCGCGATGGTACTCTGTGGGTGTGGGGGCAGGGTGCGTGGGGGACTTATACTTCGCCGAGAAAGGTCGGCAGCGCTACTAACTGGGCCTCCGCGGTTGCGGGACGGAATCACGTTTTGGCTCTCACGTGGACCGGCAGTTTGTTCGTCTTCGGCACCGGCGAGTACGGACAATTAGGACTTGGTAATACGGCCAGTCAATCCTCTCCCCTGCAGCTCGGAGTTGACTCGGATTGGAGTGAGGTTGCTGCCGGTGGGGAATGCAGTTTTGGAGTCAAAAAAGACGGCTCCCTCTGGACCTGGGGCGTGCAGGTTGGGGCAAATCCAAATTATGGCCCCAATTCATTCGGCCCAGATTCGCGGGCCACGTCCCCGAAGAGGGTCGGGAGAGATTCGGACTGGAGCACGATTTCCGTCGCAAAGTCCTCCAGTGGGTGGGAGGGAAGCAACTACGTCGCAGCGGTAAAAAAAGACGGGACCCTTTGGGCGTGGGGTGGGCGCGGATATCACGAGTTTTTTGCCTCTGGGAAGTCTTACTCGGAGCCGACCCGCCTGCTCGACCCAGCGACTTGGGCTGGACGCAACGGTTTTGGATCAGACTGGGCTGCAGTCGCGGCTGGCGATTATGAACTGCTGGCCCGCCGCAGGGACGGGTCGGTTTTTACCATAGGAGACGACTGGGTTTCCCTGATTAAAGGCCCCGGCAGTGCCACTTCCGTGGTTGCAGGACAGAACTTTCAAGCCGTGCTCGCCAAGGACGGACGGCTCTGGATGTGGGGCGCCAACGATGCTGGGCAGTTGGGCACTTTCAAACCCCGGGACTTCTCAAACCCCTGGAGCGACTGGGAGAACACTTGGGAGGACAAACCGGTTCAGGCTGGAGTAAAAAGCGATTGGGGCCTGCCTTCGCCCGTTTCGGGAATCCCGATCCCTTTGAATCTGGAGCTCCTGAATCTTGCATCATTCGGTCTGTATACGGTCTCAGTCACTCAGGGCGGGTTGACTCAATCGGGCTCTGCCACGCTCTACTCTTGGAATGTCCAGCCCGACACGCAGCGCTTCAACGTTGGCGCGCGTCTCCGCTTTACGGGAAATTTGAGCGCTGGCTCCTCCTCTGTGAACTATGCCTGGACTAAAAACGGCACCCCAATCACCACGGTGCCTGGAGCCACAGTGACCGCTTCAGGCAATGCGCTCAACTCGAACAGTTTGACAACTTTGGATTCCGGGGTTTACCAGCTCAAGGCGACCTCAAATGGGGCGACGCTTCTGGGGCAGCCCGTTGCCGTTGTTGTGGATCCTCCCAATGTGGCGCTGGCCCGCGTAGCGCTGGCGCGCAAGGATTACACTGAGGCTTCCAACAAAGTGAATCTCGCCCTCGCCGCAAACCCCGCCGAGGGTGCTGCGCTCCTCATGCGTTCTTGTTTGGATTTGTACCTTCTCTGGAAGGATCCCTCCACCACCAGCACATTGGCCTCGCTCGGATATTCCGGCAGCGCCGACCCGTGGAACTTCTCGCTAAAATTCAGCGAGGCGGGCTTTCCCAAGGGCACCCTCTCGAGCAATGCGCGGACTTGGTTACTAAGTACCTTCTATCCCAAGCTTCTTGCAGCAGACGCGAACCTCTCCAAAATCACAGCCACGGGCTTTCTCACCACGCTGCGTGCTTCCGATGTTTCCCCGAATGAAAGCGCGGAGGAACTGGTGGTGGATTACGGCGATATTCAGGTTTTCCGTGCGGTGCTAAACGGCTTCATGGCCTGGCTCAAGTGGGTCGAGACCCAGAACACGGATGTCGACTTCTCTGCTCTCGAAAACGAGCGCAAGCACGGCCGCCTTTCTGTGGAGTCGCTCCTGACAACGTATCCCAAATTGCTCACCGCCTCGGCCACGAGCACCACTGCGCAGACAGAATTGATCGCCCGCTTGAAACAGGGGCTCACTTCCTATCAGGCGTTTTCGGACTTTGTGAATCCCGCGCCGGGTTACACGGGCGCCAAACGCGTTGCTCCCACGGTTTGCACCGTCCGCTTAGAAGAGGATTCCGAGCTTAGCGACGAGCGGATCTTTCGCGATGTGGTAAACAAGTCGCTTTCGTCTCTGGCAGCCGCCGATCCCGTCAAAGGACAGCAACCCTTCGTTCTGGGTGGAGGTTCGGACAGCATCATTCTCTCCCCCTACGCATTCTTTAACCACGCGCCCGGTTGGCGTTCGGACCTCCCAGTTTTTGTGAAAAACCGCTATGTTCCGAACACCCTCAACCGCGCCTTGATTCGGAGCGTTTATCCCAGCGTGCTGCTGAGTGAAATCGGGGAAGTCGAGGAAGGTCTTTCCGAAGCCGAGCCCGGCCTTAACGAGCTGTTTGGAACCCGTGCCGACATCAGCACGCCCACCGTGGATATGAGTTCTGGCACCTCTTTGACCTCCCTCGACGGGTGGGTCTCCCTCGAGGGCACCGCCACGGATATCTCGGGTGTGCGCAGAGTGACCATCACCACCGTCGACGGTTCGGCGCGTGAATCCTACGACGCCTTCCTCGAGCCACTGGATCAAGATGCTGCGGGTAACCGGCGCGTGCGATGGGTCGTTACCCTCCCGCTTCCACCGGGGCTGAGCGGTTTGTTGAAGTTTGAGATTTCTGCCGAGGACTATCTCGGCGGAGTGACTGAAATGCCAGTGACCCAGACCTTGACTGTGCTGCGAAAAGTGCCCCTTTCAGTGACTTGGAAGGGCCCCGGTTCAGTGACCTACAATGTCAGTCCGGAGCCCGACGACGAAGGCCTCGTCGTGCTGGGAGCAAAAGTAGCGCTCACGGCCACGCCAAACCCCGGCGCATTGTTGCGGCGTGTTGAAACCACCATTAACGGGGACCTTCAGGAACTAGACCCCACCCGTCCCCCCTCAACCACGCTCACTGTCTCCGGAGCAACTCTCGTGAACGCCGTGTTCGAAGTAAACCCCTACCCGCTTGTGGCCGGCCGTAACAAGGTTGCCGGCGGACTCTTGGATCCAGAGGGCCACTACGGACAACGAAACTTTGGTTCTTACCCCCTCAGTGCGATGCAGGTCTCGGTGACCCCGCAGGGGACGCTCTCCGGCAAACTGATGATGGGCCGCAATACCTACACCTTCTCTGGGAAGTTTGATGGCGAAGGCATTTTTAGTGCTGCACTGCCGGGGTTTGCACCAGTCGTCTCCTGGGTGCCCGTTGGTAGCGCTCCGAAGGTAAATTTAATACCTCTGAACGTGCGCGTCTGGGTGGATCCCAAAGACGGGCTGTCCACGCCTGTTCTCCGGGCCTCTCTGGATGGAGTCGCCTCGGGCTTCATCCTGACCCCACTAGGGGATGCGGACTACACGGGGAACCCCCTGTTCACTGGAAGCTTTGCCAAGAGTTACTCCTCCTCTCAGAGTAGTAATGGAACCGATGTGAATGCTCCCGAGGGCGGCTATTTCTCGATTGCTGCACGCAAATCGGGCTTGGCGACTCTCATGGGCGCGCTTCCCAATGGGGAGAAGTTTACAGTCTCTTCCCTGCTGACCAACCGCAGTGGCAAGCATTCGGACCTAGAGTTCCTCACACCCACCGGAACCAACGGTGTATTTGCTCTGCTTTCCACGCTTCCGGAACCTAATGAACCTGCAAACATCAACGGCACTTTTGCTCGCAGGGAGTCTTGGTATTCAGGCGCACGCGGTCCGGCGTGTGTCACGGTGGCGTCTTCCCCAAATTCCGCGCCTGCGTTTGCGGCGGAATGGATGCCACGCGGGGCGGCGTTTGCTCCTGCAGCTTTGGGATTGGTTCTCGATCCTTTCGCAACCTCAAACGGTTCAAGGACGATTGCGGTCCGCTTGCAACCTGAGAACAAAAAACTGTTTGAGGTACAATCCGCGGTGCGCAACACCGTCAGCGTTGTGCCGGGTTCGGAGCAGCCAGGGGTGAGTGGAGCCGTACTAAATCTTAATCTAGGCTCCGGCTTGCTGGACGGCAGTGCGTCGATTACCAGCGGCAAGGTGGTTAAGCGCGTATCCTTTCAGGGCGTTCTGCTTCAGGGCGCGTTATCGGATGTTCTCGGACGTGGAGTCACTTCCAGCGGCCAGCAGTTCACGCTTGGGGATGCTACGCCCTGGGGTATGGCCTATATCCCTCCGGGGACCTTCACCATGGGAAACAACACGGAGTTACCGGCGTCGGAGCACTCCGTCACTGTCAGCGCGTTTTTCATCGGAAAAACCGAGGTCACGTGGAGCGAGTGGAACACGGTCAAGGAGTGGGCTGACAGAAACGGTTATACATTTGATCACGGCAGCGAAGGGGCCGGGGAGGACAGTGTGCCTGTCACGGATATTTCGTGGTATGACGCCGTCAAATGGTGCAACGCAAAAAGCGAGATGGAGCGTTTGACTCCGTGCTACTACACCAGCGACAGACTTGCGTCTTGGGCTGTTTATCGGCAGGGAACACTCAGCCTCACCAGCGCCATGGTAAATTGGAATGCAACCGGTTATCGTCTGCCTACGGAGGCAGAGTGGGAACGGGCGGCGCGCGGTGGCTTGAAAGGCAAATTGTATCCAAACGGGAATACGCTCACGTCCGAGGATGCCAACTTTGCCAACGCTCAACCGACACCAATCTTTGCTCAGCATTATAAACCCAACGTTTACGGCCTCTATCAAATGGCTGGAAATGTTTGGGAGTGGTGCTGGGACCGCAGCGGCTCGGATACAGGCGTGAGTACCGACCCCAAAGGCCCGGAGAGCGGCACAGCGCGGCGCTTCCGGGGCGGAAGCGGTTTCTCTGCGGCTCGTGCATGTACCGTCTCTTGGCGCGACGCTGACGAACCGGATCGCACAAGTGCTGATGGCGGCTTCCGCGTGGTTCGCCGGTCGGGCAAATGAGCTTGGAGCGCGCCAAAGGCGAGGCCTATGAATCCGGACATGTATGTGAAACCGCGGGCGCCGCACCTGGCCTTCGGGAGCGTGTGGCCGCAAGGCTGGGCACCCTCTCAGAACTTTGGTGAGCGCGCCCCGCGACTCTGCAGCACGCACGCGTTATGAAAATGAGGTTGGGCCTCCCGGGCCGAAAGACTGGGGGGAATGCGGGTTTGGTGTATGGCTCTTGGCAGTAAAACTCACTTGCGGCGGCGATACATCCGGCCGCTGACTAAACATCCGCAGAAATAACACGGCACAAGCAGTGCAATGGTGAACCAGCCTGAAATTTCGACAGGGATTCCGACTCCTGCTCGCCGTAGAGTGCCCTGAAAACCCACAGGCTTCCTGCAAAGAAACTGATGCCGGCACGCCATCTCATGACGCCCCCGCTCTTAATAGAGTAGGGAGACGAGGATGGTTTGCGGCCACAACCACTCCTTGTCCTCCTCTCCCCCTCATCGAACCGGACGGGCGGATTTCCCGCATCCGGCTCTCGGAGGCTGTTCTCCGGTTTGCTTCATTTGCATTGCCGTGT
>CANJPY010000087.1 GCA_947476255.1 Chthoniobacteraceae bacterium | reverse complement strand
TGGAATGCTGGACGCCGCCTTGCCGTCTACCATCACGTGCAGGTTAAGGCGCAAACGTGCCGCCTCGTAATCTGCGGGCAACTGCGCGCGCAAGCGCGGAGAAAAACGGTACAAGCCCGGAGGCAACGGTTTTTTGAACGCACCAAGGACCACGCGGCCCCCCTCTGATTCCACATTGACGGCGATGCTCCTTTTTTGCGAGGCGGCCGGATCCGCCACCAGTGAGCCACTTTTTTTAGTCGCTTCAAACTTTAAAATGTCTGCGCGCGCGCCGCACGTCAGGCAAAGCACGAAAGCTGGAAGCAAACGAAACAGGGGGGGGATCATCGGGTCTTAAGGTCTGACTGCCGATTTTTGGGGTGCGCAATCGTGGTTCGGCGACCTGCGAGACGCATGAGCGATTGACTGTAAGCTACGGCTCAAAATCCTGTCAAGAAATGAGCCGCTGTGCTGTCAAGCACTCTGCGACTCCGTGGAAAAAGCAACAACGGGTCATGCCAGTGTCTTTACCCGCAAGCATTTCGTCACTCGGCCACATGGCGCCGGTTTTCGCCATGTTTTTTCTGGGGATGACTCCGAAATGATACCATCTCTTTTAGGTTTATGGATGAGTCAAAGGTCTCAGCACCCGGGAGAGAAAGACCAGTTTTCTTCAAGATTTGCTATGGGAGGCTCAAGAGGGGGTGTTTCATCGTGGTGATTCCGTTTCGATCATTCTGTTTCAATGAGCTGCGAAGCAGCGGGAACAAGGTTCGCCCGGTGCTTTGCAACGGCCTGGCGCATCCGTTCAATGACCTCGGGATATTTTGCCGCCCTGTCCCAGCGCTCGCCGGGATCCTCTCCAAGGTGGAAAAGGAGCGGGGGATCGTGCGGTGCAGGTTTGTCCGGTCCGTAGGAACTGCGTGTGATGAAGTGAGCCTTCCACAGTCCGATGCGGACCGCATACAGGTCGGGTCCCCGGTAGTAGAAAAAAGGATCGTCTGACGGGGACCGATCGGAGCCGAACAGCAGGGGTGCAATATCACGGCCGTCGATCACGCGGTCTTGGGGGGGAGTTGCGCCAGCCAGCTTCGTCACTGTGGTGAACACGTCCATCGTGGAGGCTGTCTCATGCCGGGTTATCCCGGAGGCTATCCGGCTGGGCCACCAGAAGATGCCCGGCACGCGCATGCCGCCCTCCCAAGTGGAGCCTTTGCCCTCCCGCAGCGGACCCGCCGAGCCGCCGTGGCTGTCGAAGAGCGTCCAGGGTCCGTTGTCGCTGCTGAAAACCACGAGGGTGTTGTTGTCGATGCCCAGACGCACGAGTCCATCCAGGATTTGGCCGACGCTCCAGTCGATCTCCTCGACGACATCGCCGTAGAGGCCCGCCCGGCTCCGGTCTTTGAATGCTTCGGAGGCAAACAAGGGCACGTGGGGGAACGTGTGCGCCAGATAAAGGAAGAAGGGCTGGTCCTTGTTTTTTTCAATGAACTTGAGGGACTCCTCGGTGTAGCGCTTGGTGAGTTGGCGCTGGTCGGGTTTTTCCTCGATAACGTCGAGGCCCCGAATGAGTGGGGTGCGCCACAGGGAGGTGTCTTCAAAAAACATTTTTTCCCGTCCCTTTGGGGCGTCCGGGGCGGGCATCATGTCGTTTGAAAACGGCATTCCAAAGTACTCTTCAAACCCATGGTTGGGAGGAAGATGCTCTTTAAGATGACCGAGGTGCCACTTTCCCACGCAGCCCGTGCGGTAGCCCTGCTGCTTCAGCACTGAGGCGAGTGTGACCTCGGACTTCGGGAGGCCGCCCTTGGAGTTCCTGCGCAGCACACGGTAGGTTTCGTGGCACATTCCATTCCGGACGGGATAGCGCCCGGTCAGGAGGGCTGCGCGGCTCGGAGTGCAGACCTCCGCCGCGGAATAAAAGTCGGTGAAGCGCATTCCCTGAGCCGCCATGCGGTTCAGGTGGGGTGTGCTAATCGTGGGGCTTCCATAGCATCCGAGATCACCCCACCCAAGGTCGTCGGCATAGATGACGATGACATTGGGCTTGCCGTCTCTTGCCGCCGCAGGGCAAGGACATGAACCTGCGAGTACAAGGACTAGCGTGATGAAAAGAAGCAGTGGGGATTTCATTGGTGTGGAGGCAAGTGTCGGAGGCTATGTTGTTTGAAGCAGGGCGTGAAGGAATTCCTGCATGCAGCGGATGCTGTCGGCGGCGAACGCTTCAGGGCCGGGTGTGGAGGCGAAGACGTCGACGGAACCCCGGCCTTAGTCGTCTCCCCGTTTTTTAGCGCACCCCTGGGCGATACCGCACTCACGAGCTTCGGAAACGGAACGGGGAGCCCCCCCATCATTTGATTCGTGAAAGGCACTTGGATAATCCATCCGTAGGCTCCGTTGCATCCCGCAAGCCCGGATAAAACGGCTGAAAGAGTCGAGGATTGCACCCTGACCCCTTTTTTGACCCCTTTTCTCGCTGAACCCTTTTTCTCGTTTCACAGCCATACCACAGGTGTAAATTGGTAGATGACACGAGGTTGTCATCGCTTTTAAGATCCCCGGATTTCACACAAGTCGACAACCTAATGTCAGCTCTCATTTTTCTCCGCACCGATGCTTTTCCCAATCATGAGCCCGTCCCCGAAACAAGCCGCAGCGCGCAGACTGGTAGGCATGATCCGCCGCCTGCTACCAGCGCTGCTTGCATCCGCGTCCATCTCACACGCGGCGGATATGCCCGCGGGCATCACAAAATTTTTGAAGGAACGGTGCGCCGACTGCCATGACGCGGAGACCAAGAAGGGGAATCTCGATCTCACGGCGCTGAAGCACGATGACGGTAATGCGGAGAATTTTGCGGTGTGGGTGAAGGTGCATGACCGCGTGGAGGCGGGCGAGATGCCGCCGAAGAAAAAGGAGCAGCCCCCTGCGGCGGAGCGCAGCGCGTTCATGCTCCAACTCGGCGACACGCTGCGTGCGGTGGAGCGTGCGAATTCCGTGCGTCATACAGTGCGCCGCATGAACCGCGACGAATACGAGGGAGCGCTGCGCGATCTTCTGGCGCTGCCGCTGCTGCGTGTGAAGGAAATGCTGCCCGAGGACGGACGCCAGCTCGGCTTCGACAAGGCGGCGGGCGCGCTGGAATTTTCACAGATCCAGATGGCGAAATATCTCCAGGCGGCGGACTTCGCGCTGCGCCAGGCAATCGTGAAAGGCGGCGTGCATCCCGAGACGAAGACGTGGCGCGAAAATGTCGCGTTGCAAAACACCGCGCGCGGCGTGGTGACGCAGAAGTGCGGCATGCCGATTCTGGAAGGAAAGATGGCACCGGGCGTCACGCTGCGCATTACAGGAAATCCGGTCGAGGATCACGGGAACTCGTATCTCGAAGCTTTCTCAAAAGGCGATGCGCCCTCATTCGTCGTGCTCACGAGCGTCATCGGCCATCATCAGCCGGAGGGACTCCAGATCGATCGCTTTAATCCGCCCGTGCCAGGCTGGTATCGCGTGCGCTTTTCCATCTGGGCGATGCGATGGGAACGCGACAAGGTCGTGCCGCCGAAGCGCGGTCTTGTGCAGGTCTTCGCGTCTCTCGGCAAGCCGTTTTTCAAGGACGAGAAGGGCCAGTGGCAGGCGACTCCGCTGGAAAAAGAAAAGGTCGTGCGGAGCTGGATGGAGAACGTGGAATTTCACGGCGAAGGCGAGGCGACGCACGTCACGCGCGCGTCGCTGAAGGGCCAGCCGATTGGCTACTTCGATGCGCCGCCGATGATGCCCACCACGCACGAATTCAAAGTGTGGCTGAACCCCGGCGAGAAGATCTCTTTCCACGCGATGACGCTGCCCTCGACGCCAGGCACCACGGCGTCCGTCGAGGGGCGCGGCATGTTCGACTACGAGGGGCCGGGCATCGCGTACGACTGGTTCGAGGTCGAGGGCCCGCTCATCGAGGACTGGCCGCCGATGAGCCAGCAGAGGCTCTTTGGGAAAAACCCGCCCGATGCAAACCCCGTCCGCTCGGATCATCGCGCGCTGCTCACGGATTTTGTAGGACGCGCTTTGAGAAGGCCCGTCACCGACGGGGATCTCGCGCCCTACGTCGCGATGGTGGAATCCAAAACGCGCGACGGCGCGAGCTTCGAGCAGGCGATGCTCGCCGCATACAAGGCGGTGCTGTGCTCGCCGGATTTTCTGCTCATCGGCATCGAGTCCCGAGTGCCGGCATCCGCGCAACCCGCTCGTCTCGGCGAACACCCGCTCGCATCGCGGCTGTCGTTTTTTCTCTGGGATTCCGTGCCGGATGCGGAGTTGCTCGCGCTCGCGGACAAACGGGAATTGTCGAAGTCGGACGTTTTGAAAAAACAGGTGGTGCGGATGCTTGCAGACCCGCGCTCGGAGCGTTTTGTCGCGCACTTTCTTGATGAATGGTTGGAGCTCGCGAAGATTGATTTCACCTCGCCCGATCCGAACCTCTACCCGGAGTTCGACACCTGGCTGCATGACTCGATGCTCGCCGAGACGCGCGCATCTTTCCGCAGACTCTTGAGCGCAGACCTTGGCGTACACGAACTTGTCGCCTCCGACAAGGTGCTCGTCAATCAGCGCCTCGCCGAGCTGTATGGCATCCGCGGCGTGAGCGGCGCGGATCTGCGCGAGGTAAAGGTGCCGGAAGACAATCCGCGCGGCGGATTTCTCACGCAGGCCGCGATTTTGAAGGTGACGGCAAACGGCACCGCGACCTCGCCCGTGCTGCGCGGCGCGTGGGTGACGGAGCGGCTCCTCGGAATCCCGCGCGAACCTCCTCCTCCGAATGTACCCGCCATCGAGCCCGACGCTAGCGGCGCGACGACCATCCGGCAATTGCTCGACACGCACCGCGCCGACGCCTCCTGCGCAGGCTGCCACGCGAGGATCGATCCGCCAGGATTTGCGCTGGAAAATTTCGACGCCATCGGCGGCTGGCGCGAACATTACCGCCTCGGCGGCCAGCCGAAAAAAGTGCGGCAAGGCAAGGTGATGATAGACGAACCATTCGTCGAAGTCGTGAGCAGCTCCGGCGCGCGCAACCGCACCAGGATCCGCACCGGAGGAGCGGTGGACGCCGCGGGCCAGCTCGCGGACGGGCGCAGGTTTGAAGACATCCGGAGTTTCCGCGCGCTGCTGCTGGAAAACGAGGACGCGCTCGCGCGAAATCTCGCGCGCCAGCTCCTCATTTACGGCACCGGGAACGCGGTCAGATTCGGCGACCGCCCCGAAATCGAATCCATCCTCGCGAAGACAAAGTCCGCGAAACACGGTGTGCGTTCGGTCTTGCAGGAGGTCGTGGCGAGCGCGCTGTTCGTCAGACCGTAGCTTCAGCCATTCATCCCCATGATCCACATCGCCCGCAAGCCTCTCTCACGCCGCACTTTTCTGCGCACCGCCGGTGCCGCTCTCGCACTGCCGTTCCTCGATGCGATGCGTCCCGTGTTTGGTAAGGACACAGCTGCCCCGCCACGCCGCATGATCGCTATCTGCACGAACCTCGGCATCCTCGAGCGCCATTTTTTCCCGTTGGAGACCGGCCGGGATTTCACACTCACGCCGTATCTCGAGACTCTCGTGGATTTTCGCGATCATTTCACCGTCGTTTCAGGAACGTCGCACCCAGATGTCGCTGGCGGGCACTCGGCCGAGTGGACGTTTCTCAGCGCCGCGCCGCGCCCCGGCACCACCGCATTTCGCAACAGCATCTCGCTCGATCAGTTCGCGGCAGAGCGCATCGGCCATGAGACGCGAGTGCATTCGCTCGCGCTCTCGGTCGCGAAAGGAGGAAGCCAGTCGCTCTCGGTTAACGCGAGCGGCGTGATGCTCCCCTCCGAGCGCAGCCCGGCACAGCTCTTTAAAGCGCTGTTTGTGGATGGCGACGACGCCTCGGTCGCGAGACAGGTCGAAAACCTGCGCACCGGGCGCAGCGTACTCGATCTTGTCTCCGAGCGTGCCACCGAGCTGAAGAAGAATCTCGGCGGCGTGGATCGTGATCGGATCGATCAATATTTCACTTCAGTGCGCGAAGTGGAGCGGCGTCTCCAGCTTTCCGAGCAGTGGGAGAAAAAGACGAAGCCAAAAGTGAACGTGCCGCCGCCGACCGACGGCGAGTATCTGATTGATCAAATCGCGCCGATGTATGACCTCGCGCATCTTGCTCTCTCCACGGACAGCACGCGGCTTATCACCTTCCTGATTCGGCTCGACGGCTTCGCCGGCCACACCCCCGGCGTCACCAGCGAGAGCCACAATCTTTCCCACCATATAAACCGCCCGGACGCGCTGGCCCAGTTGAAGAACCTCGAGACAGCAGAGTTCAAGCAACTCGCCACGTTCCTCGGAAAATTGACGTCCACGAGCGAGCCCGGCGCGACGCTGCTCGACCGCACACAAGTCCTCTACGGCAGCAGCCTCGGTAACGCGAACAGCCACGACAATAAGAACCTTCCGATTGTTCTCGCCGGCGGCGGCTACAAGCACGGTCAGCACCTCGCTTTTGATCGGAAACAAAATCACCCGCTACCGAATCTTTTTGTCACCATGCTCCAGCGCCTCGGCCTCGAGACGGACAAATTCGCCAGCAGCACAGGCACGCTGCCGGGGCTCGAACTGGCTTGATGCGTGTCGGTTCGGTTCTCGGAGTGGGGCGACAAATGAATGGGGCGAGGGTTAGCCACGCCATTTCACGTCTTCTCGCGATCATTGTTGGGGCGGTGTCCGTGCGTTGGCGCGCACTCACCTTGGCCTCCTTGCTCGCTCAACTTGATGGTGTCGCCCATGTTGGCCGGCAACACTTCCATCGCTTCCCAACTGGAGCGACACCAGCGGAGCCAGACTTGGGGAGGGACGGAGGCGGAGCCTCCACCGCGTGACCGGCCCGTTACGCCGGGGTTACGGCGGTTGGGACGGCATAAAATAACAAAGATTGGTTGAGTCGGGGCATGAGCTGATCGATGAGATCAGTTTCTCGAACGCCGCAAAAATCCACGGCCTTAAAACGCGAAAGCCCCCCCACCTCCCCCCCGATGCCTCTGGCATCGGGACGGGTTCGGCGCTGGAGGAGGTGCTCGGCGTCAGGCGTTAAGGCATCAAACTTCAATGCGTGCTCAACGACTGTGCAGGCACATGCTCAACAGGTTGGCTCAGACTCTCCCAGTTGAGATGAAACGAAGGACCGGGCATCGGCGACTTCGGATCCATGGGCACCGCTCGATACTCGATGCGTATGGGGACCCTCTTGCCCGATTGCAGCGGAATCGGGACCGAGTGGCCCTTGCGAATCTCCACGTTACGCGGGTAATCCTGATCCGCCCATGCCACTTCCTTCCCGTCGATCCAGAGCTTGAATTCACCCCGTGCGTACACACTGAGGCAATAGTTCTCGCTGAAACGGGGCTCAAGGTAGCCCGTCCAGCGGATGCTGAACTCTTTTGCCGGAGTACCTTGAGGCCACGGTTTGTGGATGCCAAACCAAAGGCGCTCGTCCGTGCGGCTAACGACGGGCTGGCCCTGGAGGTCGAGGTTCGCGAAGACTTCGGCACTCAACCCGGAGCCAGCCTGAGAGGGGGCCGTCGCGGGCCGTTCGACGGTGAGCGCTCCATGCTGGCGCACGAAATGTTCCCAACCGGTGATGCGATAGCACGGACTGTTATTCGCTCCCTGGCCGAGGAAGACGACCGAGCCATCAGGCAGCTCGGCGGCTTCGCCTCCGGTGCGGAAGTCGTCCGCGGCGAGCGGCGAATGTTGGTCGTAATTGTTCCTGCCAATCCGCTTTCCGTTCACTCCGTGCCAGGTGTAGAGGCGGTCTGGCATGCTGCCTGGCTGGCTCAAATCATGACCATCGTAAGGATCGCGACCATCAAAGAGGCCGCCCGCGTAAAGACCGTCGGTGGTCCAAAATTCGCAGGGTTGCTCCAGCCAGTCGAAGACGGGTACGCACCCCTTGAGTTCGCGTCCCAGATGCCAGGCCCCGTGCAGTTGACCACGAGGATGCGGCCAGCGGGCGGCTTTGGAGGAAGTGCGCCACACGCGATTCCCCGCAGCATCAAGCCGCTGCAGCGCCATGCCGTCGGTCATGGTCGAGGGCCAGCCCCAGCCATGCACGGCCGTGTCATAGGTGCTGGAGCTTTTCGTGCCGTCGCCATGCCCGTCAAGCAGGCTAAAGGAGCCACCGTCCCGGGTGGGCAGCAACGACTTCGTTTCCGCACGGCGCTCGGTTATCGGTCCGGCAACGCCTTGCAAGGGCCAAACCGGAGCACCGCAGGCAGTGATGCGCTCTGGTTTGAAGATGCGATACAAACCGGTCTTGTCCGTATTGCCGCCGCCAATCCACGCATTGAACGCAGAGTCCACGCGCAGGCAGAAGCCGCCGTTGGGTTGCGTGGCGGAACCGGCATCCCGATGGGCTTCGCCTAGACGCAGTTCGTTCGCGTCGATGAGGCCGTCTCCGTTTTCATCCGCCCACGCGTAGTGCGCGTATTTGATGCGCTTGCTCGCGTCCGCAGGATCGCCGCCTGCAAGCCGGATGGCGTCGGCCCATGCGGGTGGAAGTTGATCCACTCGCGCGGTGTTGCCTGCCGCCCAAAGATCGCGATGCACAAGGCCTAGGCAGGCAAGCGGGCGCAGACGGTCCTGTTTTTCATCGTGCACCAGCACAAGTGGCAGCGATGTAAACTCCAGCAGCAACTCCGGTTTTCCATCACCATCAATGTCCCGGCGCAGCGTCCGTACGCGGTTGAAACTTGGCACGCGCCCGGCGAACCATGGCGGATAGCCCTGCCGCGTGGCATACAGCGAGTCGCCGGTTCCTCCTCCGTTTGGATCAAACATCTCCGTCCAACGGTAGGCGGCCAAGGGGTACCATTCGCGCTTAGCGTAGTCCAGTTTCACCTGCACCACCGTCTCGTCGTCCTGCCTGAGCCAGCCGACGGTGGGATCAGACGGATCCAGCGCCGTTTGTGTGTAGAAGTCCATGCCCCCGAACCATTCTTTCAAGGGCTCGCCCTTCGCGTCAAAACGGGCCGTGCGGCGTGGCACCGTGGATTGCTCGATGACCACAAAGCCGCCGTGCCTGTCGGCCGCAACACCTCGCAGACTGGAGAAATTGCGGGGCTCATAGCGGCCAAGCTTGCGGCCGCCCAAGCCTCCGAGGGTTGCGGTGAGTCTGCCGGCGGCATCGAAACTTTTCACCTGCTGACCCGAGCCACCCTCGGCGACAAAAATTGCACCGGTTTTTGCATCCACGTCGAGCGCCACGGGCTCACGCAGGCCGCTCACGTGCGTGACGAGATTTTTGCCCTCGCGAGTAAAGCGCACCACGTTCTCGCCGATGAGCGCGAAGACTTCATGCTTCGGCCCGAGCGCAATGTCGCGTACATTGGCGAGTGGCATCGTGTCGAGCGTGTTGCCCGTGACGGGGTCGAGCCACAGAAGCCGGCCGGCGCCGCTGCAGGAGAGCAGCAGCGTGGCATCATCCGCGGCAAGGCGATCCGCCATGGCGATCACCTCGATCTTGCGCAGACCCCAGTGCGCTGATTTGGGCTTAACGCGCGGATTCTCCGGAATGAACTTGATGCGCAGGCGTCCGTCTTTCACCGGCACACCCCGTGGCAATTGGTAAATCTGCGGCAAAAAGACGGGCTGAGCTTTTGCCCCGGCGGGAGCTGCAGGCAGCTGCCACCACGCCATTTTGTCGGCCAGTGTGTGGTGCCCCGGAGAAGCTTCCATGCCGTTGGGTTGGACTTCCACGAGCGTTGTGGCCTGCATGTCGTCCCCGTAATGGTAGCGCAATAGGTACTCTCCGTTGGGGAGCGGGGCTTCAAACACGCGGGGTTCAAGCGCGTCGCAGGTAATGCCGCCCGGGCCTTGTAGCATGCCTTCCACGCTGTTCCACCCGGTGCTCGTGTTCGGGCCGACAGGTTGGAGCGGTACCGCCGTCTCTTCACCCTCAGACTGGCTGGTTCCGAACACAAATGTCTTCACGGGCACCATGGCCGAGAGGGGAGTGCCGTGTTGCCCCTTGCCGATAGGTTTGCCTGTTTCAAAATCCAGCACGAAGACCTTGCCATTGTCCTGCAAGTAAAAAGCCTTTCCGCCGCCGACTGCCACATCGTAGGGATTCCGTGCCGGTTCAAATGCAGCGCGTTCCCAAATCACACGACCATCGAAACCCACACGGGTGAGCAGGGGGGCCCCCTCGGGATGTGCGGCAACAATGAGCGAATCATCCGCCACCGTGACTGCCGTTGGCCCCGCATGATTGCCCGGCCACCACCGGTCACCCACGCTCGTTCCGATGCTCATGAGGTACTCGCTGCGCAGGCCCTGCGTCTGAAGCGAGCGCCATTCATACTTCCCCACAGGCGCAGGTTTGCCGTCCATATCCAGCCCGTCCCAAACGAACGAGTGCTTGCCCGGTGCGAGTCCCTCCGCGCGCGCGAGTTCACGCACCATACGGCCCTGCGCGTCGTAGATGGCGGCGGAGACATTGCCGGGCTTGTCGAGGCTCAGGGAGATGTCCGCAGCGTCCGTGATCGCGGCGGTGAGAAGGAGGAGAGAGAGCAATCGTTTCATTAATACAAGGTGTCTTTGGTGCTTTCAGGCATTCGCTTCTTACTTTGCCGCTGCCGGATACAGAAAGGCCGTCGGAATGCGCTGGCGCTCCTGCGTAAAGCTGTCCCAGTTGAGGCTGAGCGAACCGGGTTCCGGACCTTCGCTGACATATTCGAGGCGGATTGAAACGCGCTGCCCGGCCGTGAGTGCGACGGGTGTGCTCAAAACTTCGTCGACGGACTCGGCGGTTTGCCTGGGGCGGCGCCGTTTGGGATCGGTTGGAGCCCAGTCGTCTAAAACCAGCACGTCGTTGATCCAAAGGCGCACGCGATCCTTGGGGCCCACGTAGGCGCTGAATGTCACAGTCTCGCTCAGGCGCGGTTCGAGAAAGCCGCTCCAGCGCGCGGAGAAGCCTTTGGCGTCGATGCCTGTCACCGCCTCCTTGCTCCACGGCAGCCGTTTCCCCGAACCCAATTTCTGCCCGAACCAAATCCGGCTATCGGTGCGCGTGTCCACGGGTTCGTCCTTGAGGTGTGTGTTGTTAAAGTACACCGCGAAAAGTCCAGTGCCATGGCCCGCGGCGTAAACTGGTATTGTATCAAGCGTCAACCGGCCTTCCTGCCGCTCCCAGCCCGTCCATCCGCCGACGCGGTACACCACGCTGGAACTCTCCCCCATGGGCATCCACAACGGATCTGCACCGGGCACGGGCAGAAGATAACCGCCGAGAACATCGTACGGAATCGGCGTATCGGGATCCAACGTTTGGGGATTCACAAACTCGCCGGGCTTGTCCGGGTCCGGTCGTTTTTCCCTCCACCACGCGTAGAGATTCGCGGGCAATCCGTCGTCCACGTGGCGGTCGAGGAAGGAACCCGCGTACAGTCCGTCGGCCGTCCACACCGAAGCCGGCCAGGCGGAGCGGTCCGCCACCACCACACAATTTTGTACCACTCCGAGGATGCGCGTGGGATCGTGGTATTCCCCCGCCTTGGCGCCCGCAAAAGGTTCGAGGTGAGAGTGTTTTCCGACCGACCAGGCCACGCTGCCGTCGGGGTTCCATCGGATCACACGCACCGAACCACTGCGGAATCCGGGAAAGGTGGGGTTGTGCCTGTCTGCGGTCGGGGCGCGGTTGCCGGCGACGATTTGGTAGACTGCGCCGTCGGGCCCGCGCCAGATGCCGCGCGATTCAGCACCGTGTATTTCTGCGATCTCGGCGGGCCACTCGGCCTTTGCGGGTTCGCTGCGGTTCCAATCCCACGCGGGTGCCAAGGCATCAGGTTTTGCGAGGTTTGGAAGCACGACCCAGGGCGCGCCCTTGCCGGTGTACGTGTCCTGGCTGAAAATCAGGTTCCATTTTTCATCGATGAAGCAGGGGGCTATCCCAATGCTGGGTGCGTTGCGCCCGGGTTCCGTGGCGTGGAAGCAAAACTCAAGCGGTTGGAAGGCGCCATCCCCGTTGAGGTCGCTCCATGTGTAAAGTCCGCTAAACTTCGCCAAGTCCAATTGTTGCTGCATGGCAGCCTCCTGCAGTGGGTGGGGAACTTTCTTTTTATCGCGCAAGAATCCTGCGATAGCGGCGGGCACGAGGCGCTGGGTCGCCGTATCCAGACGCAGAACCGCTCCACTCTCGTGCACCACATAGGTAATGCCGTTTTTCTCGCGGACCCGCCAATGTCTGAACGAATCATGCCTGGGAAACAGCCCGTCCCCGAAGGCTTCGTATCCGTAACTCGCAATGATCTCCCAGGTGTGTTTTTCAAAGTCCATCTTCGCCACCCCAAGTGCGGCATAGCCCGCATCGAACCAGATCTCGTTGGGCCTCTGCGAGGTGGCACTTGCTTGATTAAAGAACGGCGTGCCGCCAAACCATTGCCCCAGCAACGCACCGTTGCGGTCGAACCGAGCCGTGCGGCGCAGCGATTCATTCCCTTCACAGAGCAAAAAACCACCCTCCCCGGTCGCCACGACATCGCGAAGTTCGCGGAAGTCGGTGGCCACAAAGGGACCGTCTTGGCGACCACCTTTGCGTCCGTATGTTGCGACCAGTTTTCCCGCGCGATCAAAGCGCTTGATCTGGTGGGACGGGCCGACTTCGGCCACAAGCACGTCCCCGCTCGCGGTGTCCACGCTCAGGCGGTGCGGATTCTCCAACTGGTCCGCAGCGACGAAAACCTCCCGTTGTTTGCCGAATGCGAGAACCCGCCCATCGCTGATGACATACATCACACCCTCCGCGCCGAGCGCCACGCCTTTGGGCGCGGGCACGGACTCCGTCCGGAGCAGGCGTTCCTCCGTTGCCTGCTGCAGCATGGCGAGGGACGCCTTCTTTGGCACTGCGGGTGCCTCGCTCGAATAAAGCCGCACGAGGTCAAACTTCTCCGCGGAAACCACCAAACGGCGGTCTCGCGCGTCCATGTCCATCGGGCTGGTCGTCACACCTCCGTTTCCATCGCGGTTGTCGTCCGGCGCAAGGACATCCCATGCCAGCGGACGTACCTTCCCTGCGTCGTCGGAGTAGGTTTTGTGAGCGCCTGTCTCGCGGTTAAGTGCCACGATCTTACCGTTTTGTTGCAGGACAAACAGCACGCCGTCCGCGCTCGCCATTGCGATCGGTCCCTGCCACGCCTCCATCCAGTCCTTCTGCCATGGACGCCGGCGGCTGTCGGGTGATTGTTTGCGGTAGGCCGGAATGCCTTCGGAACCGTCGGAGCCCACGTACCAGCCCGATTCATCCCAGGCAATCGCGCTTGGACCATCGTTGTTGCCCACCCATGGGTCGTACGGTTGCACCACTGGATTAACGCCGACGACCCCGAGAAACTTGGACTCGAAGCCTTTGGAAAGGAGGAGTTTCCATGTGTAGGTGCCAGGGGGCTGCGGGGTGCCTTGCCTGTCCAACCCGTCCCAAGTCAGCGAGTGCGAGCCTAGTGTCATGGGTTGTGCGCGGGCAAGTTCGCGCACCAAGCGGCCCTGCGCATCGTAGATAGCGACGGAAACGTTGCCCGGTTGCGCGAGAGTGAAGGGAATATCGGCCGCGGTAAGGATGCTCGCGCAGAGAAGAAGCAGGATCAGCGGAGTTCGCATCATCATCGGGGGTAAATGGATAGAGGTTTGCTGTAGGAACGATCTGGCGCACCTGTCAGGCGTGGATGCGTCCAAGGATTCCGTGCTGAGGGGCAGGGTGCCGGCCTTAGATGGAGGGTATAAAAGAGAAGACGTTTCATGGAGGAGGAAAGCTGGGCCGAATTCGGAAGCCCTGCGGTGCTTACCGGTAGATGGCCCGGCCCCAGGTCGCGGCGCGCTCGTAGTCGTAGATGCGCAGGGGTTCGGTGGAATTGCGGATGTCGATGAGATTGGTCAGCCACACGCGCCCGGAGGGGTCGCACCAGTGGACGTTCCAGCAGGCAGCGAGAACATCCCCCTCCCGCGGCGGGTCGTCCTGTGCGTGAAGCACTTGCCAGAGGATGCGGGCCTCGATGGTGTAGCCGCGGTCGTCCGGATCGCGCCTGAACGCCGCCGAATAGCCCGGCGGATTGACCTCGCCGCCGGAGTAATTCGTGCCAAAGGCGAGATGCAGGCAGTCGGTTTGCGAAGGTTCATGGTGCCAGAGCGTAAGGGTCACCAAGCGCTGGTTCATCGCGCGCTTGATCTGCTCCGGACTCGCCGTGAGGCCACGCATCCGGTAGTACGAAGGGGCGCTGGCATCCACGGGCCAGCCGAGCGAGCGGTCGAGGGACAAGCGGACCTGCAAGCCGCCGCCTTTCCATCCCAATTCACCGTCCATCGCCGGATCGATGGCGCTGCGCATCGGCGCAGGATCCTTGATGTGGGCGGCAATGTAGATGGCTTCCGAGTCATAGCGCATGCGTCCCTCCACGCTTCGGCTTGGATCTTCTTCGGAGGAAAAGAGCCCCTCAGCGTCCCATTCAGAAAGGTCACCGTCGATGCGGATGGGCTGTGTGGCCTTTGGGATCACGACCTCGGAATGGCGCGCCGGCGGGAATTCGCGTTTGCTCATCTTCGCCGGCAGTGGAATGCCCGGCTCTGGAGGGACCTGCCGGATGAAGCGCGAAGGAGAATAGACCAGAGTCTTTGGAGTGGAGGCCTCCGCTGTGTAACGGGCGGCGTTCCCTGCGACCATCCGGTTGGTGAAACCGCCCTGCGCTGGACTCGCCTCGACGAGGCCCTCGAACACCTGTACATCGGCTTCAAGACTCGGCCCAGCCTTCAATCCGAACTCCGTTCCCAAGTCGACCACCTGGACGGAAGCCGCGTTGAGCTGAAAGCCGATGGCGTTCTGCGGCACCCGGACGACGACCTGTCCGCTGTGCAGATGCGCGCGCATGGGCGTCAGGAGTTCCAATTCGCCGGGCCCCTCAAACATCAATGTCACACCGTTGGAAAGAGTGATCTCCATGGCACCAAGACGCAGGGATATCCGTCCCGTTCCCAGCGTCTGGCCGGTTGCGGGCCTGTTGCCGTCCACGGAAGACTCGGCGTTGAGCACCTGCGTGACGGTCCCAAGCACAGGTGGCGTCATCGGAAGAAAGCGCCACAGCAGGCCAGTTAGCAACACGGCAGCGGCAGCGGCCACTGCTGCCAGCGGTCGCCAGAAGCGGTGCGTTGGCGGCGGGGCAGTCGCCAGCAACGGGGGGCGCGCGACCGCCGACAAAGCGGCGTCCACCCTCGCGTAGGCTAGGAAATCACGCCGCAGCTGCGCGTCTGTGGCGAGCATGGATTCGAGAGAGAGCAGCTCCTCTTTGGAAGCTTCGCCGCCCAGGTATCGGCGCACGAGTTCCATTTTGAAATCACCCGATTTCACGCGGTCTCCTCCTTCTCGTGCAGGGTGAGGCGGACGCAGTCGGCCAGCGTCATACGCAACCTGTGTAGGGATTTGTAAAGAGACATGGCTGTGCGTCCCGAGGCGCGTGCGAGCTCATCAATGCGCACGCCCGGCGCGTAGGCCGTCTCGACCAGTGTGCGCTGGGGGGGAGTGAGTTTTTCCAGGCATTGTTCGAGCGCCTTTTCCTCCTGCGCGCTTAATTCCGCCGCCTCCAAGGCCTCCGCCTCGAGCAATGCGAGAACTTCGTCTCCGAACACATGCCGGTCGCGGGCTCTGTCCCTGATGAAAGCGAGGGCCTCGAACCGCGCCACTCCGAACGCCCAGGGGCGAAAGTCGATGGATTCATCGAATTTCCGCCAAAGAACAGCCGCGGTTTCCTGCATCACCTCGCGTGCGTCCTCGAGCGTGGGCACCAGGGAGCGCACGAAGCCGCGCAGAGCCTGCTCGTGCTCCACATAGAGCCCGAGGAAGCGGCCGTGCTTGTCAGTGTCTTCTCTCATTCTTTAACGGAACACTCCGTGAAGGCTGGGATTTGCCAGAAATCGTGGGTGAAATGAACGCTGAATTCGCTTTGAGCGCCATTTTTGCTGGCGCGCTCGCGCGCCAAAGTCGCGGGGAGTGCTAAAACATGTTGCTGCTGCGCGGCGAGGCAATAGGATCATCGCCATGCACCTGCGTGCCTTGCTTCCCGGTTGTGGCACGGGTGCGGTGTGCAGAGGGGAGTTCCTCGAGGTCACACTGTCGTGTCTATTTGAGAAGACTCCAACCGATGCATCAAAAATCCCCCTGGTAACCTTTCACGTATGACTCTTTTCACCCCGCTGCAGCGCCGTCGCATTACGAGAACCATTCTGCTGACACTCTTCGTCCTTGGACTGGCTACCCATCTGTTTGCCCAGGGACAGCCGCTGCTCTACACCGTCCCGTTCAAGGCGGGTGATTCGGGCTACTTGATCTTTCGCATCCCTGCGATTTGGACTGCGCCGAACAAGCCGTTGCTGGCGTTTGCCGAGGCGCGCGTATCGAAGCGCAAAGCGGCGGGCAATATTGATATCGCCCTGAGGAGGAGTTTCGACTTGGGTCAGACGTGGGAACCTTTGCAGGTCGTGGCCGATTTCGGCGACGATTTTTGTGGCAATCCGTGTGTCGTGCAGGATCCGACGAACGGACGGCTTTGGCTGTCTTTCACGCGCAGCCCCGGCTCGGCGACTGAAGAAACGATCGTCGCTCGCACGGCCGACCCGACAACCGTCTGGATCACCTACAGCGACGACGATGGCGCGACGTGGTCGCCCCCGCGCGACCTCTCGGCGACGTGCCGCAAGTCGACTTGGGGTTGGTATGGCACCGGCCCGGGACTTGGGCTCTTTGTGGGCGATGCCCAAAAGAATCGCCTCATCATCCCGGTGTATCACACGGAAGGAGATGTTTATCGCACGCACTGTTTGCTCTCCGACGATCATGGCGTCACCTGGCGCTTGGGTGACGTCGCGGCCGACAACACGAGCGAGCCGCAAGTGGTGGTGATGGGCGATGGATCGCTGACGATGAATGCGCGCACGATCGCAGGGAAGGGGGAACGCCGGACGTTGGTGGGCAGTCGCGATTGGGGCGAGACGTGGCAGCCGAGCGAGAACGTGACGCCGCTCGCCGAGAATCTCTGCCAAGGGTGCATTTATCGTTCTGATCGATCAGGCACGAACGGCGATTATGATCTGATCTTTACACAGCCGGGCGCCCGAAATCGGACCGGGGTCACTGCGTGGCTGAGTGACGACGAGGGTAAGACATGGCCGTTTGCGCAGACCTTGTGGCGCGGGCCGAGCGCCTACACGGCGATGATACGCAGCCACGACGGACAGATCTGCACGTTGATCGAGTGTGGCCGGAAAGATACGTTCGAGCAGATCGCGTTCGTGAAGTTTTCTCAAGAGTGGGTGAGGACAGGAAAGATGCGGTAATGCGAGCACGCGCGTACCTGCAATTACGATCACGTCTGTGTCTTGTCGGATAAGAGTGATCGATCACATGGGACTGTCCGCCCCTCCGGGTTCATCGTTTAAACATCGTGCTCATACATTTCTGCCAGCGCTGACTGTTCCAGAAGGCTTATGGCTGATCCCGAAGGTCGCTCAGCGTTGGCGAAGGTAATCTTGCTACTTCGGGAGCTCCAGGGGATTTTAAAGCAATTGGTAGAATTTACTTTCGCCCGATTTCCGAGGCGCCCTCGCGAGGTATTGGCGCGGGGCGCCCTAAATCGCGAGCGGTTGCGGGCACGAAGACAAGGCTTTGCTACTGGGCTTGGTATGCGAGACTTTCCTTCAGCTGATTCAGTCGCTTGAGGATTTCAGGAGCGCCTTTCAATTGACATAGAGGCGCTAAGTGGCTCGTGATATAATCCCAGTCAAGACGACTAACCCCCTGCCTCACCAAAATACGTTGAACATCCAATTGGTCCTGCAGGCGGTCTGCAAAAGCTTTCATGACAACAAGGTCCTCGGCCGAGCAGAGCCTGAGAACGGCGCCTGGCTCTAGCTCAATCAAGCGTGAGCGGTTGACCGCCTGTTCCTCAAATGGCAACGCGCCGAGGGCGATGTCTATTCCAATTCCTTCAGAGCTTTTGAGAAGAAGAACGCGATTCTGGAGCGCGAAATCTCGACAGCTTTCAATTCGAGGAGCGAACGCCTCCAAAAATGGGTCAATATAGGCCTCCTCATTTCCAAAGCCAGTCAGGAGGGTAAGGTCAACATCCCGAGTGAAGCGTGGTTCGCCCCAGTACTGAACGGCCAAACCACCGATAAAGCAAAACCTCCAACGATGCTTTTCGCACTCACTCTGCACCTCGAGTGCTACTCGACAAAGTTCGTTCATGCGGCTCGGAATTTGCGGAACAGGCGCTGCTGTTCAACCAACCCAGAGGTTTGAGAGGGGGGGTGGGTTCGAACGGCATGCAGAACACTCCCAGTGAACGAACGCATGGCTGAAGGAGTGTCCGCCAACTTCACATCATTTTGTCGGACTTTCTCCAGCACCGCGCCTGCTCGAATCCAAGTATTCACCCATCTTTGAGCGTCGGAGTCAGAGGTCTTCTGGTTGTCGGTGGGTTCCATGAAGTTCCAAGCTTAGCACATGTTCGCAAAACAAGCGCTTAAAAACAAATTGGAACCGTCGGGACCAGACAAGTGATGTTGCAAAAAAAAACGTCGGCAGTAATCTGTATGCGCCTGCCCTGTAAAAGGATGGACAACAGAAATCGGATGGCGTGGCGCTGGGAGCTTTAAGGAAAAAGAGAGAGGGCATGAGGGTGTAGTGTTTCGCGCTCTCCCGCGCTCTTAAAAGAGGCGCGGTGAAAAACGTGGTGAAAAACGTGGTGAGGCAAACGTCGATTGCGAAACCGTCGACTTTGGATACATTGCTGTTTCGCCCCAGCTCCTGGAAAGCGGCTAGGATATCCGAACGGTGCAGGAGTTGTTGGGAAACAAAGATGTTTCGACGACGATGATTTACACCCATGTCCTCCAGCGACTTGGCGTTGCCGTGCGCAGTCCCGCCGACACCCTCTGAGCAGGGGCACAGTCCGCAGTAAGTGGCTGGGAGCCGTGCATCCGGCTCCCCGGTGAGATGGCCATGAGTCCATAAGCGCGCAAGAGAGGGGAGGACCGATTCAAGGGAGGCAAAGCGGCCATTATTTTTTGGGCAGCCGGCCCCTCTCTTCTGTGCTAATCTCTCAATGAAACAAAAATCACAGCAGCTGCGGAATTCTGCGACTGCTGCCTAATACATGTTAGGCTTCTGCCTGCCAAAACGATCGCGTTAATAACACCTCAAATATATCTCATGATAATGAGCGCAGAGGAAAACACTGAACATTCACCTGTTTCGACCAGAAATGCGGAACATTATAAATGGGGAGCCAATTGTGATGGATGGCACCTTCACAAAAGTAGTTCCCTAAGCGTAATTCAAGAGTTAATGCCCCCAAACACCTCCGAGACACCTCATTATCACACACAAACAACTCAGGTATTTTATATTCTCGATGGCAGTCTGGATATAATTACCACTAACGGTGCGTATAAAATAAGTAAGATGGAAAGCTTTACAGTAAATTCAGGAATACCGCATCAGGTTAAAAACTCCTCCGATACATCAACCTCGTTCATAGTAATATCAAGCCCTCCATCACACGGAGATCGGATTAACATCGAAACAATTAAGACTGGGTAGAATTGTTTGGGCCATGATTTCACCAAGATTACGTTAATTACATCCCCCACGAATGATTGCGAGCCATGACCAATACGGAAAGTCTAAGACAATAACCAAGCAATAGGACAGCCGCTTCCGTTGAAATGCTTCCAATCACAATAAGCAATCTACTCCGTCGCCCTACTTGCACTCAACGAGCCTAACAAGTCACTGGAGCAGAACGCCCTACATGCGTCATGCGGACTGCTCGCTTCGCAGCAGCCCGCCCGCCGCACTCCGGGCGTCGCTCAGCTCTGGCGTTGCTAGACTCGTCGAATTTCCTGCGGTGCTTAGTTTTCCGCTTTATGGTGAACATTCTTTGGGTACTGGTGATAGCAATCTCCGTGGGGATGGTGTGGGTGGGGTTGCGCTTCGTGCAGGAGCAAATGACGGGTCCAACTGCAGTCATTCTCGTCCCAGACGTCGGTCTTGAGTCCATGCCACAGAAGCGCATGCTGCGGCATCCTGTCACCGAGATTCCGATTGACGACGACCAAGCGAGGCGGTCTGTTTTTGCGAGCTACATGAAGCTTGCTCTTTTCGCCGCATTGATTGTCTCGCTTCCGCTGATCGGCGTGCGGTCGTTAGTGTCTGTCGAGCAAGAGATCCCAACCTGGCTGATCCTGACGACCATTATCGTGGCCATGCTCGTGGTGATGGCGGTGCTCCATTCTCTGCGCTTCCTGGTTTCGTTCCACCGTCTCGCAATCGCAGCCGGTCGGATCGGTCTTCGGGTTTCCCGCGATGGGTTATTCTGCTCGGTGAGGGTGCTTGGCGGCAGGCATATGGCAACGCTCGTCCGCGAGGGACGGACGGGCCGGCTGCTGTCATGGTCGGACATCATCGGGATCGAAACGATGCAGGTAAACGAGCGCGGAATTGTGAGATGGTTCCTCGCAGTGCACGTGAAGTCGACCTCCGAAGCCTACATGGTGCGTTTCGACTCTCTCGCCGCCCCGCACGGGCTGATCATGGAGGTAATTCACAAGGCGTCCGGAATGGTCAACGCCGTATAGCGTCCGTGCATTCGGTCATCGCAATGGTGGTTCTTGCTTAGCTTTCGAGCGAATCGTGGTATGCGGCAAGTCAACCGCTGAAATCAACCGTTGCCAGTTTGAGGTGGCCGATGCCCATTCATGAGGAAGCTTATCGCCCGGCTTGCGATTGCAGGCGCGGGCTGCATCATCGCTTGCTCGCAATCGAGCGGGATGGAGAGATCGTTTGGGTGTGGATTGGGAGCCATGCGGAATATGACCTGCTGCTCCGAAGAAAGGGCTAACAAAGCGATGCAGCGACTCGCGACAAAATCCGGCGGCGTGGATCGTCGAAGGCTGCGAGCCGCTGATCGCCTCGCCACCGTTGACAGAGGATCACCTCGACTCTGCGACTCGGATATGTCAGTGTCAGGTGGAATGAAACTCGTGGAATTATCTCCTCGTGAAAACTATGGGCTTTTCCTGCGGTACGAGGATGGAACCGAAGGTGTGGTGGATCTCTCCTCGCTGGCAGGCCGTGGGGTCTTTGCCTTGTGGCTGGAGCCTGGAATTTTTGCGCAAGCCAAGCTGTCAGATGCTGGCGTGCCCGAGTGGCCGGGGGAGCTCGACCTGTGTTCCGATTCCCTCTATATGCAACTGACCGGTAAGAGCGCTGATGAGATTTTCCCCAATCTGCGAAGAATACCCGCTCATGCCTGAGCTTTCCCGATTCTACGGAATTATTGTGCAGATGTACTTTGGGGATCACTCACCCCCTCATTTTCACGCGCTTTACGCAGGTCAGAAGGCCATCATCGATATCGAGACTCTGGCCTTTATCGAAGGTCAGCTGCCAGCGAGGGCAAGAGGAATGGTCGTTGAGTGGGCCACTTTGCACCAAGAGGAGTTACGTGAAGCCTTCCGCCGAGCGGAAGCAATGGAAGCTCCATCCAAAATTGCTCCCCTACCATGATGACAAACCGGCTCAACAAGTCGTGGCAGGCAGACTCTGGGGCATCGCGAAGCCTGCGGTTTTAAGGAAGCTGGAGAGTTGTTTAGGGATCCGGCTGGTAGCGGCGGCGTGTGCGGCATCTTTCGAACTGCAAATGCCGGACTGGCCGTGAAAATGTCGCGATAGCCGAATAACGCAGGAGCTGCAGAATTCCGCGGCGGCTGCCTAATACATGTTCGGCAACAAAAGACATGACCACGGCAGAACAACAAGTAACTGATCGCACCCTCTGCTTGGTTAGCGGATATCACGCCGCCAGTTTCCCCCCGGCTGATGCATTCGAGTCGGGCCTGCGCCATCGGTTCGCGGTGGTTCTGGATACCTACCGGCGCGGCAGGGCGGACATGTATTTCGACACCGGTCTTTTCCTGTATCTTGTGCCTAAGTTGTGCCAAGTCATCGGCTACGACTGCGTTGCGATCCGCATGTTCGAGGGGGGCCCTTTCCATTCTTTCGACGACCTGGTTCGCCAATACGCCAACTTAGAGGAGCTTGAGCAGGAACCGCCGGCTCGGATTGATCTGCACAGGAGCGGGCAACTTGTCGGCGTTGTTGAGACGGAATTATGGACGATGGTCGGCGGGCCTTCCCCGTATCACGACTCTTACACCCTGTCTTTCTACACGGACCGGGATCGTTCCCCTGAACTTCGGCGCGTGAGCGAGACGGCCTGTTCGGAGGTCGGGGCGGTCATTACTGGCTACCATAAAGGGCAAGAGAGCAAGGAGCCGTATCGCCGGTGGTGGAGGAAGCTGTTGAGCTGGTTTGTGCACAAATAGGCTCCATTGAGTGCCGAACCAGCGCGTTGCACCTGACCGTGGCGGCAACACGGTTTTTCAGGTTTCACTGTCCCACCAGCCGCCGCGGCAGGTGAACGGGGGCGTTAGCAGAAAACAATGGGCACCATTCCTATACTTGAGACCGAGCGGTTGGTGCTGCGGCCATTTTGCCAGGGCGACGCAGCTGAAGTATCGCGATTCGCCGGGGATCGCTCGGTGGCCGCTACGACCAGCAACATCCCGCATCCCTATGACGAGGGCATGGCGTGCGAGTGGATTGCGGAGCATCAGCTGATGTTTGAAAAG